>JAEZQR010000293.1 GCA_023413015.1 Pseudomonadota bacterium
CCGTCTCCCAGTTGTAGGCGACCGTGATCGCCTCGACGGACCAGGCACCATCGGCCCCGCGCTCGACGATCGCGTAGCGCGCGTGCGGGCTGCCGGCTTCCATGGCGTGCGGATACGGGCGGCCGTCGTCATAGGCCGGCAGCCCCACCGATCCAGGGTTCACGACCAGCCGCCCATCATCGAGCCGGTGGGCGCGGGGCAGATGCGTGTGCCCGCACAGGATTAGCGCGGCGGGCACGTCCCCGGCCCGCGCCCGGACTTCCGCTGCGTCCGCCGCGCGGGCGCCCGCGGGCTCGACGGTCTCGAGGAAATACTGAATGTCGGAAGCCGGCGTGCCGTGGCACAGGAACAGGTCGTCGGCGAGCCACAGCGTCGCGGGCAGGCTCGCCAGCCAGGCGCGGTGGCGCTCGGTCAGCCGCGCCTGTGCATAGGCATCGGAGGCCTCCATGCGCTCGGGCGGCTGCGTCAGCAATTGCCGTTCGTGATTGCCCCGGATCGTCGGCAGGTCGAGCGCCATCAGCCGGTCGGCCGTCTCGGCGGGCTGCAGCGGGCCGGACAGGATGTCGCCCAGGTTCACCGTCGCATCGACGCTGCGCCCCGCGATATCGCCGAGCACCGCGTCGAGCGCGGCGAGGTTGCCATGAATGTCGGAAAGGACCGCGATGCGCATCGCCGCACGCTAGCGCGTCCGCCTCGCCGACGGAACAAGGATGGTGCAGCGGCCTCGGGCGCGCCCGCGCCGTCGCTCAGGCCGCCTTGCGCCCCTTGGGCCTATGCCCCGTCACCATCGGCAGCCGCTCGCGCAGGTAAGCGCGCTGCGCCGCCGACGGCTTGACGTCCCTGAGCCTGTCGAGGTTCGCCAGCAACTCCTCGAACCCACCCGCCGGCACTTCCAGCCCGCGCAGGATGCGCCGCATATGATCAAATTCCATAACGACCCCCGATGCTCGTTACGGCCCTAGAAGAACTCTCAAATGAGGCGGGAATGAGTCCTGTCGTGCCAACAAGCGGTTCTCCAAGAGGCTGATCTGGCCCGGAAATGGCTCAGCATTAGGGTATGTCGAAGTTGGTCGAATGAATTTGCACGTCTCGAACAGGGCTGCCGTCTATTGTGGCGGGATCAAATTGGAAGCGCTTCTGCGCAACCTGACACGCTACCCTGTCGAGCCGCTGGTGCCCGCTTGTTGTAAGTACCGTGCAGCTTTCGACCGCCCCTGCTGGTGTTATTACGAGCCGAGTAACAACCGTACCCGTCTCGTTTTCGCGTATGGATGCGACTGGATAGTCTTTGAAGGTGAAGCGGCTACGCTCACCCCTCGGGGCTGCTGCGATGTAGCCTGAGGCAGTTTCAGGTACGATCCACACCGGAACGGTCTGTGAGATGCCCTGCTTGCCCCTCTTTTCAGCTGCTTGCCGGCAGGCTTGGATATCACCCTTGCGGTCGCCGCTCGATTCAAGAATGCGGCACTTCACCTCGCCCTCGGGCGTCGTGCCGATCTCCACGACCGCACTTGCTGGCCGCTCCGTACCGACGCCCTCAGGATAGCTCGCGATCAAGCCTGCCCGCGCGGCACTCGATGAGGCGAGGATAATGAGTCCGGCACATAGCGCAGCTGAAACCTTCACAAGCAACTCCGCTTGCTAAACTGGCTGCCAAGCAATGGCAGTGGACTTAATTGCTGCTGCGCCCTGCACTTGAGGAGCAAGTTACTCCGCCGCGACCATCCCCGAGCCACCCAGCAACTCGCCCGTCTCGCCCTCTTCCGTCTCGTTCGCAGCCGCGATCTTGGCGGCCTTGCGGCGGTCGAAGGCGTCCCAGACTTCGTTCCAGTTCCCCTTGGTCGCGGCCTTCGAATATTCGGTGGCGCGCGTCTCGAAGAAGTTGGCGTGCTCGACGCCGTTGAGCAGCGGCGCGAGCCACGGCAGCGGGTGCTCGTCGATCATGTAGACCGGCTTCAGCCCGAGCTGGCCCAGGCGCCAGTCGGCGATGTAGCGGACGTACTTCTTGATATCCTTCGGCGTCATGCCGGAGACCGGCCCCATCTCGAAGGCGAGGTCGATGAAATTGTCCTCGAGCCGCACGACCTTCTGGCACACGTCGACGATGTCGTCCTGCACCGCCTTGGTCAGGCAGTTCCGCTCCTTGGTGAAGGCGTGGAACAGCTTGATGATGCCTTCGCAGTGCAGGCTCTCGTCGCGCACCGACCAGGATACGATCTGCCCCATGCCCTTCATCTTGTTGAAGCGCGGGAAGTTCATCAGCATCGCGAACGACGCGAACAGCTGCAGCCCCTCGGTGAAGCCGCCGAACATGGCGAGCGTGCGCGCGATGTCGGCGTCGGTCTCCACGCCGAACGTGTTCATGAAGTCGTGCTTGTCCTTCATCTCCTTGTACTGGAGGAAGGCGCTGTACTCGCTCTCGGGCATGCCGATCGTGTCGAGCAGGTGGCTGTACGCCGCGATGTGCACCGTCTCCATGTTGGAGAAGGCGGCGAGCATCATCTTGATCTCGGTCGGCTTGAAGACGCGGCCATACTTCTCGTGGTAGCAGTCCTGCACCTCGACGTCGGCCTGCGTGAAGAAGCGGAAGATCTGCGTCAGCAGGTTGCGCTCGTGCGCGCTGAGCTTCTGCGCCCAGTCGCGGCAATCCTCGCCGAGCGGCACCTCCTCCGGCATCCAGTGGATCTGCTGCTGCCGCTTCCAGAACTCGAACGCCCACGGATATTCGAACGGCTTGTAGCTCTTCGAGGCTTCCAGCAGCGGCATCGTCGTTACTCCAACTGGGGCCCGCAGGCCCCCTGTCCTTCCTCGGCGAAAGTCCCCCTTCCGCCGAACCTTGATGACGGGGGTGAAGCAGACGCCGGTCGGTTCAAGAATGAATGATCGGTGTCCGGCTCGGCCTCACCCCCGCCCGACCCGGCGACGTCCTTACGGGCGCCGCCAGGTTGACCGGCGTGTTATTGGCACGCCAAGCACTCGTCGTAGTCCTTGCGCTCCTCCAGATCGACGATGCGCAGCTCCGACGTGTTGTCCGCTTCCACCCCGCCGGCGAACCCGGCGCGCTGAATGCTCTTCGACCGGCAATAGTAGAGCGATTTGATGCCCAGCTCCCACGCACGGTAGTGGAGCATCAGCAGGTCCCACTTCTCGATGTCGGCCGGGATGTAGAGGTTCAGCGACTGCGCCTGGTCGATGTACGGCGTGCGGTCCGCCGCAAGCTCCAAGAGCCAACGCTGGTCGATCTCGAAGGCGGTCCGATAGGTCGCCTTCTCGTCGGCCGTCAGGAAATCGAGGTGCTGGACCGATCCGCCATGCTCGAGGATCGAGTTCCACACCGCGTCCGAGTTCTTCGCCTTCTCGATCAGCAGCTTCTCGAGATACGGATTCTTGATCGAGAAGCTGCCCGACAGCGTCTTGTGCGTGTAGACGTTGGCCGGGATCGGCTCGATGCAGGCCGAGGTACCGCCGCAGATGATCGAGATCGACGCGGTCGGCGCGATCGCGGTCTTGCAGCTGAAGCGCTCCATCACGCCCATGTCGGCCGCGTCCGGACAGGCCCCGCGCTCCTGCGCCAGCACCATCGACGCCTCGTCGACCTTCGACTTGATGTGCTTGAAGATGCGCAGGTTCCACGACTTCGCCATCGCGCTTTCGAACGGCACGCCGCGCGCCTGCAGGAAGCTGTGGAAGCCCATGACGCCCAGGCCGACCGAACGCTCGCGCATCGAGGCATATTTCGCCCGCGCCATCTCGTCGGGCGCGCGGTCGATATAGTCGGTCAGCACATTATCGAGGAAGCGCATCACATCCTCGATGAAGCGCTTGTCGCCGTTCCACTCGTCCCAGGTCTCGAGCGCGAGCGAGGACAGGCAGCAGACCGCCGTGCGGTCGTTGCCGAGGTGGTCGCGCCCCGTCGGCAGCGTGATCTCGGAGCACAGGTTCGACGTCGTGACCTTGAGGCCGAGGTCGCGCTGATGCTTCGGCATCATGTTGTTCACGGTGTCGGCGAAGATGATGTAGGGCTCGCCGGTCGCCAGCCGGGTCTCGACCAGCTTCTGGAACAGCGCGCGCGCGTCCACCTCGCCGCGCTTCTCGCCCGACTTCGGCGACACGAGGTCGAAGCTCGTGCCGTCGCGCACCGCCGCCATGAAGGCGTCGGTGATCAGCACGCCGTGGTGCAGGTTGAGCGCCTTGCGGTTGAAGTCGCCCGAGGGCTTCCGGATTTCGAGGAATTCCTCGATCTCCGGATGGTTGATGTCGAGGTAGACGGCGGCCGAGCCACGGCGCAGCGAACCCTGGCTGATCGCCAGCGTCAGGCTGTCCATCACGCGCACGAACGGGATGATGCCGCTGGTCTTGCCGTTGAGGCCGACCGGCTCGCCGATGCCGCGCACATTGCCCCAATAGGTGCCGATGCCGCCGCCGCGCGAGGCGAGCCAGACATTCTCGTTCCAGGTGTTGACGATGCCTTCGAGGCTGTCGTCCACCGAGTTCAGGTAGCAGCTGATCGGCAGGCCGCGTCCCGTGCCGCCGTTCGACAGCACCGGGGTGGCCGGCATGAACCACAGCTTCGAGATATAGTCGTACAGCCGCTGCGCATGCTCCTCGTCGTCGGCGTAGGCCGAGGCGACGCGCGCGAACAAATCCTGGTACGATTCGCCCGGCAGCAGATAGCGGTCGCGCAGCGTCTCCTTGCCGAATTCGGTCAGCAGGCTGTCGCGCTCATGCGACAGGTTCAGCTTGTAGGCGGGTTTCGCCACCGGGTCGGGTCCCGACAGGCCCGTCAGGCTGGCGACCGCCGCTGCTTCGTTGCCGCTGAACTCCATAGCACGCTCCCCAATCTTCTGCCCTGCTTACGAGGGTCCAACGCGTTCGTCGCGCCCCGGTTGATGGTCTTTGCCAACCATCCCCGATATCCTCGTTATCCACAGGGACCGGCCCTTCGGACACGGCGAGTCACCAACACGAATCCCGGATGACGGTTCCGTGACGTACTACACTATATAGTGGTGACCCCCCGGTCCTGAACCACATCCTGTGCCCGATTCCGGAGCTTCGCAAGTGGGGAAATCACGGTTTTTATTTTCTTGCGATAGCTCAACGGCCTAGCCTTTCCGGCTCTGATTCAAGCTCGGTAGACCCCTTGACAGGCTCGCGCTAGAAGGCCCGCGAACATCGCCTTAGCCGGGGAATGCAAGTGCCCGTAATCCGCCAGGAAGACGTCATCGAATCGGTTGCCGACGCGCTCCAGTTCATCTCCTACTACCACCCGATGGACTATATCCGCGCGCTGGGTCGCGCCTACGAGCTGGAGGAAGGCCCGGCCGCCAAGGACGCCATCGCGCAGATCCTCACCAACAGCCGCATGTGCGCCGAAGGCCACCGCCGATCTGCCAGGACACCGGCATCGTCGTCGCCTTTGTGAAGATCGGCATGAACGTCATCTGGGCCGCGACCATGACGGTCGAGGAGATGGTGAACGAGGGCGTGCGCCGCGCCTACATGCACCCGGAGAATCGCCTGCGCGCCTCGATCGTCGCCGACCCGGCGTTCACCCGGAAGAACACGCGCGACAACACGCCCGCCGTCGTCCATATCGAAACGGTGCCCGGCGACACGGTCGAGATCACGGTCGCGGCCAAGGGCGGCGGCAGCGAGAACAAGACCAAGTTCGCGATGCTCAACCCATCCGATTCGATCGTCGACTGGGTGCTCGACATGGTCCCCAAGATGGGCGCCGGCTGGTGCCCGCCGGGCATGCTCGGCATCGGCATCGGCGGCTCGGCCGAAAAGGCAATGCTGCTCGCCAAGGAATCGCTGATGCTCCCGATCGATATGGCGGAGCTAAAGGCGCGCGGGCCGCAGAATCAGATCGAGGAGCTGCGCATCGAGCTCTACGACAAGGTCAACGCGCTCGGCATCGGCGCACAGGGGCTGGGCGGCCTGTCGACCGTGCTCGACGTCAAGATTCTCGACGTGCCGACGCATGCCGCGTCGAAGCCGATCGCGATGATCCCGAACTGCGCGGCCACCCGCCACGCGCACTTCACGCTCGACGGTTCGGGCCCCGCCTATCTCGAGGCGCCGAACCTCGCCGAATGGCCGAAGGTCAACTGGACGCCGTCGAAGGAGGCGATCCGCGTCGATCTCGACACGCTGACGCCCGAGGTGGTCGCCACCTGGAAGGCCGGCGACCGCCTGCTCCTCAACGGCAAGATGCTCACCGGCCGCGACGCCGCGCACAAGCGCATGACCGACATGCTGGCCAAGGGCGAGCCTCTGCCCGTCGATTTCAAGAACCGCGTCATCTACTATGTCGGCCCGGTCGATCCGGTGCGCGACGAGGTCGTCGGTCCCGCCGGCCC
>JAEZQR010000314.1 GCA_023413015.1 Pseudomonadota bacterium
AAGGCGCAGATTTCGCCGGCCAGATCACCCTTCGCGCGCGGATCGGCACCGCGCCTGAAGTCGGCGGGAAGGAAGTAGTTCTCGGCGCGGAACGTGTAGGGGTGGACCGTAAGGCTGGCCTCGTGCGCGTCGGCGACGAGGCGGGTAGGGGCGGTCAGCCGACCATCCGCATCGCGCGGGATGACGGCCGACTTTTCCGGCCCGATGCCGTCGGCGTAGGCCGCGATCGCCTTCAAGCCGCCCGGCGTGATCATCACCGCATAGCCGATGCCGCTGCGGTCGGCGGGGCCGCTCCGCAGGTCACCGATCAGCTGGACGAGGCGCAGCTCGGTCAGTTCGTTCAGCCGGCGCAAATTGTCGATCTCGAACGATTGGATGAACACCGGATCGCTTTTCTTGCGGTAGCCGGCCTCGTGCAGCGCCACGACGAGTGGCCTGTCGAACGGATGCCCGATCGAGGCGAAGTAGCTCGGGTGCTTGGTCTCGGGGTAGAGGCCGATGCGCCGGCCCGTCTCGCGCTCCTTGCGTTTCACGAGCGCGATGATCTCCTTGAGCGTCGGCACCTCGAACCGGCCGTCATAGGCCGTGGAACGCAGCTGCGGCAGCCGCTCGCGGGCGCGAAGCGTCTTCAACTCGACAAGCGTGAAGTCTTCGGTGAACCAGCCAGTCAGCGTCTGTCCGTCGATAGTCCGGCTGGTCTTGCGTGTGGCGAATTCGGGACGATTCGCGACATCGGTCGTATCCGAGATCTCGTTCTCGTGGCGGGCGACCAGCACGCCGTCCTTGGTGAACACCAGATCGGGCTCGATGAAGTCGGCGCCCTGATCGATCGCCAGCTCATAGGCTGCCAGCGTATGCTCCGGGCGCTCGCCGCTCGCGCCGCGGTGCGCGATGACGATCGGTGCCGCTGTAGCACCGGCGGCTGCCGCACCTAGCGCCAGCGCTGCGACCGCCCGTGCCCAAAGCCCTTGCATCATTGCTCTCCCGCGCCGACTTAGACGACAGGTTAGGACAAGGAGATGTCGATGGCGACCGAGATCGCGACCTTCGCGGCGGGCTGCTTCTGGTGCTACGAGGCGATGTTCGACGACCTTCGCGGCGTGCAGTCGGTCGAGAGCGGCTACATCGGCGGTCATGTGCCGAACCCGACCTACAAGCAGGTCTGCGGCGGCGACACCGGCCATGCCGAGGCGATCCGCATCGAGTTCAATCCCGAGCAGATCTCCTATGCGGAACTGCTCGACGTGCTGTTCCACGTCCACGATCCGACGACGCTCAACCGCCAGGGCAACGACGTGGGGACGCAATATCGCTCGGCGATCTTCCCGCACTCGCCCGAGCAGCGCGCCGCCGCCGAAGCCGCGATCAAGCATGCGCAGGCGGATTGGTCACAGCCGATCGTCACCACGATCGAAGACGGCAACGCTCCCTGGTATCCGGCCGAGGACTATCACCAGGAATATTTCGCCAACAACGGCGACGCGAATCCCTATTGCTCGTTTGTGGTCGCGCCGAAGGTACGCAAGTTCCGCGAGAAGTACCGCGACCGGCTAAAGTCGGCGGCCTGATCCCGGCTCCAACGAAAAACGCCCCGGCTTCCACCGGGGCGTTTTCTTATTGAGTGCGGGCGACGCAGCTTAGTGCTGCTTATCGTCCTTGGCACGGCCGGTGACGTCGACCGCCGCCGGACCACCGCGGTTGTTCTGCGGCTGCGCGGCGGTGGCGGCATTGGCCTCCGCTGCGGGAACGTCCGGCGCCTTGCCCGGCTCGGTCGCCGGCTGCTCGCCGGCCGGCGCTGCGGCTGCAGGCGCCGCGGCGGTCTCGGCCGGCACGGCCGGGTACGGCAGGTTCGAACCCTGCGTGTTCAGATAGGCGATGACGTCGGCGCGGTCCTGCGGCTTGCTGATGCCGGCGAAGCTCATCTTGTTGCCCGGGATATAGGCCTTGGGCGACTTGAGCCAGTGGTTCAGCGCCTCGAAGTCCCAAGGCTTGCCCTTGGTCTCGAGCATCGCGCTGGAATAGGCGAAGCCCGCCGCATGCGCGTGGATGTTGCCGACGATGCCGTAGAGATTCGGGCCGATGCCGTTGGCGCCGCCTTGGTTGATCGTGTGGCAGGCGGCGCACTTCTTGAAAGTGTTCGCGCCCTTCTCCGGATTCGCCGAAGCGAGATAGAAGGCGATCGGCTTCTCGGCCTCGGCCGCAGCCCCGCCGGCCGCGCCTTCTTCCTCGACGCCCTCGACCACATAGCCCATCTTCTCGGGGCGATGCGGCGAGTAGACCATGCCGGTGACGATCGACAGGCCGAGTACGGCGATGGCAGCGGTCAGACCCCACCCCGCGATCTTGTTCCACTCGAAACTGTCCACCAGCGCCTCCAGATTACCCCGAAAATTTGCGCTCTCCTTAGTGGGGCGACTTGCCGTTGCCAAGGCCCTGTTCGCCGCAGCTTGACCCTTGGGAAGGGTGGGGGTGATAAGCGCCGCCGACATGGAAAATTACCCGAAGCTCGCCCGCGATATCATTACGGGCATGGCACAGGCTGCCGAGGCGCAGCCCGACCGCGCAGTCGCCTTCCAGGGCGCCCCGGGCGCTTATTCGCACCAGGCGATGCGCGAACTGTTTCCAGATGCGCCGCCGATGCCCTGCTTCTCGTTCGAGGATGCGATCGAGGCGGTGAAGGCCGGCCGCGCCGCGCGCGCCGTCATCCCGATCGAGAACTCGCTGCACGGCCGCGTCGCCGACATCCACTTCCTGCTGCCCGAATCCGGCCTGTCGATCATCGCCGAGCATTTCGTCCGCGTGCGCCACTGCCTGCTCGCGCCGCGTGGCGCGGCGCGGGAAGGGGTGCGAGAGGCGCTCTCGCACCCGCAGGCGCTCGGTCAGTGCCGCAAGCGACTGCGCGAATGGGGCATCAAGCCGGTGGCTTTCGCCGATACGGCGGGCGCCGCAGCGAAGGCGGCGGAGCTGAACGACCCCGCGATCGCGGCGGTAGCGTCACGGCTCGCGGGCGAGCTCTACGGGCTCGACATCCTCGCCGAAGGCATCGAGGACGAGGCGCACAACACCACCCGCTTCGTCGTGCTCGCGCGCGAAGCGGTCGAGCCCGACCCCGCGGACGGCATGTTGATGACGACGTTGATGTTCGAGGTACGCAGCGTCCCCGCCGCACTGTTCAAGGCGCTCGGCGGCTTCGCCACCAACGGTGTCAATCTCACCAAGCTCGAAAGCTACATGCGCGGCGGCAGCTTCCAGGCCGCCGAATTCTACGCCGATATCGAGGGCTCGCCCGCCGATCCGGCCTTCGCCCGCGCACTCGACGAGCTACGCTACTTCAGCCGCTGGGTGCGCCTGCTCGGCACCTACAAGCAGGCGCGGGCGCGGGCCTAAGCCCGCGCCAGAGCGACGTAGTCGATCGGCTTGGTGCGATCGAGCCAAGCATCGGCCGGCGGTAGCGGGTATTTGAGGCCGGTGGCGCAGTTGAATAGCACGACCCGGTCGCCGGCGCCGATTCGCCCGTCGGCAAGCGCCTGCTTGTACGCGACATAGGTCGCCGCCCCCTCGGGCGAGAATAGGAAGCCTTCGCTGCGCCCGAGGTTCGCCACCGCCGCCTCTATGTCAGCATCCTCGACCGCCTGCGCCCAGCCGTTCGATTCGCGCACCGCGCGCAGGATCAGGAAGTCGCCGATCGCCGCCGGCACGCGGATGCCGCTCGCCACCGTATGCGCGTCCTGCCACAGCTCGGCATGCTCCTCGCCGCGCTCCCACGCGCGCACGATTGGCGCACAGCCCGTCGACTGCACCGCGATCATCTTCGGCCGCTTCGATCCGATCCAGCCGAGCTTCTCCAGCTCGTCGAACGCCTTCCACATGCCGATCAGGCCGGTGCCGCCGCCGGTTGGGTAGAAGATCGCATCGGGCACCTCCCAGCCGAGCTGCTCGGCGAGTTCCAGGCCCATCGTCTTCTTGCCCTCGATCCGGTACGGCTCCTTCAAGGTCGAGACGTCGAACCAGCCCATCGCCGCCTTGCCTTCGCCGACGATGCGCCCACAGTCGTTGATCAGGCCGTTGACGCGCCACACCTTGGCGCCTTGCGCTGCCATCTCGCGGATATTGATCTCGGGCGTATCCTCCGGCGCGAAGCAGAAGCTCTCCATGCCCGCGCGGCTGGCGTAAGCGGCCATCGCGGCGCCGGCGTTGCCGTTGGTCGGGATCGCCACGCGCTTGATCCCGAAGGCATGCGCCATGGTGACGGCGAGGCACAGGCCGCGCGCCTTGAACGAGCCGGTAGGCAGCCGTCCCTCGTCCTTCACCAGCACCTCGCCCGGCTCGCGGACGAGGCGGACGAGCGGGGTCGACACCTCGCCCAGCGACAGCACGTGGCGCTGGTCGCGCACCGGCAGCAGCTCGCGGTAGCGCCACAGGTCGGGCGTACGGTCGCTCAGAGCCGGCTTCGGCATCGCGGCGCGAAGCGCGTCGAGGTCGTAGCGCACGATCAGCGGCTTGCCCGCCGCCGACAGGTTTTGCGGCTCGTCCATCGAGTAGCGCTCGCCGGTGGCCGAGCATTCGAGGTGGGTCGCGTACGAACGCCAGTCAGTCATAGGTCGATCCAGGCTTTCAACAGGGTGTGGGCAATGGCGAGTGGCGGCGGGGCCTTGAACGGGCCGTTGCCGGCGAGCGCCGAGCGCACCTCGTCGCGCGTCATCCACACGACCTCCTCCAGCTCGGTCTCGTCGATATGGATGTCGGTGCTCGTCGCCTCGGCAAACGCCGCCATCATCAGGTTCGAAGGGAAGGGCCAGGGCTGGCTTGCGACGTAGCGCACGCGGCCCGTGCGGATGCCCGCTTCCTCATATAGCTCGCGCGCCACCGCCTCCTCGAAGCTCTCGCCCGGCTCGACGAAGCCGGCGAGCGCCGAGAGGAAGCCCTTGGGGAAGCGCGGCTGCCGCCCGAGCAGGCAGCGGTCGCCGTCGATCGCCAGCATGATCGCCACCGGGTCGGTGCGCGGGAAATGCTCGGCCGAGCAGGCCTGGCAGGCGCGCGCATAGCCACCCTTGTCCATCTTGGTCTGCCCGCCGCATACTGCGCAGAAGCCGTGCCGCGCGTGCCAGTCGAGCAGCGAGCGCGCCTGCGCGACGATGCCGGCGCGCGCATCGCCGAACTGCATGGCTGCCCCGCGTGCGTCGGTCGGCTGTCCATCGAGCCCGGCCGCCGATCCGGCGACGGCGAATCGCGGCGCGCCTGTCTCGTCTACTCCGAGGAATACCTGCTCGCCCTGCGGCGCCTCGCTGCGCCGGACCCAGAGCAGGTCGAGCGCCTCGCCATCACCGTGCGTTACGGGGTTTAGCCCGTCGAGCACCAGCCAGCGCGCCTGCGGGTTCATTTGCAACGCCCACAGCATCTCGGGGTCGCGCCGGATGCGGTCGTCGCGGTCGAGCCGGTTGCCGACGAAGCCGAGGGTGAGGGGCGGGAGCGGAGTGGTGAAGGGATCGGCAGTCACGGCCGCGCTTGTGGCATGGTCGCGGCGCGGCGAAAACTCCCAACTTGCCTTTCTTGGGCCATCCCACCATATGACGCGTGGGAGCCGGGCGGGCAGGCCGCTCGCCAACCCGGTCAGGTCCGGAAGGAAGCAGCCGTAACGATTCCGGTCTGGGTCGTCTCGGCTCCCACCAAGCTGAGCCGCGCGGGCGGCACGCTTCATGCGTGTCGAAAGTGCGGCGGATCGGCTTGCACTATCGGCTTCAAGCCGCCACCCTCAGACTCATGAGTGATCTGTTGCTCCCCGACAGCGGCTACCGCGTGCTCGCCCGCAAATATCGGCCGGCGAACTTCGATTCGCTGATCGGGCAGGAAGCGATGGTGAAGACGCTGGGCAACGCCATCGCGCGGGGCGCGCTGGCGCATGCCTGGCTGCTCACCGGGGTCCGTGGCGTCGGCAAGACCTCGACCGCGCGCATCATCGCCAAGGCGCTGAACTGCGTCGGCCCGGACGGGCAGGGCGGTCCCACCATCGATCCCTGCGGCGAATGCGAGCCGTGCCAGGCGATCGCCGCCGGCCGGCATATCGACGTCGTCGAGATGGACGCCGCGTCGAACACCGGCGTCGACGACGTGCGCGAGATCATCGAGGCGGTGCGCTACGCCGCCGTCTCGGCGCGCTTCAAGATCTATATCATCGACGAAGTCCACATGCTGTCGAAGAACGCGTTCAACGCGCTTCTGAAGACGCTCGAGGAACCACCGCCGCACGTGAAGTTCATCTTCGCGACGACCGAGGTGCAGAAGGTTCCGATCACGGTGCTGTCGCGCTGCCAGCGCTTCGACCTGCGCCGCATCCCGCAGGAAAAGCTCGCCGAGCATTTCGGCAAGGTCGCCGCCGCCGAAAACGCGGCTGTCGATGCAGAAGCGCTCGAACTCATCGCCCGCGCCGCCGAAGGCTCGGTGCGGGACGGCCTGTCGATCCTCGATCAGGCGATCTCGCACGGCCACGGCACCGTCAGCGCGCAGGCGGTGCGCGACATGCTCGGCCTGTCGGACCGCAACCGCGTGCGCGACCTGATGGCAGCCCTTCTCGCCGGCGATGCGAAAGGCGCACTGGATAATCTGCGCGGCCAGTACGACCTCGGCGTCAACCCGGACATGGTGGTGCAGGAGCTTCTGGAGCTCACGCACACCGTCACGCGCGCTAAGGTCGCGGGTGCGACCGACGCCGCGATGGCGGAGGCCGAGCGTCAGGCGATCAGGGATTGGGCCGATCGCCTGTCCTTCCCGGCGCTGCACCGCCTGTGGCAGCTGCTGCTGAAGGGCCTCGCCGAAGTGCAATCCGCCCCGGTGCCGATCCAGGCCGCCGAGATGGCGCTGCTGCGCGTCGTCCACGCCTCGTCGCTGCCCGACCCGGCTGACCTCGTCCGCAAGCTGACGAACAGCGAAGCGTCTAACGCGCCGCGCTCCGAAGCCCCGAAGCCCGAGGCGTCCAAGTCAGAGGTGCGCGAGCCCGCGCCGCAGATGCGTTCAGAAGCGCCATCTCCGCCCGCGCCCGCTCCGGCTCTAGTGTCTCCGCCCGCCGCGGCCGTACCTTTGCGGCACGAGGCGAAACCTGCCGATACCGTCGGGATGCCGGCCGATTTCGCCGCGATGGTGAAGCTGTTCGACGACAAGCATGAGCCGTTGCTGGCGCAGATGCTGCACGACGAGGCGCGGGAGGTGCGCTACGCCCCGCCGGTACTTGAGCTGAACGCCGGCCGCACGCCGGCCGATTTCGCGCAGCGCCTCATGCGCTGCCTCCAGCTCTGGACCGGCGAGCGCTGGACCGTCAGCCTGACCGACAGGCCCGGAAAGCCCACGCTGCGTCAGCAGGAGGAGGACGCGCGCGAGATCGAGCGTCAGGAAGTGCTGGCGCACCCGGCGGTCAAGAAACTGATGTCGACCTTCCCCAGTGCCGAGCTCGTCGACTTCGGGGTTGACCCCGACGATGCGCCGACTAGCTCAGGCGGCGAGGATATGCGGAGAGCGTAATCATGCAGAACATCCAGGACATCATGCGCATGGCGCAGAACGTGCAGCAGCAGCTCGCCGACGCGCAGAACAAGCTCGATGACATCGAGGTCGAGGGCGCGGCCGGCGGCGGCATGGTCAAGGTGCGCGCCAGCGCCAAGGGCCGCATCATCGGCGTGAGCATCGATCCGTCGCTCCTGACGCCGAACGACAAGGACATGCTCGAGGACCTGATCGCCGCAGCCTTCAACGACGCGCGCGCCAAGGCCGACACGGTCTCGAACCAGGAAATGCAGAAGATGACCGCCGGCCTGCCGCTGCCCCCGGGCTTCAAGCTGCCGTTCTAAGTCTCGTACGACATATCAGGCTGATCATCCCGGCACAGGCTGGGATGACGGCTATTGGGCGAGCCCCAGGCAGGAATCCAGCCGCTCGTCCTTCACCACCCTGATCCACCGCTCGATGTTGCGCGCATACTGGCGCACGGCGCCCTGTGGGTTCTTGCCCGACCGCTTTTGGGGGGAGGGGAGCACCGCCGCGATCTGCCCGGCCTCGCGGCGGGTCAGCTTGTCCGCGCCGCGCCCGAAGTAGCGCTTGGCGCCTTCCTCGACGCCATAGGTGTTGATGCCGGTCTCGATGATGTTGAGGTAGACCTCCATGATCCGGCGCTTGTCCCAGAGACGCTCGATCAGGAAGGTGAAATAGACCTCCAGTCCCTTGCGCACCCAGGAACGGCCGGTCCACAGGAAGGCATTCTTCGCCGTCTGCTGGCTGATCGTCGATCCGCCACGCAGTCGCTCGCCCTTCATGTTGCTCATCATCGCATCGCGGATGGCGTCCATGTCGAAGCCATTGTGCGAGCAGAAGTCGCGGTCCTCGGCGGTGATCACCGCCCGCGGCATGTTTGGATCGATCTCATCGAGGTCGCGCCACGTATAGGCGACGCTGTGCCCGTCGACCATGTCGCCCAGCATCGGGAACGTCGTCGGCGGATTGATGTAGCGGTAGGCGAACACCCACAGCACCGACAGCAGGAACAGCAGCGCGATCAGGCTCACCAGCCAGCGAAGCACGCGACGGATCGGCCCTCGCTGCGGGTTGGTGAACGACATGGGCGTGCAGGCTCCCCCGAAAAGAACAGGCGTCATTGTCGGGAGAGGTGGAGGGGCGTCAATACCCTCAGCATAAGCAAAGCGCATCTGCTCCGCGACGAAGGTGAATCCCGGTTGCATTGCGCCACACATATCCACGTCGCTATCTGGGCGCCGTCTTCCCTGTCAGAAGGATCGGACGGCGTGACCAGCCGCACCTTATTCGCCACGCGCTTCTACGAAGGTGACCTCGGCGACGACACCCTCGTTGCTGAGCTTGAAGAGGCCTGCCAGGCGCTCGCCGCCGAGGATCAAGCGGGGCGCCGCTGGTCGCGCGAGCACAACTACCGCGGCTACACCTCCTACGCCTCGCTAAACGACCTGCCGACGCGCGACCCGCGCTTCGCCGACCTCGTGCGGCTGCTCAACCGCCATGTCGCCGCCTTCGCCGCCGATTGCGCGATGGACCTCGGCGGGCGGCGGCTGAAGCTCGACAGCCTGTGGGTCAACGTCCTGAAGCCGGGTGGCAGTCATTCGGCGCATATCCACCCGCACAGCATCGTCTCGGGCACGGTCTACATCGCCGTGCCGTCCGGCGCCGGCGCGCTCAAGCTCGAAGACCCGCGCCTGCCGATGATGATGGCCGCTCCGCCGCGCCGTCCGGACGCCCCGGAGACGCTCCAGACCTTCGTCTACGCCGAGCCCAGGCCCGGCACCGTCTTCCTCTGGGAAAGCTGGCTCCGCCACGAAGTCGTCGCCGGCACCGGCAAGCACGACCGCATCAGCATCAGCTTCAACTATCGCTGAGCGGGCGGCGGGTACCTACGCGAAGCTGTAGGGGCCGCCGCGTTCCAGTGCTCGTCTGTAGGCGGGACGGGCATGGATGCGTTGGAGGAAGCCCCAAAGTTTCGGCCGGCCGGCATCGAGGCCCCCGCGCTGGGCGGCAGCTTCAAGCGGGAAGCTCATCATCACGTCGGCGGCCGTGAACTCGTCGCCGACGAACCACGCATGCTTGCCGAGCTCGCCCTCCAGATAGTCGAGATGGAGCCTGAGCTGGGCGGTCACGAAGCTGCGCGCGGGCCAGCCCAGGATGCCGAGCCGGTCGAGAACGAGCTTGAGCAGCAGCGGCGGCATCGCCGAACCCTCGGCGTAGTGCAGCCAGTAGATATAGCGCCACCAGTCGGTGCTATCCCGTGCCGGCGCGAGCTGCCCGTCGCCGTATCGCGTGACCAGATATTCTATGATGGCGCCGGTTTCGGCGAGCAGCTGTCCGTCGTTCTCGACAACGGGCGATTTGCCGAGCGGATGGATGCGCTTGAGCTCGGCCGGGGCAAGCATGGTCTTCGCGTCGCGCTGGTAGCGTACGACCTCATAGGCCAGTCCCAGCTCCTCGATCAGCCAGAGGACGCGCTGCGACCGCGAATTGTTGAGGTGGTGGACCTTGATCGTTCCGGCTGGCGAGGCGCGATTCCCGTCAGTTGCCATGGCGAGCGATCCAGTTGCCGTGGAAGCCGAGCGGGGCGCGTTGCGGCAGCGCCACCCTGGCGACCGGTGGGCCGGCAACGTCGCGCGCGTCGAGCACGACGAGGTCGGTGGCGGCACGGCCGGTGTCGGTCACCAGCCCCATGAGCCAGCCCTCGTCCTCGCCTGCATCGTCCCCTTCGGGAACGAACACGAACTCCCCGGCGATACGGCCCCGGCCGAAATCGTGCAGCGTGCGCTCGCCCGTCGCCAGATCATGCTTGTAGACCGCGCCGCTCGGCGGGGCCGATGGCGCGGCTTCCGGATGCTCGATCGCCACGGTGTAGGCGTAGCGGTACGGCCGGCCGGTGCGCCGCTCGTCGAAGCGCGGAAACTCCTGCGGCGCCTCGTCGATCACCGCGCGCTCGACCGTGCGCCTGGCGGGGTCGCAGGTCCAGCGCTCGAAGCCGATGCGCCGCGAGTCCGGGCCCCAGTGGCTCTCGTGGAACATGCGGTCGTGCACCACGACGTCGAGCACCACGCGGCCATCGGGCAGGTCGAAGGCGTTGCAGGTGTGGAAGACGTAGCAGGGATCGACCGCGCACCAGACGATCTCGACCGCGCGCCCCTCGCGGGGCAGCAGCCCGACGCGCGCCGGGTGCTTCGGATTCCAGCGGTAGGGAAAGGCATGGCCGGCCAGCAGCGTGCGTAGCGAGAAGGTCACGGGCAGGTCGAGGACGATCGCATGGCGCTCGCTGATCGCGCAGTCGTGGATGCTCGGGCCATGGCGGACGGGAACGGCGACGTCGCGGCGCACCCGGCCGTCGGCGCCCACCACCACGTACCGTACCTGGTTGAGCTGCCTGGCATCATAGCAGATGGCGTGAAGCTCGCCCGTCTCCGGGTCGCGATGCGGGTGGGCGGTGAAGCCGCCCTTGAGCGTGCCGCTGAAATCGCTGTGCGCGAGCGTCGCCAGCTCGGGGCTGAGCTCGACCGGGTGCGCGCCGGCTTCGACGAGCGCGAAGATGCGGCCGGCATGGCCGATGACGTTGGTGTTGACGGTGTCGAAGTTTCCGTGACGAGGTCCCGGCACGGGCGGCTCGCCCAAGGCTTGGCTGACCTCGGTCGAGCGCACCCAGCGGTTGCGGTACCACAGCGCGCGGCCCTGCTCGATCCGGATGCCGTGCACCATGCCGTCGCCGATGAACCAGTGATAG
>JAEZQR010000275.1 GCA_023413015.1 Pseudomonadota bacterium
AGTCGAACCTCGTGCTCGGCAAGCATTCGGGGCGCGCGGCGTTCCGGCAGAAGCTCGCCGACCTCGGCTACACGCTCGGCGACAACGAGTTCCAGGACGCGTTCAAGCGCTTCAAGGACCTGGCCGATGCCAAGAAGCAGGTGTTCGACGAGGACATCGTCGCGCTGGTCGACGACGAGGTGCTGCGCGGGCACGACCGCATCCAGGTCGTCGAGGTCGAGACTTGGAGCGGCTCGCACCTGCCGGCGCGCGCGGTGCTGACGCTATCGATCGACGGGCAGACGCGCACCGCGACCGCCAAGGGCAACGGCCCGGTCGATGCGCTGTTCAACGCGCTCCACGAACTGGTGCCGCACGACCGCGGCGTGCTCCACCGCTACGAGGTGCATGGCGTGTCCGAAGGGACCGATGCGCAGGCCGAGGTCGCGGTGGTGCTGCGCGAGGACGGGCGCTCGGTGCGCGGCGTCGGCGCGCATGTCGACACGCTGATCGCCTCGGCGCGCGCCTATGCCAACGCGCTCAACAAGCTGATGGTGAAGCGCGGCAAGCACCCGCTCGACGCGCGGGCGGCGGGGTAGCGCCCCCTACTCCGTCTGGAGCGCGTAGCCGGCCGAGCGGACGGTGCGGACGAGGTCGGGGAGTGTGTCGTCGAGGTTGATCGCCTTGCGCAGCCGGCGGATGTGGACGTCGACCGTGCGCAGCTCGACGTCGCCGTCGCGGCCCCAGACCGCGTCCATCAGCTGCTCGCGCGAGAAGACGCGCTCGGGGTGCTCGAGGAAATGGCGGAGCAGGCGGAACTCGGTCGGACCAATCGGCACCGGCCGGCCGTCGCGCGTCACCTTGTGCTGGACGGTGTCGAGGCTGAGGCCGCCGTAGCTGAGCGTCCCGCCGGTGAGCGCGGGCCGCAGGCGGCGCAGCACCGCCCGGATGCGCGCGACCAGCTCGCGCGGGGAAAAGGGCTTGGTGAGATAGTCGTCGGCACCGGTCTCCAGCCCGCGGATGCGGTCGGCCTCCTCGGCGCGGGCGGTGAGCATCAGGATCGGGATATTGCCGGTCGCGGGCGCGCGGCGCAGGCGGCGGCAGACCTCGATGCCGGGCAGGCTCTCGATCATCCAGTCGAGGATGACGAGATCGGGCTGCTCCTCCTCTGCGAGCAGCAGCGCCTCCTCGCCGTCGCCGGTCGAGACGATGTCGAACCCCTCGGCGTCTAGGTTGTAGCGGATCAGCTCGACAAGGTTCGCGTCGTCCTCGACGAGGAGAACCTTGGGGCGCATCAGGCGTCTCCCTCGGGCCCCATGGTATCAAGGACGGCGTCATGGCCCTTCGGCCGTTCGCCGATATGCTCGCCGGTGACGCTGAAATGCACCATCTCGGCGACGTTGGTGGCGTGGTCGCCGATGCGCTCAAGGTTCTTCGCGATGAACAGCAGGTGCGTCGACGGCGTGATGTGATGGGGATTTTCCATCATGTACGTCAGCAGCGAGCGGAAGATGCTGTTGTAGAAGTCGTCGACGTCCTTGTCGCGCTGGCACACGGCGCGCGCGAGTTCGGGGTCGCGGTCGACATAGGCGTCGAGCGCATCCTTCACCATGCGCGCGACGGTGCGGCCCATCTCGGGCATGATCACCAGCGGCTCGATGGCGCTGCCCTGCGCCAGCACGGTGGCGCGCTTGGCGATGTTCTTGGCATAGTCGCCGATCCGTTCGAGGATGGCGGAGATCTTGAGCGCGGCGATGATCTCGCGCAGGTCGTCGGCCATCGGCGCGCGGAGCGCGATGGTGCGCACCGCCAGCCGCTCGGCCTCGACCTCGAGCGCGTCGATCCGCTTGTCCTCCTCGACGACGCGAAGGGCGGCCTCGGCGTCGCGGTTCTTGAGCGCGTCGATGGCGGCGATGATCTGCGCCTCGGCGAGCCCGCCCGCTTGGCTGATCAGCGAGCGCAGCTGGCGGAGATCGTCGTCGAAGGATTTGACCGTGTGGCCCGGCGACTGAACCATGGTGACTTGCCTCTCGTGCCTCAGCCGTAGCGGCCGGTGATGTAATCCTTGGTGCGCGTCTCGCGCGGATTGGTGAAGATGTCGGACGTGTCGCCATATTCCACCAGGTTGCCGAGGTGGAAGAAGGCGGTCTTCTGGCTGACGCGCGCCGCCTGCTGCATGTTGTGCGTGACGATGACGATCGCGTAGCGGCCGCGCAGGTCGTCGATCAGCTCCTCGATCTTGGCGGTGGCGATCGGGTCGAGCGCGGAGGCCGGCTCGTCCATCAGGATCACCTCGGGATCGACCGCGATGGCGCGCGCGATGCACAGCCGCTGCTGCTGGCCGCCCGACAGCGCCGTGCCGCTGTCGTTCAGCCGGTCCTTGACCTCTTCCCACAGGCCCGCGCGCCGGAGCGAGGTGGCGACGATCTCGTCGAGATCGGCCTTCGAGCGCGCCAGCCCATGGATGCGCGGGCCGTAGGCGACATTCTCGTAGATCGACTTCGGGAACGGGTTGGGCTTCTGGAACACCATGCCGACGCGGGCGCGGAGCTGCACCACGTCCATCTTCGGATCGTAGATGTCCTCGCCGTCGAGCTCGATGCGGCCTTCGACGCGCGCGCCCTCGATCGTGTCGTTCATGCGGTTGAGGCAGCGCAGGAAGGTCGACTTGCCGCAACCCGACGGGCCGATGAACGCGGTCACGTCCTCGCGGCTGATGTCGATCGACACGTTCTTCACGGCCTGCTTGGCGCCGTAGAAGACGCTGACGTCGCGCGCCGTCATCTTTATCGTCGGGCGCGCCGCCGACGTCGCGGCGGTCGCGACGGGCGAGGAAAGGCTCATGTCGTTCACCAGCGTCTCTCGAATTTGTTGCGAAGGTAGATGGCCACGCCGTTCATCAGCATCAGGAAGACGAGCAGCACGATGATCGCGGCGGACGTCTTCTCGACGAAGCCGCGTGCCACCTCGTCCGACCATAGGAAGATCTGAACGGGAAGCACGGTCGCCGGGTTCGACAGTCCCGACGGCACGTCGGCGATGAAGGCGCGCATGCCGATCATCAGCAGCGGCGCGGTTTCGCCGAGCGCGCGCGCCATGCCGATGATCGTGCCGGTGAGGATGCCGGGCAGCGCCAGCGGCAGCACATGGTGGAACACCACCTGCACCGGCGAGGCGCCGACGCCGAGCGCCGCATCGCGGATCGACGGCGGCACCGACTTGATCGCCACCCGGCCGGCGATGACGATAACGGGAAGCGTCATCAGCGCGAGCGTCAGGCCGCCGACGATCGGCGCCGAGCGCGGCATGTGCATGAAGTTCAGAAACACCGCCAGGCCAAGCAGCCCGAAGATGATCGACGGCACCGCGGCGAGGTTGTTGATGCTCACCTCGATGATGTCGGTCAGCCGGTTCTTGGGCGCATATTCCTCGAGGTAGATCGCCGCGAGCACGCCGACCGGAAAGCTGATCAGCAGCGTGACGACCAGCGTGAGGAGCGAGCCTTTCGCGGCGCCCCAGATGCCGGCCAGCTCGGGGTCGGTCGAGTCCGCCGTCGTCATGAAGGTGGTGTTGAAGCCGGTGTCGAGCCGGCCGGCGGCAGCCAGCCGGTCGTACTGCCGGATGAGCTCGTCGCTCACCGGCCGCTGCACGGCCGGCACATCGCGGTCGATCTTGCCCTTGGCGAGCTGGTCGATCTGGCTGGTCGTCGGCACCCAGATATCGGCGCGCATGCCGAGCAGCGACGGATCACCCACCAGATGCTTCCTCAGCGTGAGCCAGGCGCCTTCGCTGACGATGCCGTCGCTGTCCGGCCCGAGGCTTCCGGCCACCGACCGCGACATCAGCCCCTGATAGTCTGCCGTCTGCAGCGCCGCCGAGCCGTTCGGCCCGCGCACGGCGGCTGGATCGACGCCGAGGACGGCCGGATCGAAGGCGACGCTGATCTTCACCTCGGTGCGCTGGAAGCCGCTCAGCCCCTGCGACAGGATCGTGATCAGCAGGAAGGCCAGAAACGCGGCTGCCAGGCCGAGCGCAGCGAGGCCGAGCCCGCGGAAGATCCGCTCCGACCGGTAGCGGCGGCGGATGCGCGCATGCATCGCGTCCGACGACCAGTCGGTCGGCGTGCGGGCGGAATTTGCCACGACGCTACTCATAAGCCTCCCGGTAGCGCTTCACCACGCGCAGCGCGTAGATGTTGAGGAGCAGCGTCACGACGAAGAGCACGAGGCCAAGCGCGAAGGCCGACAGCGTCTTTGCCGAGTCGAACTCCTGGTCGCCGGTGAGCAGCTGGACGATCTGCGTCGTCACCGTCGTCACGCTGGCGAACGGATTGGCGGTGAGGTTGGCGGCAAGGCCTGCCGCCATCACCACGATCATGGTCTCGCCGATCGCGCGGCTGACCGCGAGCAGCACGCCGCCGACGATGCCGGGGAGCGCCGCCGGGATCAGCACGCGGCGGATGGTCTCGGAACTGGTCGCGCCCATCGCGAGGCTACCGTCGCGCATCGCCTGCGGCACGGCGTTGATCGCATCGTCGGCCATCGAGGAGACGAAGGGGATGATCATGATGCCCATGACGAGGCCGGCCGCGAGCGCGCTTTCCGACGAGGCGTTCTCGATCCCGATCGACAGCGCGAAGTTCCGTACCGCGGGTGCCACGGTGAGCGCGGCGAAATAGCCGTAGACGACGGTCGGCACGCCGGCGAGCACCTCGAGCAGCGGCTTCATCCAGCGCCGGGTGCCGGGCCGGGCATATTGCGTGAGATAGATCGCCGACATCAGCCCGAGCGGGATCGCGACGATCATCGCGATGATCGCGCCGATGAAGATCGTGCCCCAGAACAGCGGCACCGCGCCGAACGCTCCGCTCGAGCCGACCTGATCGGCGCGGATCGCGGTCTGCGGCGACCAGTCGGTGCCGGTCAGGAACTCGACCGGCGACACCAGCGTGAAGAAGCGCCAGCTTTCGAACAACAGCGAGCCGACGATGCCGATCGTCGTCGCGATCGCCACGAGCGAGGCGAGCACCAGCAGCCCCATAACGAAGCGTTCGACGCGCGGGCGGGCGCGGAAATCGGGGCGGACGCGCGTGAAGGCATAGGCGCCACCCGCGAGCGCGAGCGTGGCGGCCAGCCCGAGCACCGCGAGATTGGCGCTGTTGCGCGTGGCTTTCCAGACGACGGCGGCGCGTTCCGCGTTCGGATCGAACGCCGCCTCGATTTCGCCGGTTGCGAGGCCGCGCACCTCGTTCAGGAACGCCTCGCGGTCGAGGTCAGTCTTCGGGCGCTGGTCGGCCGGCACTGATTCTATGACGCGGGCGTCGATCACGCCCTGGTCGACGACGCTCCACGCCGCGACGAGCAGCAGCGCCGGCACCAGCGCCCAGAGCGCCACGAACCAGCCGTGCTGGTTGGGCCGCGAATGCACCTGCCCGATCTCGCGCGACGTCGCACGGCCGGGCGCCGCGAAGGCCGCGGCACGGGCCCGCCCGCTGACATAGGCCACGATCGCGAGGCCGACGATCAGCAGGGTGATGGCAGACAATGTCATGTTCGGATCACTCGGTCCGGCTTCCTCGTCGCTTGGAGGCCGGGACGAACCGGCATGGACCGAAGCCCTACCCCCATGGCCGCAGATAGCCTGCGACGACGCCGTCCCTATGACAATCGCGTTTCACTTTTGTGACATCGGCTCATTTCGCCGATGCGGCGGGCAGCGTGCTGCCCCCTTACCTATCCGCCGTAGGCGCGTACGAAGAAGGCGACGGTCGTCGCGCCGGTGACAAGCAAGGTCCAGATCCGCACCATCCGGTGCGTCAGCCGCTTGCCGAGCCGCGCGCCCAGCCAGCCGCCCGCAATCGAGCCGAGCAGCATCGGCAGGCACGCCCACCACCACACCATGGCAAAGCCGATGAATATGAACGCCGCGGCAAGGTTCGCCACGGCCAGCATCGTAGTGCGGATCGCGAACAGCTCGCGCGGGCCGATGTTGGCGAGCAGCCCATAAAGCGCGGTGGTGATCAGCCCCACCCCGCCACCGAAGTAGCCGCCATAGATGCCGAGCAGCGCCTGCGTCGCGAGCAGGGTCGGCCGGCCGATGGTGACGCGCGCATGAAGCCAGTCGGCGGCGCGCTTGCCGAACGCCATCACCGCAAAGGCGAAGAGCAACAGCCACGGGATGAGGATGTCGAAGGTCTCGGTCGGCGTGAGCACGAGCAGCAGGCTGCCGACGAGCCCGAAGATGAAGGTCATCGCCGCGAGTAGTCGCACTGACAGGCCTGCCACCGGCCCGAGTTCGTCTCGATAGGCCCAGGCGCTCGCCCCTGCCCCCGGGAGAAGCGCGACGTTCGAAGTGGCGTTGGCGATATTGGCCGGCAGCCCGAGGGCGATCAGCGCGGGCAACGTCGCAAACGTGCCGCCGCCCGCGAGCGCATTCATCGCGCCGCCTAGCACACCGGCCGCGGCGGCGAGGAGGATGGCTGAAAGGTCGATCAAAGGATTATCTGCTAGCTTCGGTCTGGCCTGCGACACTCGTCCGCTCATCGCTAGGCTCGATCTGCGGGAGCGTGAAGGAAACCGTCGTGCCGGCGCCGACCTTGCTTTCGACGCTGAGCTGGCCGCGATGGCGCTGGACGATGTGCTTGACGATGGCGAGGCCCAATCCGGTGCCGCCGAGCGAGCGCGAGCGGCTGTTGTCGACGCGGTAGAAGCGTTCGGTGAGGCGCGGCAGATGCTCGGGCGGGATGCCCTCGCCCTCGTCAGCCACCGATATGCGCACGTGTCGATGCGGCCGGTCGAGGCGCTCGGCGCGCAGCCGGATCGGCGTGCCGGAGCGGCCGTATTTGAGCGCATTCGACACGAGATTGTGCAGCACCTGCAGGATCTGGTCGCGGTCGCCGACCACCCGAGGCAGATCGTCGGGGGCTTCGATGGCGAGGGTGCGCCGGTCCGCTTCCAGCCGCATCGCGAGCGTCCGGCCGACCTCCTCCAGCAACGGCCGAAGCTCGAGCGGCGTGACGGGGCGGACATATTTGTCGAGCTCGATCCGCGACAGCGACAGCAGGTCGTCGATCAGCCGCGTCATGCGGTTCGCCTCGCGCGCCATGATGTCAAGGAAGCGGGTGCGCGCGCCCTCATCCTTCGCCGCCGGGCCCTGCAGCGTCTCGACGAAGCCGAGGATGGTCGCGAGCGGCGTGCGCAGCTCGTGGCTGGCGTTGGCGACGAAATCGACGCGCATCCGCTCGGCAAGGCGCGCCGCGCTGATGTCGCTGAAGACGAGCAGAAGGCAGTTGCCGGTTGTCGCTACCCGCAGTTGATAAATGCCTTCCTGCCGTCCGATCCCCGCCACCTCCTGCTCGACGGGTTCCCGGCTGTCGCGCGCCGCCTGCACCGCATCGAGCACGGCCGGGTGCCGTAGCGCCACCGCGAGCGGTTCACCGATCACCCGCGGCCCGAGCAGGCCGCGCGCCGCGGCGTTGGCACTCGCGACGCGCAGCGACGTCGGATCGACGATGAGGGCGGGGTCGGCCAACGCCTCGATGCTCACGGCGTCGTTCGGCTGTGCGGCGGTAGCCGCCGGCTCCTGTCGCGGCATCTCGGCGGCAGGCGTCGCCGCCAAATAGACGACGAAGGCCGCGAACAGCGCCACGGCGACCGGGGCGACGAGCGTGCCGGTCGCCGCCCAGGCGCCGAACGACGCCAGCGCGCCGGCCGCGGCGATCACCGCCAGCCGCCTGTTCCGATCGTTCCACAGCCCCGCCATCATCATCAGACCTAAACCCTTTGTGTCCCTTGCGGAATATCCTCCGCCGATCCGTGCCGCCCAAATGGGGCTGGAACAACCTCTCGGCGAGTGGCGTTTCAGTTTCAGGACAAGGGCTGGTTCATGAGCGAATATAAGGACGACAGGCCGCAAGCGAACGGCGGGCACGCCACCCGTCGCACGTTGTTGCGGCTGGGCGCCATCGCGGTGCCGGCCGTCGTGACGCTGAAGCCGGCGTTCGCCGCCACCAACTCGATCATGAACTGCGAGATCCCGATCGACAATTGGGTCGACGCCTATGGCGACGTGCAGGCGCCGAATACCCAGCAGGCCTACGCGCCGCCGTCACGCCCCTATCTGGGCGAGGAAATCCGTACGATGACGCCGCCGAACATCACGCTTTCGAACGGCGAGCCGCTGTCGTCGGAGGCGTTCAACGCACACGTCGAGTACATCAAGAAGATGCAGCAGGGCACGCCGGGCTTCACCTGCTTTGCTTCGATCGCCGCACGCCGGGTCTGACGATCAGCACGGGGGCCATCCGCTACGTTTCCCATCTGAACCGCGACGCCGCCTGGCGCGCGGTCGATGAGCTGTACCTGCTCTATCACCGGCCGTCGGGCGAGACGCATGTGCTGGCGCCCGACCTATTCGCGATTCTCGCGAGCATCGACGAGCAGCCGCTCGATGCCGCGGGCGTGCTGGCGAAGCTCGCCGCCGAGCACGAGATTGAGGCCGAGGAGGCGCCGCTGGCGATCGTGACCGCGCGGCTGACGGAGCTGGCGGCGCTCGGGCTGGCCGACGAGGCGCGATGAGCCGCGATCCCTGGCCGAATCGGACGGTACGCGTCGGGCCGTTCGCCTTCCGGCTGCGCTCGCCGCTGGCGGGCGTGATCGCGGCAGCCGACCGACTCTATCGCGACTATCCGGCCGGTACCGTCGACAGCATCGTCGACTATACGGTTGCCGTCCACCCGTCCTCGCCGCTCCGCCGCTGGCTGCGGCCGAAGCTGGTGCTCGCCTGCGATATCGAGGTCCCGCTGATGGCACCGGTGCCGCGCGCGCACGGGCTGCTCGCGCTTGAGATGGGGATGAACCTGCAGCTCGCGGCGGGGATGCACCGCTTCCTGCTGCTCCATGCCGCCGCCGTCGAGCGCGACGGTGGCGGGCTGATCATGACTGGCGATTCGGGGGCCGGCAAAAGCACGCTGTCCGCCGTCCTCGCCTACAATGGCTGGCGCTTCCTGGGCGACGAGTTCGCGCTGCTCGGCCCGGACGACGGCCTGCTGCATCCCTTCCCGCGCCCGGTCTCGCTCAAGAACGGATCGATCGAGCTGCTGCGCGCGGCGGTGCCGGCCGACCGCTTCGGCCCACGCTTCGAGGGGACGATCAAGGGCACGATCCAGCACCTGATCCCGCCCGCCGAGGCGGTGGCAGCGATGGATGTGCCGGCCCGGCCCCGGCTGATCGTCATGCCGGGCTTCGCAGCGGGCGCGCAACCGGCCGTCCGGCGCCTGAGCCGATCCGAGGCCTTCGTGCGGCTGAGCCAGGCGTCGACCAACTACCGCAAGCTTGGCGAAGCCGGGTTCGAGGCGCTGTGGCGGCTGGTCGAGGCGACGCCGGCCTACGCGATCGCCTACGGCTCCAGCGCGGCGGCGCAGGCGCTGATCGACGAGCTGTGGGCCGTGCATGGCTGACCTCGGCCTCCTTGTCACACATCTGCGCGAGCCCAGCCGACTGGCACGGGCGGACGGCGAGACCTGGAACGCGCTCGTGCGGATGGCGCGCAAGGAGGCGATGCTGGGCCAGCTCGACGCCGTCGCCCGCGAGGCCGGAGCCACGCCGCCGGAACGCGTCGGAGCGATCCTGGCCGATGCCGCGATCGGCATCGCGGCCAGCCAGCGGAGCGCCCGCTGGGAGGCACAGGATGCGGCGCGGCTGCTCGGCGGGGGCGGCTATCCGGTCGTGCTGCTGAAAGGCGCCGCCTATGTCGTCGCCGGCCTGCCCGCGGCGGACGGACGAACGGTGGGCGACCTCGACATCCTCGTGCCGCGCGCGGCGATCGGCGATGCGGAAGCGCGGCTGCGCGCCGGCGGCTGGCACCCGCTCAAGACCGGCGCCTACGACGACGCCTACTACCGCCAGTGGATGCACGAGCTGCCGCCGCTCGCACATGCCGAGCGCGGCTCGATCATCGACGTGCACCACACGATCCTGCCACTGACGGCGCGGCTACGGCCCGATGCGGCAGCGATGGTGGCGGATGCGGCCAGCGTCGGAAACGGGCTCTACGTTCTCAACCCACCCGACATGGTGCTGCACAGCGTGGCGCACCTGTTCTACGACGGCGACTTCGAGGGCGGACTGCGCAACCTGTGGGACATCCACCGGCTGCTGGGCCACTTCGGCTCGGAACCCGATTTCTGGCCGCGCCTAAGCGAACGCGCGCGCCTGCATCAGCTTGAGCTGCCCCTCGCCCGCGCGCTGCGCTTCGCGCGCGATTTCTTCGGGGCCGAGATCGATCCCGCGCTCGCCGGGCGTCCGTCCGCGCTCGACCGGCTGATCCGTCGCCGGCTGCTCGCGCGCGATGAGTGGGGAATGCCGACCCGGCCGCTCAGCCGGCAGGCGCTCTACGTCCGCAGCCACTGGCTCCGCATGCCGCCGGCCATGCTGGCGCGGCATCTGTTCACGAAATGGCGGATGCGGCGAGCCGGCGCAGCGTGACGATCAGCTCGCCATAATGGTCGATCACCGCGTCGGCGCCGAGCGTATCGGCCGGGCGGTCAGGGAAGCCGAAGCTTACCGCGACGACAGGAACGCCGGCGGCCTTCGCCGCGGTCACGTCGACGATCGAATCGCCAACGAACGCGCAGGAGCGCACGTCGCCACCCGCCGCCTCGATCGTCGAGAGCACATGGTCCGGATGCGGCTTGCGCTGCGGCACGCGGTCGGCGCCGAGGATGGCGGTGAAGCGCCCCTTCCAGCCGAGCGCGTCGATCAGCAGCTCGGACAGGCGCTGCG
>JAEZQR010000087.1 GCA_023413015.1 Pseudomonadota bacterium
GCCGGGGCCGGCGGCGCGACCTTGTCGGCGCCGATCGAGGCCTTCACGATCTTGGAAGGGTTGGCCGGCGGCTCGCCCTTCTCGATCGCATCGACATATTGCATGCCTTCGAACACGCGGCCCCAGACGGTGTACTTGCCGTCGAGTTCGTAGCGGGGCTGGAGCACGATGTAGAACTGGCTGTTGGCGCTGTTCTCGTCGTTCGCGCGCGCCATCGCGACCGAACCGCGCGAGTGCGGCAGGTCGTTGAACTCGGCCTTCAGGTCGGGAAGCTTCGAGCCGCCCTGCCCGGTGCCCTGCGGGTCGCCGCCCTGCGCCATGAAGCCTTCGATGACGCGGTGGAAGATGAGGCCGTCGTAGAAGCCCTGGCGCACGAGCGTCTTGATGCGCTCGACATGCGCGGGCGCCTTGTCGGGACGCATCAGGATGCCGACGCGGCCGCCGGTCGACAGGTCGAGATAGAGGACATTCTCCGGATCGGGGCCGGCCGGCGCAGCGGGCGCCGGCGCCTGCGCGGCGGCAGCCGATGCGAACACGAGACCGAACAACAGCGCGAACAGCTTGCGCATTCCCCCACTCCTCAGTCCGAAAAACATGCGGCTCCCTAGCAGAAGGAGCCGGTCAGGTCACCGCGTCGCCGCGACGCGCTCCGCGACCTCCGCCGCCACCCGCGGCGGCAGGAACTTGGTGATGTCGCCGCCGTAAATGGCGATTTCCTTGACCAGCCGCGATGCGATCGGCTGGAGCGCAACGTCGGCCATCAGGAAGACGGTCTCGATGTTCGGGTTAAGCTGCTGGTTCATCCCGGCCATCTGGAACTCGTACTCGAAGTCGGCGACGGCGCGCAGGCCGCGCACGATCACCTGCGCCCCCTGCGACTCGGCGAACTTCATCAGCAGCGCGTCGAACGAGACCACCTCGATATTGTGGTCGAGGCCGTCGGTTTCGCGGCGGACCTGCGCCACGCGCTCGTCGAGCGTGAACATCGGCGATTTCGACGGATTGGTCGCGACGCCGATCACCAGCTTGTCGACGAGCTTTGCGCCGCGCCGGATGATGTCCATGTGCCCGAGCGTGATCGGATCGAAGGTGCCCGGATAGACGCCGATGCGCATGTGCCCCCCTTTGGCTCGCTTTACCGGTCGCGCTCGATCGCGAACCGGGCGACGGCGCGCAGCAGGTCGGCCTCCTGGCCGAAGCCCTGGAGGTGGCCGATCGCCTGGTCGATCAGCATCTCGGCCTGCTTCTTCGCGCGTTCGAGGCCGAGCAGCGACACGAAGGTCGCCTTGCCGGCCTCGGCATCCTTGCGCACCGCCTTGCCGGTGCGCGCGCTGTCGCCTTCGACGTCGAGGATGTCGTCGGCAATCTGGAAGGCAAGCCCCAAGTCCTTGGCATAGCCGCGCAGCTTCTTGCGCTGCGCGTCGCCGACGCGCCCCATGATCGCGCCAGCCTCGAGGCAGAACTGGATCAATGCGCCGGTCTTGAGCTGCTGCAGCCGCGTCGTGGCGGGCAGGTCGAAGGGCTCGCTCTCGGCGACGAGGTCCATCATCTGCCCGCCGGCCATGCCGCACGGGCCCGAGGCACGCGCCAGCTCGCGCACCAGTTCGGAGCGGACGAAGGGATCCTCGTGCGTCGCCTCGTCGGCCAGCACCTCGAAGGCGAGCGCATGGAGGGCGTCGCCCGCCAGAACCGCCGCCGCGTTGCCGTAGACCTTATGGACGGTGGGCTTGCCGCGGCGCATGTCGTCGTCGTCCATGCACGGCAGATCGTCGTGGATCAGGCTGTAGCAGTGGATACACTCGACCGCGAGCGCGACGCGCAGCGCGCGCTCCTTGTCGACGTGGAACAGGTCGCAGGCCGCGATCACCAGCAGCGGCCGCATCCGTTTGCCGCCGCCGATCGCGCAGTAGCGCATCGCCTCGTAGAGCCTGCGGCGGGCGTCATCCGGAACAGGGAGCAGCCGGTCGAAGCGCTGATCGACCGCGTTCGCGATGGCATCGAGCGCCGGTTTGAGGCTGAGCGAGGCGTGCATCAGGCGGCGTCGAACGGAGCCAGACCGGCCGGCTGCCCGTCGGCGCCGACCTGGATCTTCTCGATGCGCGCCTGCGCCTGCGCGAGCTTCGCCTCGCACTGGCGCTTGAGGCGGGTGCCCTCCTCGTAGAGCCCGATCGACTCCTCGAGGCTGGCCTCACCAGCCTCGAGCTTCTTCACGATCGCCTCGAGCCGCGCGAGCGCCTGCTCGAAGGTCAGCCCGTCGATCCCGTCGTCCGGCTTGCCGTCCATCAACTCCCCACGCACCTCATGACGTCAGCCTGTTGTGGCCGGGCCCGCCGGGACGGTCAAGCCGCGTTCGCCGAGGCGGCGTGCTTCGCCCGTTCCTCCGCGACGAGTTCCTTGCGGCTGAGCTTGCCGACCATCGTCTTGGGCAGCGTCGTGCGAATCTCGACCTCGACGACGCGCTCGTGCTTGCCGACCCGCCCGTTCAGATAGGCGAGAAGCTCGGCCTCGCTGACGTAGGCGTCGGGCTGCAGCGTGACGAACGCCTTCGGCCGCTCGCCGAGGTAGGCGTCGGGCACGCCGATCACCAGCGCTTCCTTGACGGCCGGATGCGCATAGAGATGCCCTTCGAGCAAGCTCGGGAACACCTTGAAGCCGCCGACGATGACCATGTCTTTGATGCGATCGACGATGCTGACGTAGCCGTCGGCATCGATCGCCCCGATGTCGCCGGTGCGCAGGCGCCCGTCCGCGAAGACCTTCGCGGTCTCTTCGGGCCGGTTCCAGTAGCCGCGCATGATCTGCGGGCCCGTCACCGCGATCTCGCCGGGCTCGCCCGGGGCGGCGAGCCGGGCCGGATCGTCCTTGTCGAGCAGCACGATATCGGTGCCCGGCAGCGGCTGGCCGACCGAACCCGGCTTCTGCACGCCGTCGTAGGGGTTCACCGCCACCACGCCCGAGCTTTCGGTGAGGCCGTAGCCTTCGACGAGGGTGGCGCCAGTCTTCGCCTCGAACCGCGCCTTGAGCTCCTGCGGCATCGGCGCACCGCCCGAGATGCAGACCCGGATCGACGACAGGTCGTATTTCTCGATCGCCGGATGATCGAGGAACGCCTGGTACATCGTCGGCACGCCCGGCACCGCCGTGATACGGCGACGGTGGATCGTCTTGAGCGCCTGGCCCAGCTCGAACTTCGGCAGCAGCACCATCTCGCCGCCGTGGAGCACGGTGCGGTTGAGGACGCAGGTGTTGGCGAACACGTGGAACAGCGGCAGCGCGCCGAGGATGCGGTCTTCGGCATTGCGCTGCGGGTCGATCGCATCGACCTGCTGCGCGTTGATCGACATGTTGGCGTGGGTCAGGACCGCGCCCTTGGGCGTGCCGGTGGTGCCGCCGGTGTACTGCAGGACCGCGATGTCCTCGTGCGGGTCGATCGCGGGCGGCGCCTTCAGGCCATCGTTCGCGAGCAGCGCCTTGAACGTCACATGCGCGGCGTCGGGGACGACCTTCGACCGCTCGCGCGCCTTGAACAGCCGGTAGAGCATCGCCTTGCCGCGCGGCAGAGCCTCGGCGATATTGCCTACGACCAGCGTCCTGAGCCGCGTCGTGCCGAGCACCCTGGCGATCGTCGGGTAGAGCTGCGCGACATCGAGGCAGACCATGATGTCGGTTTCGCTGTCCTCGACCTGCGCCGCCAGCTCGTCGGCGGTATAGAGCGGCGAGAAATTCACCACCGTGCCGCCGGCCTTCATCGCGCCGTAGTAGGCGACGACATATTGCGGGCAGTTGGGCAGGAACAGACCGACCTTCACGCCCTTCGTCACACCGAGCCGCCGGAAGCCCTCCGCCGCCCGGTCGACGAGCCGCGCGACGGCCTCGTAGGTGAAGATGCGGCCCAGGAAGTCGATGCACGATGCCTGCGGCATCCGTGCCGCGGTGCGCGCCAGCATCTCGGGCAACGACAGCGCCTCGAACGACGTGCGCCACGGCACCGGATGTCCGTAGCTCGTGTCCCAAACCGTTGCCGTGCTCACCGTCGTCTCCTCTTTCTAGGTGCGGGCGAACCTGTCGATACCCGCATCGATCCGGACCGCCCGACCCGCGCGCTCCAGCCAGTGCAGGTGCGCGAGCGCTTCGCCGGTCGCCATCATGATCTCGTCGGCCTTGATCGTGCGGCCGAACAGCGTGTCGAAGCATTCGAACGCGGTCAGCGGCCGTTCGGCCAGCCGCGCCTCAAGCGCATCCAGCTTGCGCAGATGATCGGCGCGCAGTTGCTCGGTACGAATGTGCAGCCCCTCGAACGGCTCGTTATGTGCCGGAAGAACGCGCAAGCCGGCATCGAGTGTCTGCAGCTTGTCGAGGCTCGCGAACCAGTCGCCCAGCGGATTGCCGCGCGGCTCGGTTGGAT
>JAEZQR010000122.1 GCA_023413015.1 Pseudomonadota bacterium
TGCCACGCTGCTCCTCGAACTTATAGTCCTTGAGCACCGCCATCGCGGTCTGGAGGTGCGCGATGCCGAGCGCTGCCTGCGCCTGGTTCGCGAGCCAGGCCGGCGCGCCCATCTCCTCGGTGATGGCAGCGGCCATGTCGTTGTAGCGCTTCTGATATTCGGCGACGATCGCACCGAGGAGATCGAGCCGGTCCTTGACGCTCGTCTGCGAGTAGCTGGCGAAGGCGCGGCGCGCGGCCTGCGCGGCGCGGTCGACGTCGGCGGCCGAGCCGAGGCTGATACGGCCGGCGACTTCCTCGTTCGCCGGATTGATGACGTCGAGGGTCTTCGGCTCGACCGGATCGACCCACTGACCGTCGATGTAGAATTTCAGATAGTCGCGCATGGCTCGTCTCCTTGCTTCGGGACGAGCTTAGCAGAGGTGACGGGCGGTGCGGCTAGCCCGCGTTCGCGCTAGGTCGCGGCCAGCGCACGGCTCGGCCAAAGCCGACGCCGCATCACCTTGGCATCGGCAGCAGGCGCCCAGGACGCGAGCGGCGTCAAGATGACGCGCATTCGTTACCTATCCATAATATTCTTGTCGTTTGAAGAACAACCGAACGGAACTACCGTTGCGCCCATGAGTCTATATTTGCCTCGATCCTATCGTAGGGGTTAGGGGTCGGGGCCTTGGGTGCGGGTTGGGAGCTGCATGGTTCAGGTTTCACGTTCGGCGTTGCTCGCCGTAGCGCTTTCCTGCGCTGCGCCTGTTAGTGCGCAGACGGCGCCCGCCAGCCTGCCTAGCCCCACCGGCGCCCCGCAGTCGATCGATCCGGCTACCGATCCGCTTCTCGGCTTCGTCCATCGCACCGTGCCGGACGCTGACTTCCGCGCGCGCGTCGGCCGCGCGATCGAGAAGCACCCAAGCGTGCAGGAAGCGATCAACGTCCAGCGCGAGGCGCGTCAGGTGCGGGCCGAGGTGCGCTCGGGCCTGATGCCGCGCGTCGATGCGCAGCTCAACGGCGACTACAGCGTCGCGCGCAACTTCAGCAACGATCCCGACAACATCATCGAGCGCTCGCGTCCGCGTGCACGCGCCGACGCCAACGTGACGGCCGAGCAGCTGCTGCTCGACTTTGGCGCGACCTCGGCGCGCGTCGCCGCCGCTTCCGCGCGCATCCGCGGCGCCGAGGCCGAGGTGCGCAGCACCGCGAGCGACGCTGGCCTGCGCGCGGTCGCCGCCTATTACGACGTGCTCGCCTACCAGACGCTCGTCGACCTCGGTCAGGACTTCATCAAGCGGCATCAGCAGATCCTCGAGGACACGCGCTTCCGCTTCCAGCAGGGCTACGGCCCGGCCGGCGATGTGGCCCGCGTCGAGGCCTATCTCGCCAATGCGCAAGGGCGCGTCGCGCGTTTCGAGCGGCAGCTGTCGTCAGCGCGGGCCCGCTACCTCGAAGCGTTCGGCGAACCGGCGCCTGAACGGCTCGTCCGCCCGATCTCGCCGCGCAGCGCCGCCAAGAGCGCCGAGGAGGCGATTGCCCTCAGCGAGAAGGCGCCCGAGGTGGCGGCCGCCAAGGCGCGCGAGACGAGCGCCGAACGCGAGTGGCGCGCAGCCCGCGCCGACCGCCTGCCGCGCATCAGCGGCGTCGTCGACGCGACGCGGTACGACGTCCTCGAGTCCAATAATGATTACGACGTACGCGGACGCCTGGTGCTGCGCCACAGCCTGTTCGCCGGCGGCCGCACCACGGCGCGCGCCAATCAGGCGCTCGCCCGTTACCGCCAGGCCGAGTTCAACGTCGAGCGCGTGGTGAACGAGGCCGGGCGCGATGCCGGCATAGCCTACGAGGACGTCCGCGTGCTCGAGCGGCAGTTGGATACGCTTGAGCGCGCCTATATCGCCAACCGCCGCACGCGCGATCTGTTCGTCGAGCAGTTCAAGGTATCGCGCGGCACGCTTCTGGATGTGCTGCAGGCGGAGCAGGATTATTTCGAGGCGGCGGTCGAATATCTCCAGGGCGCTTCGGAGCTCGACGTCGCCCACCACGTGCTGCTCGACCGCACCGGCGAGCTGCTCGATGATTTCGGTGTCACGTTCAGCTTCAACGACACCGCGACGCTGTTTGGAGGCCGATAGCAGTCATGGCTGACCACGCGATTCACATCCCCGCCCCCAAGCTGGCGCCCTGGCTGATGGAGCCGATCCGCGCGAACCGCCGCATCTACGGACAGGTTGCGATCGCCGCGGTGCTGATCAACATATTCAGCCTCGTCACCTCGCTGTTCTCGATGGTGGTCTACAACCGCGTCGTACCGAACAACGCGACCGAATCGCTGATCGCGCTGTCGATCGGCGTCGCGCTCATCCTGATCTTCGACTTCATCCTGAAATCGCTTCGCGGCTACTTCATCGACATCGCCGGCCAGCGCATCGACCGCGACGTCGGCGGCGCGATCTTCAACCGGCTGCTGTCGATGCGGATGGAAAGCCGCAAGGGTTCGGCGGGCGCCTTCGCCGGGCTGCTGCGCGAATTCGAGGCATTGCGCGACTTCTTCGCCTCGGCCACGCTCGCCGCGCTCGTCGACGTGCCGTTCATCTTCCTGTTCCTGGCCGTGATCGCGATGATCGGCGGACCGCTGGTGATCATACCGATGCTCGCGGTGCCGGTGGTGCTGGTCACCGGCTGGCTGGTGCAGCCGGCGCTCGCGCGACTGGCGGCTGGCGGCATGGGCCAAGGCCTGTCGAAGCAGGGCGTGCTGGTCGAGACGATCTCGGGGCTCGAGACGGTGAAGTCGTCCTCGGCGGGGCCGCTGCTTGCGCAGCGCTGGTCGCACGCCGTCGACAGCCATGCCGACATGTCGCTGCGCCAGCGCCTGATCGGTGCGCTCGCGATCAACACCGCCGGCTCGGCGCAGCAGATCGCCTATATCGGCACCACGGTGTTCGGCGTGTTCCTGATTGCCGAGCGCGAGCTGACGATGGGCGGCCTCATCGCCTGCTCGATCCTGGCGGGCCGCTGCGTGGCGCCGCTCAGCCAGATCGCCAACCTGCTGACGCGGCTCAGCCACACGCGCACCGCCTACCGGCAGCTCAACGAGATGATGAGCCAGGGCGGCGAGGTGCGCGAGGGCGCCGATTATCTCCGTCGTCAGAAGCTCGACGGCCGCATCGAATTCCGCAACGTCATCTTTCGCTATCCTGGCTCGACGCAGCGCGCGCTCGACGACGTGTCGTTCCGGATCGAGGCAGGGGAGCGCGTCGCGATCCTCGGCCGCGTCGGCTCGGGCAAGTCGACGGTCACGCGCCTCATCCTCGGCCTCTACCAGCCGACCGAGGGCGCGGTTTTCATCGACGAGACCGACGTGCGTCAGATCCACCCGGAAGACCTGCGTCACAACATCGGCGCGGTGCTGCAGGACGTATTCCTGCTCTCGGGCTCGGTCCGCGAGAACATCACGCTCGGCGACCATCGCGTCGACGATGAGGAGGTGCTGCGCGCCGCGCGCCTGTCGGGCACGCACGACTTCATCGGCCAGGTGCCGAACGGCTACGACCTGCGCCTTGCCGACCGCGGCGAAGGCCTGTCGGGCGGCCAGCGCCAGTCGATCGCCATCGCCCGCGCGCTCACCGCCAAGCGACCGGTCCTGCTGCTCGACGAGCCGACCAGCGCGATGGACATCCAGTCGGAGAATGCGCTGATCGCGCGCCTCGAAACCGAGCTCAAGGGCCGCACAGTGGTGCTCGTCACCCACCGCGCCTCGATGCTCAAGCTCGTCGACCGCGTCATCATCCTCGACCGCGGCAAGGTCGTCGCCGCCGGCCCGCGCGATGACGTGCTGAAGTCGGTCGCGGTCGGCAGCCAGTGATGCGATCGACCACTGCCCTCCTCAAGCTGGAAATGGCCTGAACATGGACGTCACCGCCACCCTCGAGCGCCTGCCCGACCGGATCGAGCCGAGCCGAGCCGCGAACTACATGCTCTACGCGATAGGCGGGTTCGTGCTGCTGTTCGTGCTGTGGGCGGCGCTCGCCAAGGTCGACGAGGTGAGCCGCGCGCAGGGCCGCGTCATCCCCTCGCGCCAGCTCCAGGTCGTCTCGAACCTCGAAGGCGGGATCGTCCGCGACATCCTCGTGCGCCAGGGCGAGAAGGTGGAGCAGGGCCAGACGCTGCTGCGCCTCGACGCCACCCAGTTCTCCGCGCAGTTCACCAAGGAGCAGGAGGGCTACAACGCCCTCGTTGCACGCATCACGCGGCTCCAGGCCGAGGTCAGCGGCACCAGCCCCGCCTTCCCGTCCGGGCTCGTCACCGCTGCGCCGGCACTCGTTGCCGCCGAGCGCACGCTCTACGAAGCGCGCCAGTCCGAGCTCGCCGCCGCACTGTCGGTGGCGCAATCGAAGCTCGGGCAGGCGCAGGCCAATGTCGCCACGGCGGCGCAGGCCAAGAGCCTGGCCGACCGCGAACTGGCGATGATCACGCCGCTCGTCGAAAAGGGCATCGAGCCGCAGATCGCGCTGCTGCGCGCCCAGTCGGCCGCATCGCAGGCCGGCGGCGAATATAAGGCCGCGCAATCCGCGGTGGCCGAGGCCGCCTCCGAGTTGCGCTCGGTGCGCCAGTCGTACCACGCCAAGGCGGTCGACGATCTCACCACGGCGAAGGCCGAGCTCGCCGGCATGGGTCGCGAGCTGCCGGCACTCCAAGACCGCGTCACCCGTACCGAGGTGAAGGCGCCGATCGGCGGCACGGTCAACCGGGTGCTGGTCGCCACGGTCGGCGGCGTCGTGAAACCGGGCGAGCCGCTCGTCGAGATCGTGCCGAGCGACGACACGTTGGTGGTCGAGGCGCGCATCTCGCCCGCCGACATCGCCTTCGTGCATCCCGGTCAGAAGGCGCAGGTCAAGCTCACCGCCTACGACTATGCCGTCTACGGCTCGCTCGAAGGCGAGGTCGAGCGCATCTCGCCCGACGCGGTCGTCACCGACGAGCGTACCGGCGAGACCAACTATCTCGTGCGCGTGCACACGAAGGGCCGGCTGCTCGACGCCCACGGTAAGCCGCTGTCGATCACGCCCGGCATGGTGGCGGAGGTCGACATCCTCGGCCAGAAGCGCTCGATCCTGTCCTACATCCTCTCCCCGCTCGAACGCGGTGCATCGAAGGCGCTGCGCGAGAAGTAGGCGCACCGGACGCTGGGGTCCCGCCGCGGTCGGCTGGTGTCGTCGCTGGCTCGGCTCGTCGTGTCGGGAGCGTACCGGGCTTGAATAGCCGCCCCATGGGCATAGGTTGGTTGTATGCGGGCCGGGCCCCTCTGGCGATCGCTCCAGCGGTCGTGATGTCGGACCGCATCGAGTGCGCTCGATGCAGCCAGTCTTACCTTGCTCCTGCGTCGAGCTGCTCGTGGTAGCTCAAAGAGGAGAGAGGCATGTCCTTGAAGTCCATTTCCCGCCTGCGCAACCTGCACCATCGCCTTGAAGGCGAGCTCGGCAAGGAGCTCCGACAGCTCCGACCCGACTTCCTGCGGATTGCCCGGCTGAAAAAGCTCAAGCTGGGGCTCAAGGACCGCATTTACGGCCTGGAACGCCAGCTTCCCGGCCAAGCGGCCTAGGCTAAATGCGGGGTGGGCTTGGGCCCGCCCCGCCTGTTTTTATGCCTCGTACCATATTAACTGACCCGCTGGCATATCGAGGGCTTTGCCAGAGAAGCGGATTGCAAGCCGGCGCAGCGACACCGGCTACACTCTAGGCCAAGGTAATACCCTGCCTGGCCAGTGGCAAAGCGCGCAGCCGCTTGCCGGTCGCGGCAAATACCGCATTGGCGAGCGCGGCGGCCAGCGGTGGAGTCATAGGCTCGCCCGCACCGCCGATAGGTGAATCGGGGCTGTCGATCACCTCGATCTCGATCGGCGGTACCTGATCCATCAGCAGCATCGGATAGCCGTCGAAATTGCCTTCGACGACGCGTCCGCCCTCAAGGTTGATCTCGCCGTTCAGCGCCGCGGTGAGCGCCATGATGATCGACCCCTCGCCCTGCGCGCGGATCGAGTCGGGGTTCACGGCAGTCCCGCAATCGATGACGCAGACGATGCGGTCTATCTTGAGGCCAGCGCCGGACGCGGACACCTCGGCCACCTGCGCGACGAGAGAGCCGAACGACCGCCAGACCGCCAAGCCGCGGCCCCGCCCCTTGGGCAGCGGCTTCGCCCAGTTCACTTTTCGGGCGATGGTATCAAGTACGCGGAGCGCACGGGGATTGTCGCTCAGCAGGCGGCGGCGGTACGCCAACGGGTCCGAGCCCACCGACAGCGCAAGCTCGTCGACGAAGGACTCAATGGCGAAGGCGTTGACCGTGTGCGGCACCGA
>JAEZQR010000134.1 GCA_023413015.1 Pseudomonadota bacterium
CAGCGACAGACCCAGTCCGGCACCGGGGGTCGACCGCGCCGTGTCGAGGCGCGCGAAGCGGGCCAACGCCTGTGCCCGCTTCTCGGGGGGGATGCCACGTCCGTCGTCCGAAACCGCCAGGCTGGCCTGGTCGCCGAGACGCTGCGCCGTCAGCCGCACGACCTGCGCGCCGGAATGCTTCAGCGCATTGTCGATCAGATTGGCGAGCGCCTGACCCAGCAGCTCGCGATGTCCAAGGATCGTCAGCTTGGCTGGGGCTTGTACCTCGATCGCCACGCCGGCGTCTTCGGCCAGCGGCCGGTATATCTCGGCGAGGTCGGTCAGGAGGGCGGTCGCGTCGATCGCGTCATGATGCTCCCGGCCCAAGCCGGCCTCGGCCCGGCTCACCTCGAGCGCGAGCGTGACGATCCGCAGAAGCGCATCGGCTTCGGTCGCGACGGCTTCCAGCGCGGCGCGGGCCGACTCCGGGTCCTCTTCGAGCGCCGCTCGCTCGAGGCGCGACTTCATGCGGGTGAGCGGCGAGCGCAGGTCATGCGCCAGACTGTCGGTGACGATCCGCAGCTCGGAAACGAGCGAGTCGATACGCGCGAGCATCGCGTTCAGCGCCAGCGCCAGCTCGTTGAAGGCGTCGTCGTCATCGGTCACCGGCACCCGTCGCGACAGGTCGCCGGCTGCCACGGCCGCCGCCGCCTCGACCGTCGCGCGTACGCGGTTGGCAATGAAGTGCGACAGCGCCCAGGCGCCGGCGATCGCGAGCGCCAGGGCGGCGGCGGTCGCCCCGAGCAGCGCCTCCACGAAGCTGCGCAGCAGCCGCGCCCGTTCGGCAAGACTATGGCCGACGAACAGCCGGTAACCGCCGCCGAGCGCGATGGCGACGACGCCATAGCGCTCGGGTCGGCTCGATCCTTGGGCGTAGAGGACCAGTTCCCGCCAGTCGGTCGGCGTGCCGAGGGTCGGCGGCCAGGCTTGCGCATTGCCCGCCAGCCGGCCGCGGGGACCTTCCAGGAGCGTGATCTTCTGCGGTGATTGGGCGAGCTCGGCGCGCAGCAGCGCCGCGGCGGCGGCCGGGCCGCTGCGCCGGAAGGCGATGGCGATCTCCCGGACCTCGGCCCGCGACTGCTCGATCAGTTCGGTCTCCAGCGCGCGGCTCGCCAAGCGCGCGCCCACGCCAAGCACCGCCACGCTCGACAACAGGAGGACCAGGAACGCCAGCGCGGCGAAGCGTGCCGTTGTCGAGCGCAGCCCCAAGGTCGCGGCGATGTTCAACCAGCCTCGCCCAGCCGATAACCGGCTCCCCGAACCGTATGGAGGAGCGGGCGGTCGAAACCGTCATCGATCTTCTTCCGCAGCCGGCTGACATGGACGTCGATGACGTTGGTGCCGGGATCGAAGTGATAGTCCCACACCCCTTCGAGCAGCATCGTGCGCGTCACCACCTGTTCCTTGTGGCGGAGCAGATATTCGAGCAGCCGGAACTCGCGCGGCTGGAGGTCCAGCCGCTGGCCGTCGCGGGTCACCCGTCGCGAGAGCAGGTCCATCTCCAGATCGGCGCAGCCGAGCTTGGTCTCGACGCTCGTGCCGCCGCCTGAACGGCGGCGCATCGCTTCGATGCGGGCCTGCAGCTCGGCGAAGGCGAAGGGCTTCACGAGATAGTCGTCCGAACCGGCGGTCAGCCCCTGCAGCCGGTCGTCGAGGCTTCCCAGCGCTGAAAGGATGATGACCGGCGTGTCGACCTTGGCGGCGCGCAGGGCCTGAAGCACCGCCAGCCCGTCCATTCCGGGAAGCATGCGATCGAGCACGATCGCGTCGTAGGAGCCGTCCGTGGCGTGGAACAGGCCGTCGCGCCCGTCGCCGGCATGATCGACCACGTAGCCGGCTTCCTTCAGGCCCTTGACGATATAATCCGCCGTAGCGGCATCATCCTCGACAACCAGGATCTTGGCCATGATCTACTCCGCTGGGCCAGCGTAACCCAGCTGTAGGGTTCGCGCCACGCCATGATGCAGGATGATCAGCGTCTGCGGCGGCATGGCGACGGCTTTTTCGGGCGGCTGCCCATCGATCGAGGTCACCACGTCGCCGACCGCCAGGCCCGCGTGGTCGGCCGGTCCGCCGGCGGCGACGCTCGTCACCACCGCGCCCCGCGTCGATGGGCGCAGCCCGAGCGAGCGGGCGGTCGCGGCGTCGAGCGGCTCCTGGGTGAAACCGAGCGACCGCGCCCGCTCGATCGGCCGTTCGGCATGGTGGTGCTGGCCATCGCCCCGCAGGTGGCCGGCGCGCAGGCTCGCCACTAGCGCGATGGCGAGCACCACGCCGACAAGCCCGACCAGCAAGGCGCCGCGCTTCCCGATGCGCATCGAAGCTGTCCCTTTCACTTCCTCCACTAGCGGGGGCGGGCTGACGGCGACGCGTGCGGGACATGACAATCCTGTCATGGAGAAGCCCCAGATGACCAAATATTCATTGCGCTGCCATCGGGTTGCGAGCTCTCCGGGGGCATCCTTCTGCGGATTCCGCCCTAAGGGAGCCGTCAGATGCACCGCGCGATCCTCGGCGCCGTTCTCGCCGCTGCTGCCGCCAGTTCCACACCGCTCGTCGTGGCGCCCGAGACGTTCCATTTAGGGCGCTTCGGCACGGTTGCGCTCTACCGACCGGCCGAGGCGGTCAAGGGCGTCGTCATCCTGATGTCGGGCGACCAGGGCTGGACCCCCCAGGCCGCGAGCCTGGCGCACCGCCTGACATCGCTCGGCGCCGCGGTCGCGGGCGTCCGCACGCCCGCCTACCTCCGGGCCTGGGGCCGAAGCCGTAATACCTGCATCAACCCGAACGTGGACATGGTCGCCCTGGCCCAAGACGTCGAGCATCGGCTCGGCCTCCGGTCCTATGTCGAGCCGATCCTCGTCGGCGAGGCATCGGGGGCATCGCTGACCTATGCGACCGTGGCGCAGGCGCCGGACGGCCTGTACCGGGGCGCCGTCTCGCTTGACTTCGCACCGGATCTCGCCGGAACGAAACCCTGGTGCCGCGAGAACGGCTTTGCGGCTTCCCCGTCGGCTAAAGGCTGGATCTTCGCGCCGGTCAGGCACGTCGGCGCGCCATGGTTCATCCTTCAGGGCTCGCAAACCCAACGGTCATCCACGCCAATCCAGGGCTTCGCAGCGCAGGTCGGCGGCGCGCAGGTCATCTCCCTTCACGATGGGACGCGTGGCGAGCCTCAGGTCGAAGCCGCCGTCCGTCCGCTCCTCGAGCCGCCGGCCGCGCCGCGCCCGGCCAGCTTGGTGCTGCCCGACAACCTGCCCCTGACCTCGGTCCCGAGCCCACCTGACCGGGCCGGTGGCCTGATGGCGATCTTCTACTCCGGCGACGGGGGATGGGCAGGGCTCGACCGGTCGGTGTCAGGCCGGCTGGCGGCGGCAGGCATACCCGTCGTCGGCCTCGACAGCCTGAAATATTTCTGGACGGCGAGATCCCCTGCCGAGAGCGCGCGCGATCTCGCGCGGATCATCGACGGCTACGGTGCCGCCTGGCATCGCCCCCGCGTGCTGCTGGTGGGCTATTCCTTCGGCGCCGGTGCGCTCCCCGCAACCGTCGCGGCGCTGCCGCCCGCCATCCGTGACCGCGTCGCCCAGATTTCGCTGATGGGCCTTCCCGAACGCGGGGAGCTCGAGTTCCATCTCTCCGATTGGCTGAACATCGGCGATGCCTCGGCCGGGGCGACGGCGCCGGTGGTCGATCGGCTCGGTACGATCCTTCACATCCAGTGCCTGCGCGGTGCGCAAGAGCAAGACAGCGGCTGCCCCGCCGTTTCGAACGGGCGCGTGCAGCAGATCGTGCTCCCCGGCGGGCATCACTTTGCCGGCAACGACGCCGCCATTGCCGCGGCGATCCTGCGCGGGCTGCGACTCGCGTGACGGCGCGGTCGAATGCTCCGCGCGCGCGGCGGGCGATCTATGTCGCCGCCTGCTTCGCCGCCATCGCGCTGCTGGCAATCGCGGTCTACGAAGGCCTGCGGTCGCAGCCGCTGTTCGTCGAATATGATCTGGCGACCCCGCGCCAGGCACCGGTGGTTGCCGTCCTCGTATCGGGTGACATGGGGCTTGGGGCAGGCATGGGGCACCGCATCGTCGAGCGCCTCCAGCGTGCCGGCGTGCCGACGCTCGGCATCAACACGCCGGCCTTCTTCATGCACCATCGCGATGCCGATGCCATCGGGCGGCTCGTCGAGCAGGCGGTGCAGCGCAGCCTGGCCGCCCATCCCGAGGCGCGCCTGATCCTAGTCGGCCAGTCCTTCGGCGCCGACGTGCTCCCGGCGGGAGTGAACAGACTGTCGCCAGATCTGAAGCGCCGGCTCCAGCTGGTCGCCCTCATCGTACCGACGCGCACCGCCTATTACCGGATCTCGCTCGCGGAGTTCTTCGGGTCCGGAACGCCCGATGCCCGTGCCGCCGACGAGGCCTCGGCCATCCGGGAGGTGCCGCTGCTCTGCGTCCAAGGGGCGCTGGAAGCGGACAGCCTGTGCCCCCAGCTGCAGGGCCCGAACGTGCGGCGGGTGGCGCTGCCCGGCGGCCACATGCTCCATCATGATGCCGACCGGTTGTTTGCGGTGCTCGAGGCCACCATGTCGAATGCCGCATGACCGATTGTCATGAACCGGCGAACAGCCTGATAAGGTTAGTCCCCAACGCTGCGGCAGGCGGCAGGAAAGCCAAGATGCGGGTCGAACTTCCAGCAAGGGTCCGTCACGCGGCAGGCATTGCGGTCACCCTTCTGATCTTCGCGGCGGCTCTATGGGCGCTCTACCATGAGCTCGGCCAGGTTCGGGGCGCGCATCTGACGCAGGAGCTGACGTCGATCTCGCCGGCCCGGATCGGGCTCGCGCTGCTGTTCACGATGATCGGCTATGGGGTGCTGACGCTTTACGACACGCTCGGACTTCGGGCGATCGGGCATTCGCTGCCGTATCGCGTCGTGGCGGAAGGGGCGTTCCTGAGCTTCGCCGTGAGCCACAACATCGGCCTGGGATGGCTGTCGGCCGCCGCGATGCGCCAGCGCGTCTACGGCCCGCGGGGACTGAGGCTGGGCGAAGTCGCCCAGCTCACGGTCATGAACAGCGTGACCTTCTTCGTCGGCGCCTTCCTGCTCGTCGGCAGCACACTCATCCTACGGCCGCAGCTTCTGGCAGCGGTGCTGCCGCTATCCACCGACCTCGTTAGGCTGGGCGGTGCGCTCCTGATTGGGGCGGCGGTCGCCTACATCGGTGCCTGCGCGTGGTGGCGCCACCCGCTCGGCGTGGGGCGTTACCGGGTTACGTTACCGCCGTGGCGCATCGGCGTGGCGCAAGCGCTGCTATCCTGCACCGATCTCGCGCTCACCTCGGCCGTGCTTCACTTCGCGCTGCCCGCTTCGCTCGGGCTATCCTATCCGGCCGTTCTCGGCGCCTATGTGGTGGCGCTGTCGGGAAGCGTGCTCACCCATGTTCCGGGCGGGCTGGGCGTCTTCGAGGCGCTGATGCTGATGATCCTTCCGGCCGCGCCGCGCGAGCCGCTGTTCGCGGGCCTCCTCCTGTTCCGGATGGTCTATTATGTCCTGCCGCTGACCGTGGCCGTGGTGTGGATGGTGTCGCGCGCCGGAACGGCGGTGCGGGTCATGCGCCGGCGCATCGCCCCGTTCGTGCCGCTGCTCGCGGCGGCTGCCGTGTTCGTCTGCGGGGTCGTGCTGCTGCTGTCGGGGGCGACGCCGAGCATCGACGCCCGCATCCGCGAGCTGCGCCACCTCGTGCCGCTGCCGCTGCTCGAGCTGTCCCATCTCGCTGGCAGCCTGATCGGCCTCATGCTCATCACGCTCGCCCACGCGCTCTATCGCCGGTACGATACCGCTTGGCGGGCGACCGTCGCGCTTCTCGCGGCCGGTGCGCTGGCATCGCTGCTGAAAGGCGGGGATTGGGAGGAGGCGCTGCTGCTCACCAGCATCGCCTCGCTTCTCGGGGCCTCGCACGAGGCGTTCTGGCGTCGCGGATCGCTCTGGCGCAATCTCGGATCGCCATTGTGGCTGGGTATCGCCGTCGCCGTGGTGGGCGTGTCGGTGATCGTCGGTCTCGCTGCCTACGAGAGCGTGGCCTACCGGACCGACCTGTGGTGGCAGGTGACCTACAGCGGCGATGCGCCCCGCTTCCTGCGCGCCTCGTTCGCCGCCGCTGCCCTGGGGCTGGCGCTTCTCGCCAGCCGGCTGCTCCATGCTGCCCGGCAGCCCAGGACAGCCGATGCGATCACGGCCGCGATCCTCGCAGCAGTCGCGGCATCGCCCGACTCCAACGCCAACCTCGCCATGATCGGCGACAAGCGCTTCCTCCTGTCGCCCTCCGGGCGCGCGTTCCTCATGTATCAGGTCAAGGGCGCCAGCTGGATCGCCATGGGCGACCCCGTCGGCCCCGAGGCGGAATGGGCGGGTCTCGTCTGGGCGTTTCGCGACTTGGCCGACCGGCATGGCGGCCGTCCCGTCTTCTACGAAGTCTCGGGAGCGCACCTCGACCTCTACGCCGACGCCGGGCTGGTGGGCCACAAGGTCGGCGAGGAAGCATGCGTCGACCTGAAGGCCTTCGATCTGGCCAGCCCAGCCGCAAAGGATATGCGGGCCACCCGTCGACGCGGGCAGCGGGAGGGCCTGACGTTCGAGATCGTCCCGTCCGCCGACGTACCACGACTGATCCCGGATCTGGCGCGGGTCTCCGACGAGTGGCTGGCCGCCAAGGGCGGACGCGAAAAGGGGTTCTCGCTGGGCTTCTTCGACCCGAATTACATCGCCCGCTTCGACTGCGCGGTGGTGTGCCGCGAAGGCCGGCCCATCGCCTTCGCCAACCTCTGGCACGGCAGCGACCGGGAGCTGTCGGTCGACCTCATGCGCTACGGCGAGGGCGCGCCGCGATGCACGATGATGTTCCTCCTCGTGGAACTGATGCTGTGGGGCAAATCGCGCGGGTTCGCCTGGTTCAATCTCGGCATGGCCCCGCTGGCCGGTCTGGCCGACCATCGCCTTGCGCCGCTCTGGCACCGGATCGGCCGCCTCGCCTATGCCTATGGCGAGAACATCTACGGCTTCGAAGGGCTGCGGCAGTTCAAGCAGCAATTCCACCCGCTATGGCGCTCGCGCTACGTCGTCTGTCGGCCGACGCCCGCGGCTCTGGCGCTGGCGCTGCGGGATGCCGCCCGCCTGATCAGCAATCCATTGCGGCCCCGGTCGCGCAGCGCAGACCGTCTTGCCCCGGTTTTCCGCCTGAGGCCTCCACCGCCTCCCGAGGCGCCACCTCGGCAGGAAGCGCTGACGCTCGGCGCGGGATCGGTGTAGGTTGACACGTCCCCTTCACAGCCGCGCTGAGCCCGACGTGAACCAGCAAAGCTCCCGATCGTCCGACATTTCGCCGGCACGGCAAGCGCCACGGCGGCGACGGAGCCATATTTCCCATCCGATCTTCGTCCTGTTCCTGGGTGTCTTCCCGCTCGGCACGTTCGTCGCGGCGTCCCGCCTCGAGTGGAACGCCGCGCTGCTGGCCGGCTTCGATGCCGCGGCCATCCTGTTCCTCGCGCTCACGCTGCGGCTCATGCGTTCGAGCACGCCGGGGGACATCCGGGCCCATGCCGCCCGCAACGACGCCAACCGCGGCCTGCTGCTCGCCGTGGCGGCTATCGTGCTGGGCGTGGTGTTCATATCCGTGGCCGCCGAACTCAGCCGGACCGGCACCGCCACCGGCAAGGACGTCTTCGGTCCGCTCGCGACCCTCGCGCTGGCCTGGTCGTTCGGCAACACCGTCTGTGCGCTCCACTATGCCCACCTCTTCTACGACGAGGATGGGAACGGCGGCGTCCAGGGCGGGCTTACCTTCCCCGGCGGCGGGAGCCCGACCTATGTCGAGTTCCTCTATTTCGCCTTCACCGTCGGCATGACGTTCCAGGTTTCGGACGTGGTGGTGACGGCATCCCGCATGCGCCGCTCGGTACTGGGACAGGCGCTGGTCGCGTTCTTCTTCGCCATCGGCGTGCTGGCGCTCACCATCAATGTCGCGGCAGGGCTGCTCTGATCTAGGGGGTCGGCAGGGCTGAAGCCGACGCTGCCTTCATTACCGCCATTTCATGTCGGGGACAGCGGGCGGGGAGGTGCGATCCGGCAGATTGCGAGCTGGCACAGGCGAAGGGCCTGGCGCCAGCTGATAAGGAATCCGCCATGAATCGACTGATGATCCTCGCGTCGGCGCTGTCGCTGGGCCTTTCCGGTGCGGCGATGGCCGCGCAGACCGCGAACGCTCCGACCAAGTCGGAGACAGCGAGCACGACCAAGAGCACGACGCAGCACAAGACCGGCATGAAGTCGAGAACTGCCAAGCACGCGAAGAAGCTCGACTGCACGAAGGCCGCGAACAAGGACAAGCGGGCCTGCAGGCGCTAGCCGTTGACGCGATCGGCATCGGGGCGCCCGTCGCCCCGGTGCCGATCAACCTCGCGGCATTCGGTAATGTGCCCGCCGCCTCCTGAGAGCTTGACCGCCAGCAATCGGAGTGCCGGCCGCTCACCGATACTGGGTGGGATGGTCTCATCCCGACGCCCGACTGTATGGTTCGGCGGGCCCGACCTTCCACCGGGGCGGTTGCGCGATATGCTCGAAGCGCATGTCGAGGCCGTGCCTCCGGGCGGCGCCATCGATTGGGCGACCTATTATTTCCGCGACGATCGCCTCGCCGACGCACTGATCCGCGCGCACGAGCGCGGCGTCAGCGTGCGGATCGTTCTGGAGGGGGCGCCGCGCTTCCGTTCGGCGAACGAGGCCGTCATCCATCGCCTCGCCGCCTTGGGCGACGGCTTGCGGGTGCTTCATCATTCGTTGCCGATCCATCTGCACGAGAAAATCTACTGCTTCTCGCATCCCGCACCGGTGGCGCTGGTGGGATCGTTCAACCCTTCCGGCAACGGCGTGGCCAACGACCCGGTCACCGTCTCGGTCGGGGATCAGGACCGCGGTCACAACGATCTCGTCGAATTGACCGATGCGGAAACCGTCCGCCTGCTGACGCATCATGTCCGCGCCCTCCATGCGGGCGATCACGGCTTCCTGGCCGATATGCTCCGCTCGCCTCACGCGACGGTCGGGGCAGGCGACGAACTCCAGTTCTTTCCGACGCTGCAGCCGAACATCCTGCGCAGCCGGCTGGAGGCGCTCCGCCCCGGATCGCGGGTCCGCATCGCCGTCTCGCACCTGCGCGACATGAGCTTCGCATGGTGCTTTGCTGCACTGGCCGGGCGCGGTGTGGAGGTCGAGGTCATCCTGAACGGCACGCTCCGCCGCGCGCCGGCGCATATCGAGGCGTTCCTGCTGGATCACGGGGTCGTGGTCCGTCGCTATGCCCATCCCGACCATCTGCCGATGCACGGCAAGTTCGTGCTGGCGGACGCCCCGCACGAACGCTGGCTGATGTTCGGAAGCTACAATCTCACGCGGTCGTCGCGGCTGCTGAACCGCGAGCTGATCGTGCTGAGCGAGGATGCGGGGCTGTGGAACGCCTTCGACGCGCGATGGCGGGACATCGTGTCGGAGCCCGGCTGCCGCCCTGCCGGACGCGAGACGACGGGCAATCGGCTCTCGATTGTGATGGTCGACTCGCACGCGGCGGTCGAGCGCGGCGGCGCGGTGCAGTGCGCGCGGCTGGCCCGCGCGCTGGTCGTTCGCGGGCATCGGGTGACCTGCGTCTTCGACCAGCCCCGCAGCCAAATGGCAGATGGCGAGGAGATCGCCCGGCTTCGCCAGGCCGGCGTGGACGTCCGGCGCTACCGGTTGAACAGCCTGCGAGCGGCGCGGCGTTTCCGGCGTGAGGTGCTGAGCGCTCGGCCCAATATCGTCCACACGCACAAGAACCGGGCGCTGCGCTTCGTCTATGCGGCGGGCCTTGGCGGCCGGCGCTTCGCCTGGGTCGCCAATCGCGGGACCGATTATTCGCTCCTGCCCGGATCGCCGGTCTGGGCGATTCATCGCTACTGCGTCGACCGGATCGTCGCCGTTTCGGAAGCGGTGCGAACCCGGCTGCTCCGCGACGGCCTGCCGCCGGAGAAGGTGCGAGTCATCTACGGCAGCGTCGATACGAATCGCTTCCGCCCGGGTCTCGACGGCACAGCCTTCCGCAAGCAGTGGCAGATCGCCGAAGACGCCCCGCTGATCGGCATGGCCGCCTCGTTCCGGAGCCGCAAGAAAGGCCAGGGCATCTTCCTGCAGGCGGCGGCGCGCGTCCTGGTGCGACACCCCGAGGCCCGCTTCGTCCTCATCGGCGAAGGCTCCCGAGCACGCTACGAGCAGCTGGCCGAGCGGCTCGGGATCGCGGATCGCGTCGTCTTTGCCGGCTTCGTCGAAGACATGCCGCACGCGTTGTCCGCGATCGACCTCGTCGTCTGCGCCTCCGTCCGCGGCGAGGGGCTGACCGGCGTGCTGCGCGAGGCGCTGGCGATGGCGCGCCCGGTCGTCTCGACCGACGTCGCCGGGAACCGCGAGCTCGTCCGCCACGAGGAAACCGGGCTGCTCGTACCGCCCGGCGACGCGGCGGCGCTGGCCGACGCGATCGAGGCCATGCTCGGCGACCGGGAGTGGGCAGCGACGATGGCGCGCGCCGGACGGCGGTGGGTGCTCGAAACCTCGACTGACGAGGTGCGGGCGAGGAAGGTCGAGCAGCTTTACTTGGCGGCCGCGAGGCGGATACCCGCTCGCCCGAGCGGCGGCGCGGCCGGCGGATGAGCCCGATCACCAAAGGTCACCGTTCTCATCCGCCGTTTCGTGCATTGTCGGCCGGCGCGCCCATGCTCCAGGCGTGCCAGAGCAGAAGGGCGGCCGCCATGATGGCAGGGCCGAGAAACAGACCGACGAGTCCGAAGCTCTGGAGCCCGCCGATGGTGCCGACGAAGGCGAGCAGGAACGGCAGGCGCGCCGCGCCGCCGACGAGCGCCGGCTGCACGACATTGTCGCCCACCAGCATGACGAATGACCCGAAGGCCACGAGCCCGATGGCGGGCAGAACATGACCGTGCACCAGCAACAGCAGCGCCGCGATCGAAAACGCGACCCATGCGCCCATCGGCAGCATTGCGAAGGCGACCGTCAGCAGGCCGAACAGCACCGGCTGCGGCACTCCGGTCACCGCATAACCGATACCGATCAGCGTTCCCTCGCCCAACGCCACGAGCACTGTCCCAACCACCGTGCCCCTGATGGCGGAGACGACCGCCTCGACCAGGCGCTCGCTGCCCTCTCCAAGGAGACGTCGGGCGGCGTCGAGCGCTTCGCGGCGCATCCGCTCGCCGTCGCGGAGGATGAAGAACAGCGTCAGCAGCGCCACGAAGAACAACAGGGACCGGTAGGCGAGTTGCGCACCGAGCGCCCCGGTCCATGATGCCAGGGCGGCGATGTCGATATGCTGGAGCGGCCCGGCCCGCGGATCGGCCAGATGGTCCCTCCACCAGAGGAGGAGGCGGCCGCCGATGAGCGGCAGCTGCGCCAGCCAGGGCGGCGGCGGAAGACCGCTCCGCTGAACGTTCGCTAGCCAGTGCACTGCGGCGGGAAGCTCACGGGTCAACTCGACCGCAGCCAGCGCCAGCGGCAAGACCAACAGGGCGCCGACCAGCAGCGTCGCGATCAGTGGCGCGAGGAGCCTCGCGCGATGTCTTCCCCTCAGCGATCCGCGCCGCTGATAGAGAGGCCAGATGGCGATCCCGATGATCACCGCCCATGCGACCGGAACGACGAAGGCGCGGATGGTCCACAGGCAGAGGACGGCCAGTAGGGCCACGAGTGCGACGCGGGCGAAGCGCTGCACACCGTACGACGTGCGGATGCCGCTCACCTTTCCGACTTCCCGCCACGCACCGTCCAGGCCACCGGGTCAACCCGGTGGCTGGACTGCGCCGCTGTCCTGGCCCCTCGTGCCGGGACGCCCACGGCCCGCCCGGTTACGACTGGCGGGTCTGTTCGTGCCGGCGGTGGTGGGTGCGCATCGCGTGCCGATGATGGGTGTTCATCGCATGCTGCTGGCGATGCATCCGGGCCGACCGCTCGTTCCGCGCGTGGCGGGTCGCATGGCTGGCGGCACGATTATGCGTCTGGACGCAGCGATCCTGCCGAGTCGCCGAGCAGGGCGGATAGGCCTGGGTCCCCTGCGCCATGGCCGATGCGCCGGTCAGCGCTAGAAGCGCGGCGAGGACGAGAGTCGTCTTCATGATCAATCTCCTTCGACTGCCGACGATCCGCCGCGACGGGAGCCCTTGCCGAGGCTATTCGGCTGTGGCGCGCCCGCATGGCGGACCATCCATGCGCCGATCATCGCCCGGCGGCGCTTGCCTATCGGTTTCTCGATCATGACCGATTGTTCATTCCCCCCGCCGTCGACGCGCGAGGGGATCGATTTGGGCCACTCAGCGCGCACATGAACGGCTTTTCATGTCGCGCTCACGCCGCCGTAGGCCTGCCTGTGGGAGGCTGCCCCGCATTCATCCCAAATCTGCCGGAGCGCTCTCGTGAACCTGAAAGCTTCAAGCAAGGCCCGGACGACTGCCCTGGTTGCGGGCGCTGCCCTCTTCGGCAGCGTGACCGGCGCGTCGATCACGCTTGCCACCCGCGCTGCCCCTCCGCATGCCGCAACGGTCGATCGGGCCTTGCTGCGGCCTGCCGCCTTCCAGAACGGCGGCGCCAGTCTGGCCGACGTGGTGCAATCGATCCTTCCTGCCGTCGTGCAGATCCAGGTGCGCGAGAAGGCGCAGCCCGGGCCTGTCGGAGCGCCGATGGACGGGCCGTTCGGCGATCTGTTCCGCCAGTTCTTCGGCGCGAACGGGCCGGATGCCGAAACCGCGCCGCCGGACGAGGTGCTGGGCTCCGGCTTCATCATCTCGTCGGACGGTCTGGTCGTCACCAACAATCATGTCGTCGACGGCAACGGCGAGATCAGGGTCAAGCTCGCCGACGGACGGGAGCTACCGGCAACGCTCGTCGGCCGCGACGACAAGACCGATCTCGCGGTGCTTCGCATGCGGACAAGCGGTCGGACCCCGGTGCTGAACTGGGGCGACAGCGATCATCTCCGCATCGGCGACGACGTCATCGCGGTCGGAAGCCCGTTCGGGCTCGGCGGCACCGTCACCAAGGGCATCGTCTCCGGCCGCGGGCGCCAGATCGGCGCCGGACCCTATGACGAGTTCATCCAGGTCGATGCGCCCATCAACCAGGGCAATTCGGGCGGGCCGCTGCTCGACGGCTCCGGCCGCGTCGTCGGCGTCAACACCGCGATCTTCACGCCCTCCGGCGGAAGCGTCGGCATCGGCTTCGCCATCCCGGCCAACGTCGCACACGCCATCGTCGCGCAGATCGTCGCGCACGGCCGCGTGGCGCGCGGGCAGATCGGCGTTCAGGTGCAGGACGTGACGCCGGAAATCGCCGACAGCCTCGGCCGCGACGGTATGCAGGGAGCGCTTGTCGCCGCAGTCGTGCCGAACAGCACCGCAGCGCAGGCGGGCCTGAAGCCCGGCGATGTCATCACGTCGTTCGACGGGCAGCCGGTGAAGGACGCCCACGACCTTTCGAAGTTCGTCGCCGCATCGCCGGCCGGCGCCCGGGCGCGCGTGGCCCTCATCCGTGGCGGGCACGGCATGACCGCGATGTTGCGCGTTGCTGCGATGGCGGGGGCAGGCGCCGGGGTCGAGCGTGCGAACCTCGCGTCGCCCGCACCGTCGCAGCAATCGCTGCAGATACTGGGCTTTACGGTTCGCGCGACATCACCCGAGCTGAACGCCGAAGCCGGCCAGCCGCAGACCGCCCGTGGGCTTATCATCACGACCGTCGACCCGGCGAGCCGGAGTGCCGAGGAGGGTATCCGTCCGGGCGATCTGATTTCCGCGGTGAACAACACGCCGGTTGCGACGCCGAAGGAACTCGCCGCGAGCGTGTCAGCGGCACGTCATGCTGGCCGCAATCACATTCTGCTATCGGTCGCGCGTGGCGACGAACAGGCATTCGTGCCCGTCCCGATAGGCTGAGGCAGTGGTGCGCAACGCACTGGCGCCAGTCTCCAGCCGAAATCGGCAGCGCAGGTCTGCCGATAGTATTAGGAAGGCATAAGTTAATATACGATTTAAATCAGAATTAAGACTAAATAATAATATATAATGCATTTATGACGAGTGCGAATGATAACCTTTAAAAATTGGCTTTATTATTCCCATTCCGAAATGATATTTATGCTTATGCTGTCGGCACGTTTTACATAACCTTTGTTATAATCGATATTATTTACTGATATCTGCGGTTGGCATGGTAGTTGCTTATGGTCTGCGTCCATGTCTGTAACTGTAGTGGATGCGTTTATGAAGCGGATGCTTACGATTGCCATCGCGACGGTCGCTGCCCTGATTCCGGCTGCTGCCAGTGCTGCCATCATGAATTGGGACTTCTCGCTCGACGCTTGGTTCGACGATCCATCGTTCGCGCCGGTCACCGGCTCCGTTGGTACTGGAACGCCGACGACCGAGCGCTATGATCTGTCATGGGGCGTGGACGACCGGCGTAGTTCGCTTGCCATTCGGGATGAGAACGGCACGCTGGCCGATGCCGGCGCCCCGGCCATGGGAGGCCTGACGACCAATGGCGACTTCGCGCTCGCGAACCGCTTCTTTCATAACAACCGGGTGATCCCGCTCAATTCGCTGGCGCTCGACGACGTCCTGCTCCGCCTCGACCTCAATCTGCGCCCGGTCGGCGAGGCAGGCACCGCCTCGGTCGGCATTGAGCCGTTTCGCGTGAACTTCCGCGAGACGCCGAACCTCGGTGTCTGCGAGTCCGGTGTGGGCCAGTGCGCCGATATCTTCAGCCTGAACTCAGGCGTGCCGTTCGCCAACGGCGTCTTCAGCTACAGCTTCGATTTCAACAACCAGCAATATTTCCTCGACCTGATGGCGCAGGGGTTGGCCAGCCTCACCGACCAGCAGTGCCAGGCGGCCGGTGCCGAAACCGGATGCATCGGCTTCATCACGCCCGAGAACGAGCTCAGCGCGACGCAGCTTGCGCTGCGCATCCGCACGTCGGTGCCGGAGCCTGCCGCACTCGGCTTGCTCAGCCTAGGCCTGCTCGGCGTTGCCGTCGCACGGCGGCGTCGGGTCTAGCCGGCACTGCCGGACGCTCTTCGGCCGCGCCGTTCGCGGCCTTCCGTCTAGAAAAAGGGCCGGCCGCCAGGGCTGAGCGGCCGGCCCGTAGTGGCAGGTTGGGGAGAGAAGCGCCGCGGCACGAGGGGGTGGCCGCGTCGTCGTCAACCTGCCGGAACTGTCGATCCCGTCATCGTCGCCAAGGGCGGAGGGCTGCCGCGCAGACGCTGGCGGGACGATGTTCGCCCCTGAAGCGGAGCACGGCTTCGTTCGCCGCAACGTCGGCCGCGCATTCTCCGTCGTGTGCCGAGGCGTCCTCCTCTCCGGTTTGGGGCGCCGCAAAAGGTGCCGCCGGCATCGGCATGCAGGTGATGCCGATCAGGAAGGCAAAGGCGATCGTGGGCGACCAGCGCCGGATTGCCTCACCCGGCACCCGATTTGTATCCGCTACGACAACGCGACTTTCCATAAAGACCATCAACCGAACCTCACTCGGTCGGCCCTGCGCGTCGATCCTGAGGGATGGACATCGGCGCGGCCGGCGATATGTTCAGGATAGAAGGCAACGCAACTCTTTAATGGCTGTCTAGTAATTACTGTATATAATTTGGACTCGCAAGCCCCTTGTGAGTGGAGGAAACCAAAAATGCCTCGAGCCGCACCCGATGCCGCGCAGGCGGCGCTCACCAAGGAACTCCGCCGGCAGGCCGGGCAGTGGCTCAAGGGCATGCGCGAGGCGGCCGGTCTGACGCAGGCCGAGCTCGCCGAACAGGTCGGCCTGCGCTATTACACCTTCGTCTCGCAGGTCGAGAGCGGCTTGGGCCGGGTACCCATCGACCAGCAGGCCGCTTGGGCCGAAGCGCTCGGCCAGGACTCGAGAAGCTTCGCCACCCGCCTGCTTGGCTTCTACGAGCCAGAGCTGTACCGCCTTCTGTTCTCCGACGATGCCGCCGCACAGGCGCCACGAAGGGCCCGCAGCTGAGGTCTGCCGATGGCGACGATCATCCCCTTCCCTACACTGCGCACCGGCGACTGGTCCGAGAGCGAACGCGCGCGCCTCAACGAGCTCGCGAAGCGCTTTGCCGACCAGACGAGCATCGATGTCGTGTTCGGCCGGTCCGACAGCGGCGATCCCTGGTGTGTTATCCTCGACGCGCAGGACGAGGTCCTCGTCCACGTCGCCCGGGTCAAGGGCGGCTTCGTCGCGCACAGTCCGGCCGGTGACGTCTTCGCGCAGACGGCGGATCTGCGGAGCGCGGTCGAACGCGTCCTCGGGCCTCG
>JAEZQR010000185.1 GCA_023413015.1 Pseudomonadota bacterium
TCGAACGCCAGCGCCGACGAGTCAACGTCGTGATACGCGCCGTCGTACAGCGTGACCTTGAAGTCGATGATCGGGAAGCCGATCAGCGCGCCCGAAGCGGCGACCTCGCGGATACCCTTCTCGACCGACGGAATGTACTCGCGCGGGATGTTGCCGCCCTTGACCTCGTCGATGAAGAGGATGCCCGAACCGCGCTCGCCCGGCTCGACCGTGAATTTCACGCGACCGAACTGACCAGTACCGCCCGACTGCTTCTTGTGCGTGAAGTCGATGTCGACTTTGCGGGCCAGCGACTCGCGGTACGCCACCTGCGGCGCGCCGACGTTCGCCTCGACCTTGAACTCGCGCTTCATGCGGTCGACGAGAATCTCGAGGTGGAGCTCGCCCATCCCCTTGATGATCGTCTGGCCGCTCTCGGTGTCCGACGACACGCGGAAGGACGGATCCTCCTGCGCGAGGCGGTTGAGCGCAATGCCCATCTTCTCCTGGTCGGCCTTCGTCTTCGGCTCGACGGCGACCTCGATGACCGGCTCCGGGAACTCCATGCGCTCAAGCACGATCGGCGCATTCGGCACGCAGAGCGTGTCGCCCGTGGTGGTGTCCTTCAGGCCGACGAGCGCGACGATGTCGCCCGCATAGGCTTCCTTGATGTCCTCGCGATTGTTCGCGTGCATCAGCAGCATGCGACCGATCTTCTCGCGCTTGTCCTTGACGGAGTTGAGCACGGTCGTGGCGCTTTCCATCTTGCCCGAGTAGATGCGGGCAAAGGTCAGCGAGCCGACGAACGGGTCAGCCATGATCTTGAACGCCAGCGCCGCCATCGGCGCGTCGTCGCGAGCCTCACGGCTGTCTTCTTCCTCGGTGCCGGGCTTCACGCCCTGGACCGGCGGAATGTCGAGCGGCGACGGCAGATAGTCGACGACCGCGTCGAGCAGCGGCTGGATGCCCTTGTTCTTGAACGACGAACCGCAGAGCACCGGCACGAACGAGAAGGAGATGGTCCCCTTGCGGATCAGCTTCTTCAGCGTGTCGACGTCCGGCTCGTTACCCTCGAGGTAAGCCTCCATCGCGGCGTCATCCTGCTCGACGGCCGTCTCGATGAGCTCGGCGCGCGCGGCAGCGGCGACATCCTTCAGGTCGTCCGGGATGTCCTTGTACTCGAACTTCGCGCCCAGGCTCTCTTCGAGCCAGATGATCGCGCGGTTGTGCACGAGGTCAACGAGACCCTTGAAGTCGCTCTCGATACCGATCGGGAGATAGAGGACCAGCGGACGCGCACCCAGGCGGTCCTTGATCATCTGCACGCAGCGATCGAAGTTCGCACCCATACGGTCGAGCTTGTTGACGTAGCACATGCGCGGCACGCGGTACTTGTCCGCCTGACGCCACACGGTCTCCGACTGCGGCTCAACGCCGGCCACGCCGTCGAACGCCGTCACCGCACCGTCGAGCACGCGGAGCGAGCGCTCCACCTCGATGGTGAAGTCGACGTGACCCGGCGTGTCGATGATGTTGATCCGGTGATCGTTCCAGAAGCAGGTCGTCGCGGCCGACGTGATCGTGATGCCGCGCTCCTGCTCCTGCTCCATCCAGTCCATGGTAGCGGTGCCCTCATGGACCTCGCCGATCTTATAGGACTTGCCGGTGTAGTAAAGGATGCGCTCGGTCGTGGTCGTCTTGCCGGCATCGATGTGGGCCATGATGCCGATGTTGCGATATTTCTCGAGCGGATGGCTGCGGGCCATTTCAAATACTCCTGAGCCGGCCTGTTACCAGCGGTAGTGCGAGAAGGCGCGGTTGGCTTCGGCCATCCGGTGCGTGTCCTCGCGCTTCTTGACGGCGGTGCCGCGGTTGTTCGCCGCGTCCATGAGCTCGCCCGAAAGGCGGGCCGCCATGGTGTTCTCCGAACGGTTGCGCGCCGCGCCGATCAGCCAGCGGATGGCGAGCGCCTGACCGCGGTCCGGACGGACCTCGACCGGCACCTGATAGGTCGCGCCACCGACACGGCGGCTGCGAACCTCGATGCCCGGACGCACGTTGGCGAGCGCGTCGTGGAACACGCCGAGCGGCTCGCGGCGCGTACGCGCCTCGATCGCATCGAGCGCGCCGTAGACGATCTTCTCGGCAACCGACTTCTTACCCTGCGACATCACCATGTTCATGAACTTGGTGAGCGTGATGTCCCCGAACCGGGGATCAGGCAGGATTTCACGCTTTTCGGGACGGCGACGACGAGCCATGTCTCTAAATCCTTACTTCGGACGCTTCGCGCCGTACTTCGAACGGCTCTGCTTGCGATCCTTGACGCCCTGGGTGTCGAGCACGCCACGGAGGATGTGGTAGCGCACGCCCGGCAAGTCCTTCACGCGGCCACCGCGGATGAGCACCACGGAGTGCTCCTGAAGGTTGTGACCCTCACCGGGGATGTAGCCGATCACTTCGAAGCCGTTGGTCAGGCGCACCTTGGCGACCTTACGAAGCGCCGAGTTCGGCTTCTTCGGGGTCGTGGTGTAGACGCGGGTGCAGACGCCACGCTTCTGCGGGTTGGCCTCGAGGGCCGGAACCTTGTTGCGCGCCTTCTGCGGCTCGCGACCCTTGCGGATCAGCTGGTTGATCGTCGGCATGCTCTGTTCAAGCCTCAAACCGTTGCCGGCCAGGTTTGGCCGGTGAAAACCTCAAATACCCATGGGCGCGGGCGCAGAATTGCGCCCATAGCAAAGCCCCGCCTTTCGGCGGGCGCTATGATGAGGCGAGATCGGAACGCCTACTGGCTCCGTATCGGACCCCACACACTCATGTGTCGCTTCCAACCCGTTCTCGGGACAGCGTCTAGGACGATCGCCTACCACCAGCCCGCGGGTGAGCGGCGCATATAACCAGCGAGCCCCCCACGGTCAAGCAGGTTTCCGCCGTGGAGGACGCCCTTATGGTCGGGCGCCCTTCTCGACCTTTCCGCCCTTCATCACGAAGGGCACCGTCTCGAGCACGCGGACGTCGGCCAGCGGGTCGCCGGCCACCGCGATCAGATCACCGTAACGCCCCGCCGCGATGGCGCCGACGTCCTTCTCGCGGCCGAGCGCCTGCGCGGCGTTGGTGGTGGCGGCCTGGATCGCCTGTATCGGCGTCATGCCATAGCGCACCATCACGGCGAACTGCCTGGCGTTCCACCCGTGCGGATAGATGCCGGCATCGGTGCTGAAGATATGACGCGCGCCGCCTTCAACCGACTTGCGGAAATTCTCGCGCTGGATCGTGCCGACGCGGCGCTCCTTCTCAAGGTTTTCCTCAAGAACGCCCAGCTTGGCACCCTCCGAAAGGGTGAACTCCGTATTGTAGACGTCGAAGCCGAGCCAGGTTCCCTTCTCCCTGGCGAGCCGGATGCCTTCGGCATCGATGAAGCTGACATGCTCGATCGTATCGATGCCGGCCTTGATTGCCGCCTTGATGCCGTCCGCGCCATGCGCGTGCGCGGCCACCTTCAGGCCGAGCATGTGCGCCTCGTCGGCAGCCATCTTGAGTTCCTCATAAGTCATCTGCTGCGCGCCGGGATCGGTGTTGCGCGAGAAGACTCCGCCGGTCGCACACACCTTGATGACCTGCGCGCCGAGTTTCTTGAGCTCGCGCACCTTGGCGCGAACCGCCTCGGGACCGTCGGCGACGCCGGGCGCCGTGCGGACAAGCGAAGGGACGTTGGTGTTCTCGTCGCAGTGACCGCCGGTGGCGCCGATCGGATAGGTGGCGGCGATGATGCGCGGCCCGGGGATGAAACCTTCGTCGATCGCCTGCCGCAGCGCCACGTCGCTATGATAATCTGCGCCGAGGCTGCGCACCGTGGTAAAGCCGGCCTCGAGCGTCGCCCTGACGTTCGGCACCCCGAGCACCGTCCCAAATTGGTCGGTATATTCGAGCGTCCGATAGCCGCGGATCATCGGCGTGCCGCCGAGATGCACGTGCATGTCGATCAGGCCCGGCAGCAATGTCATGCCGGGCAGGTCGATCCGCTTGGCGTCGGCAGGAATTGCCGGCTGCCGGCCGTCGGTGCCAACCGCTGCGATCCGCCCATCGGTGATCACCACGACCGGCTTCTGGACGGCGCGGCCGGCGAGCACGTCGACCATGCGGTCGGCGGTCACGACCACAGTTTCGGCGTGCGCGGTCCCCGCCGCCATCAACGCCACAGCCAGCAACGCGCGCTTCATCCCCCTGCCCTCCGCTTGGTTCCTGTTCCTGTTAGCACCCGCCCGCGACAGCACAAGCAGGGAGGCGGATCAGCGGGCTCCCGCCCGGAACACGAGCCTTCGGTAGAGCCAGAAATTCCACAGGAGCGTCAGCGAGGTCGCTCCGACCTGGGCCGCCACGAGCCCGAGCGGCAGCAACACGGCAACAAGGCCGCTCGAAAGCAGGACCGCGCTCAGCGATACGAGAAGGAAGGCGACGGCCTGACGGCCGAGACCATCACGTCCGGTCGCGCGGAAGGTGAAATATCTGTTCCAGACGAAGCTCCAGATCGAGCTTAGCGTCCAGGCCATGGCATTGGCGGGCACAGCCCCCAGATGCGGAGCGAGCGTGAAGAAAATCAGCCAGCAGATCGCCGTGTTGCTGGCACCGACGATCACGAAGCGCAGGAACGGCGACCGCACGCGACCGGATCAGCCGGTGGGCTGCACGACGACCGATACGATGGGGCCGGTCGCGAAGCCGCGCCTCATCTGGTCATCCGCCATCATCGGGTCCGGCTCGCCAGGCGCACTCCTGGCGATCTGGCGGACAACGAACAGCGGGCGCCGCTTGGCTTCCATGTAGAGACGGCCGAGATATTCGCCCATGATGCCGAGCACGAGCATCTGAACCGCGGCGATCACCAGAACCACGACCATAAGGCTGGTCCAGCCCGGAACGGCATGTCCTTTCGCCCAGCTCACCAGCGTGTAGACCAGCAGCGGCAGGGTGCAGACGCTGAGCAGCACGGCAATCCAGTTGACGAGCTTGAGCGGTGCCGTGGAGAAGCCGGTGATCGCGTCCAGCGTCAGGCGGATCATCTTGGCGAGCGGCCACTTGGTCGTTCCGGCCAGGCGCGGATCGCGGTCGTAGGCGAAAGGCACCTGCTTCATCCCGATCCAAGAGATCATACCGCGCACGAAGCGGTTGGCCTCCGGCATGCGCAGGAAGATATTCAGCGCCCGCCGGCTCATCAGGCGGAAATCGCCGGTGTCCTGTGGAATATCAATCTCCGCCAGACGATTGAGGAGCCGATAAAACAGCGCCGCCGTCGCCTTCTTCATCGCGGACTCACCCGCGCGGGTCCGACGTTGGCCGTATACGACCTCGGCACCCTGCTCCTCCATCATCCGCATCATCGGCCCCAGCAGTTCCGGCGGGTCCTGCAGATCGGCGTCGATGATGAACACCCGATCGCCGCGGCACAGATTCAGGCCAGCCGTCAGCGCGAGCTGCTGGCCATGGTTTCGGGCCAAGTCGACGCAGACGAGCTTCGGATCGCGATCGGCGAGATCGAGCATGATCGGCCATGTCATGTCTCGGGAGCCGTCGTTGACGAGAACGATCTCGTAATCGTCACCGGCCACTGATCGGCACACAGTGGTTACGCGCTCATGCAGGCTGAGGAGGCAGTCCTCCTCGTTGTAGCAGGGGATCACCACCGAAAGCCTCGGGACTTTGTTTGAGGCGACTTGTTCCTGCATGGCCAACACCCTGCCCAAGCGCTTGCCCTCGAATGCGCCAACTTACCGATGCGATAATGGTTCAACGCAAGGTAGCAGAATGGGGCTCGCGGTGGCTTGGAACGGCTGGCATCTGACCGAGCTGTTTGACGGAAATCCGATAGAGCGCCGAATCCTCATCGGCGTAGACGCGCTCCAGCCATCCGGGAAGGCTGGGGAGCCCTTGCGATGTTCTGAGAAGCCAAACGAAATCGAAGCGTTCGCGGGGAAACTCATCGAGGATTTTCCGCATCGCAGGCTTGTGGCTTCCCCGGCAACCGGCACCGACGATCACGAACTGGGAAGGATCGGCATGATAGCGTGTGTCCCGGTTGTAGCGCACGACAAGCAATTGCGACCCCGCCCTGGCCCACTGCGTATTCACGAAAGCGTCGCGGCGAACGATTGCCAGGTCCGGCAGATGCGACAGCGCATCGAGGCGCCAGCTGTCGGCGCCGCAGAGCCACGGTGGCGCCCGGAAACTCCACTGCGGCATCAGCGCCAGCAGCCGTGAACCGGCAGGCACATGGTCCAACGCCTGCAGATGCCGCTCGTACGCCTGGTCTTGCTTGGCCCAGCCGATGGAAACCAGCGCCAGCTGCGCGACGAAGAGCGCGACGCCGACCCAGGCAACCCGGGCAGCCGCCGCCGCGCTTCCCGACCAGGTAAGCGCCAGGATGCCCGCGATCAGCATCATGGGGGTCAGCCGCATGTCGGCGTAAAAGCTTCTGAACATGGCCGAGGGCATCAAGGCCCATGCTACCGCAACGAACGCCGCCGACACGGCCATCGCCGGCAAGATGCGAACGCGCTTTGTGACCAGCAGTCCGAGCAGGACGGCATAGACGATCAGCGCGAGACCGATATCCAGCGCCATATCGCCATGCCGGATGGCGCTGATCAGCCACACGAGCCTGTTCGAGAGCCAATATGGCGTGAAAGCGATGCCGCCATCGCCTTCGCCTTGCCAGATCAGCATGGCAGGCACCGGGGTCAGCAGCGGCCACAGCCGCTTGAGCCAATGCCGCGCCAGATCGCGCAGCCGGCCCGCCTGAGCGGCTTCATAGCCGGCAATCAGCAATCCCAATAATCCCCAGCCGCTGGCGTGGCACAGCCAGATCAGTCCTGCGATAGGCACGAACAAGGCCGCGCGAAGGGTCGGCCGGTTACCTAATGTTACCCAAAGCGCGAAGGCCAGCAGGGCCAGCGCGGCCGCCAGCACATAGTTCAGGAAGCCGAAAAAGAACGGCAGGGAAAAGACGAAGCTCAGCGCCAGAAGCGCGGTCGGCGGCACCCGCCCATGTACCGCACGCGCCGTGGCCCAGATCCCCAATATCGTCAGCGGCGGTACGGCGGCGGCGATCGTCCAGGCAGCACGCTCGACCGTCATGATCCGGCTGAGCGGGACGACCAGAAGGTCGGCGCCCAGGTTGCCGATGACGGCCCAATGGAAGTCGTAATAGCGCGCCAGATATAGCGAGCGATCCAGATCGAGCGCGATGTGATACCGGCCTATGTGACCGGGCAGATCCACGAGGGGCGGCACGTCGACCAGCCCGAAGGGGATCAGCGAAAGCAGCGCCAGGCCCAGCCAAAGCCAGGACCGCTCCCAAAAGCCCGTTTGCATAGCCGTGCCAGCCGAACTGTTGTTCGGCTGTAACGGCAAGTGACGCGTTTAGGTCCTAAGCGCGAAAGTTAAGCGACCACGCCGTGGCAGTGCTTGTACTTCTCGCCCGAACCGCAGGGGCAGGCCGCATTGCGGCTGACGCGCCCGGCCCAGGTCGTCGGGTCCGTCGGATCGAAGCCGGGGTCGAACTGCGAGACGACCGCTTGGGCGGCGGCAATCTGCTCGGCGGTCAGTCCGTCGCCGACCAGCGCGTCGTTCGTGCCCGTGAACGGATCGATGTGCGTCGTCACGAACCCGCCGGGGTTGAAGTCCTCGAGCGGCGGGGGCGGTGCGAACTGGAACTGCGCATGCGCGAGCATGCGCGTCACGTCCTCGCGGATCAGGCCCAGCATGCGCTCGAACAGCGCGAACGCCTCGCTCTTGTACTCGTTGAGCGGGGTCTTCTGCGCATAGGCCCGCAGGTGGATCACCTGCCGCAGCGCGTCGAGCGTCGCGAGGTGCTCCTTCCAGTGATGGTCGATCGCCTGGAGGAGGAAGTTCTTCTCGATCTGCACCCAGGTGGCGGGCTCGAGCGACGC
>JAEZQR010000225.1 GCA_023413015.1 Pseudomonadota bacterium
GAGCAGGCCGATCTCATCGCAGGCGAGCGGCGTGCCGGCGCGCACGTCGAGCCGGCCGCTCGCGCGCATCGCGTCGATCCGCTCGGCGACCGGCGGCGCCAGCCGGTGGCGGTGCACGTCCCACCAAGGGCGCAGATGGCGGAGGAAACGCACACGATCGGCGCGGTTCGCCGCTCGCCACAGATCCTGCGTATAGGGACGAAGCTCGTCGACCGCCGCACGCCAACCGATGGTGGCGGCCCGCTGCCGCACCGCCCGCAACAGCGCCACGGCGTGGGCCGGGGGGCGCTCGGCAAGCTTGCCAGGCATCCCGTCGGCATGCGCCCGTGGCAGCAGCCCGCGCCGCGACAGGGCGACGATCCGCCCCGCGAATCCGGCGCCGTCGAGCGTCAGCGCCACGTCGATCATGGTGAGGCCGGTGCCAAGCAGCAGCACGGTGTCCCGCGCCGTCAGCCCTTCGGCCAACCGCGGCGTCCAGGGATCGGCGACATAGCGATCGCCGAGCCGCGCCACGTCGAGCCCCGCCGGCGGGTGCGGCGGCAGGTTGCCGGTGGCGAGCACGACGGTATCGGCGCGCTGTCGGCTGCCGTCGGCCAAGGTCAGCGTCACGCCATAGGCATCGGGATGGACCGCCGCGACCTGCCCGTGCTGCCGTAGCAGGCGGCTGCCGGCGGCGCGGCCCGTCACTGCGAGCAGATCGTCGAGGTAGGCGCCATAGGCGGCGCGCGGGACGAAGGCAGCGGGCGTGGCCGCCGGCTCACGGCCGGCGAGCCAGTCGGCGAAATGGCCGGGCGCATCGGGAAACGCGCTCATGTTCGCTGCGCGCACGTTCAGCAGATGGTCCGGATTGCCGGTCGAATAGGCGACGCCGCGCGCGAACCGCTCGCCACGCTCGATCAGCAGCGCGTCGGGGCCGTCGTGCCGGACGAGATTGACGGCGAGCAGCGTTCCGGAAAAGCCGGCGCCGACGATCGCCACCCGTGACAGCCGTTCCGGCATCCGCTCTCCCGCCCTACCCGCGCCGCGTCGTGGCCCGTTCGGGCACAATGCGCGGACCGGGGCCATGTTCAATGATGGGTGCTATCGTCTCGCCCACGGGCGATCAACATTGCCCTGTACCGTTGCGCCTGCGGAACCGCATAACTCGTCCGCGCGTCTGCCGAAGATGTTCGGGTTCGATCCCTACCATATCCTGCTGGCGGCGGTGGGCGCGGGGATCATTCTGGCGCACTGGCTGCCGCGCTTCGTGTCGGGGCGCGAGCCGGCGGCGAGCGGCCTCCTCATCCTCGCCGGCTTCGTCGCCTTCGGGTTCGTGCCCGGCATGCCCGAAGCGCTCGACCCTACGAAGCGCCCGCGCCCCTGGGAGATCGCCGCCGAGTTGGCGGTGATCGTCAGCCTATTCGGCACCGGCCTGCGAATCGATCGGCTGGCGTCGTGGCGCGACTGGTCGCCGACCGTGCGGATGCTCGTGCTGGCCATGCCGATCACCATCTTCGCCGTCGCCGCCTTCGGCTGGCTCGGCGCCGGCATGACGCTCGCCGGCGCACTGCTGCTCGGCGCGGTGCTGGCGCCGACTGACCCGGTGCTCGCCGGCGACGTGCAGGTCGGCCCACCGCTCGAAGGCGGCGAGCATCCGGTACGCTTCACGCTCACCGCCGAGGCCGGACTCAACGACGGGCTCGCCTTCCCCTTTGTCCATCTGGCGCTGATGCTCGCGGCAGCCGGCGTGCTGACACCGGCGCTTGCTGCCGAATGGCTGTGGCGCGACGTGCTCTACCGCATCACGGTCGGCGCAGCCGGGGGCTTGGTCATCGGCTGGCTGCTCGGCAAGGTGCTGTTCGGCTGGCCGCGCGAGAACACGCTGGCTGAGACCGGCGCGGGCGTGGTGGCGCTCGCCGGCATCCTGTTCTGCTACGGCATGACCGAGCTTGCCGAAGGCTATGGCTTCGTTGCCTCGTTCGTCGCGGGCGTGACGCTGCGCCGGGTCGAATCGCATCATGCTTTCCATCGCCAGCTCCACGACTTCTCGCAGTCGATCGAACATGCGTTGACCGCGATGATCCTCGTGACCCTGGGCGGCACGCTCCCCGAGCTGTGGCCGTACCTCGATCGGCAGCATGTCCTGATCGCGCTGGCGCTGATCTTCCTGATCCGTCCCTTGGGCGGCTGGCTGTCGCTTGCCCGCACGAGGCTTCGCAAGCGCGAGCGGCTGGTGGTCGCCTTCTATGGTATCCGTGGTATCGGCTCGATCTACTATCTCGCCTATGCGGGATCGCATATCGAGCTTCGGGACGAGGAGGCGCTGTGGGCGATGATCGCCTTCACCATCCTGCTTTCGACGCTCGTGCACGGTCTGTCTGCCGGCATCGCGGTGGAGCGGGTCGCCGGCGAGGCCTCGGAAACCAGGTGACGGAACCGTAAGCGGCGCCGAGCGCTGGTCCGCGGCACAAGATGGAGGTTCAGATGATCGGCAGACTCATAACCGCGCTCGCCGGACGATCGATCGCCCGCCACGCCGGTGGCCCTGGCGGCGGCATCACGGGGGCGGCGATCGGCGCGGCGCTTCCCACGCTCGCACGGCGCATCGGCCCGATGGGCATGATCGCGGCGGCGGCCGGCGGCTATGCGGTCAAGAAGATGGTCGACAAGCGGCGGATGCAGTCGGCCGGCACGAACACTTACCGGGCGGGCACGCGCAGCTACCGCTGATCCGGCTTCGCCCGCTTACCTCATCGCGGCTTCATAGACCGACCGGTAAGTCGCCGCCGTCTTCGCGAAATCATATTCGGCAGCGACCTTGGTGCGGTTCGCGGCGCCGACCTCACGGCGCAGACCCGCATCGGCGATGAGGCGTGCGAGTGCTTCGGCCAATCGCGTCTCTTCAGCCGGCGCGGCCAGGAAGGGGCGATTGGCCGCCGACACGATCTCGGCGACGTCGCCCACAGCGGTCGAGGCGGCAGGCAGGCCGGCGGCCATCGCCTCGACGAGGCTGATCGGAAACTGCTCGCTGTCCGACGACAGCGCGAAGATGTCGAACAGCCCGACATAGCGATGCGGATGCGCGACGAAGCCCGGCATCACCAGCCGGTCGGTGACGCCTTTGCGCTCGGCCTCGGCGCGGATCGCCGCTTCCTCGGGCCCGCGCCCGACGATCACGAGGCGTGCCGGCACGTTGGGCTCCGCACGTGCCGCACCCGCGAAGGCGCGTACGAGGCGCGGCAGGTTCTTGACCGCGCGCAAGCCCGCCAGCGTGCCGACCACAACTTCACCCGGCTGGCGGGCGAAGCCCGGAATGGCGTCGGGCGCCGGCGGCGTCGCATAGAGCGCCATGTCGACGCCGTTGGGCACATAGGCGACGCGGGCGGGCGGCTGCCTCCAGACATCGAGTGCGATGCGCTCGAGGTTGCGCGACGGGACCATCAGCCGGCTCGCGCAGGGCAAGGCGAAGCGCCGCAACAGGACGCGCGCCGGCTTCTGCCGAACCGCTTCGTCTTCGTTGAACCCATCCTCATGGTGGACGAGCGGCGGCGCCCCGAACAGGCGCTTAGCCAGCACGGCGTCCATGGCGCCCCAATTGTAGGTGAGCACCAGATCATAGCCGCGCATCGCGGCGGCCAGCCCGCGCAGCCGCGCGAGGCCGGGTCGCCCGGCCAAGGCCGGGAAATCGTCGCGCAGCCGGGCCGGCACATCCCTGTCGATCAGCGCGAAGGCCGCCGTCTCGGCCGGCACCGCCGAGACGATGTGATGCTCGAACGCGTCCCCCCAGGCGTTCATCAGCGCGACGGCGCGCGCCTCCTTGCCGCCGAGGTTGAAGGTCGAATGGAGGTGGAGGAGCCGCGGCCGCATGTCGAGCCGGCTATAGCAAGCGATGTTCCGCCCGCGAAGCGTCTGGCGATACCGGAGCGCGTCGGCTAGGAGCGATCAGCAATGGCCGGCTTCTATCTCTGTCGAGACGACGAGCGTGCGCCCGAGCGGCTCGCAGCCGCCCGCGCGCAGTTCGTGCGTCATGGCTTCGGCGAACCCGTCGAGATCGTGACGCCGAGCCATCGCGGCTTCCATACGCCCTACATCCACGGCGGGCCCGACACTTTCCTCGCGCGCGGCGACGACTTCGTCGCGGTGGCAGGCACGCTGGTCTATGGCGGCCAGGTCGGACGGACGGCGCTCGAAGCGCTGCTCGACGATTTCCGTTTCCCCTTTGCCGGCTGGGACCGGCTGGCAGGCCATTTCGCGCTGCTGGTGCGCAAGAACGGGCAGACTGCGCTCCTCACCGACTTCTTCGGGGCCTTCCAAATCTTCCATGACCGCCGGTTCGACGTGGTCTCGACCTCGTTCCTGGCAACGGTCGGCAGCCTGCCGCACGTGCGCTGGAACCCGCAGGGCGTCTATGAATTCGCGTTCAACGTCTTTCCCGTCGGCGACGACACCGTCATCGAGGAGGTGCGGCGCCTGAGCCCCGACGTCCAGGTCGAGCTCGGCGCCGAAGCCGTGCGCCACGCGGTCGACAAGCCGCTGCCCACCGAGGTCACCGCGACGCCGCTGCCCGAGCGACTCGAACGCGCCGCCGCCACGCTGCGCGCGGCCACCGATCCGTTCGTCGCCCACTGGGGCGACCGCATGCAGTGCCCGCTGTCGGGCGGGCTCGATTCGCGGCTGGCGCTGGCGCTGCTGCGCGAGCGCGGCGTGCGTCCGCACGTCTACGTCTACGGCCGCCCGGGCATGGAGGATGTCGAGATCGCTCGGGCGATCGGCGACGCCGAGGGCTTCGAGGTCGAGCTGTTCCAGAAGGCGATCTGGCGCGATCTCGGCCCTGACGGCTTCGCCGAGCAGGTCGAACGCAATTTCCACGAGACCGACGCGCTCGTTACCGACGGCGGGCTGTTCGACAACGGCGGCAATGCCTATGCGCGCCACGCCCGCCAGCGGGACGGGCAGCTTGCCGTATCGGGTGGCTGCGGCGAGGTCTTCCGCAATTTCTTCTACCTGCCGAACCGCCCGCTCCGCGCCCGCGACGTCGCGGCCGCCTTCTTCTCCCGTTTCGATCGTCGCGACACCACAGCCGAATTCGACTCGCGCTCCTTCCTGGATGCGATCGAGACGAAGGCGCTGGCCGCGCTCGGTCTGCCAGCGAGCGAGCGCGGGCTGCTGCCGCGCCCGCTGATCGAGCAGCTCTATCCACGCTTGCGCTGCCGCGCCTTCTTCGGCCGCGAGATCAGCCTCGTCGGCCGCCACGGCGGCTACTTCATGCCCTTCTTCCATCGCGCGGTGGTGGCAGAGGCACTGACGCTGCCGATGGGCCTGAAGAATCTGGGCCGCTTCGAAGCCGCGCTGCTCACGGCGCTCGATCCGAAGCTCGCCCGCCACGCCTCGGCCTATGGCGGCAGCTTCGACTCGGTGCCGACGCGCGAGCACCGACTATCCGAGCTGAGTACGCGGCTGCGCCCCATCTGGATGCGCCGTTACAGCTATGCCCTGCGCCGGCGCCTCGGCCCCTTGAACGACGAGCATGGCGGCCTGCTGACGCCGATCTACCTCGGCCGCGTCCTCGACCTTCACTTCCCGCACATGCAGCGCTTCTTCCGGATGAAGAACGTCGCCGACACCGGCCTCTACCGCCGCATCGCGACGCTCGAATATCTCGGTCAGCATATCGAAGGACAGCTGGCGGCCTGAACGGGCGGGTCGTTGTCGGCTCAAAACCAACGGCATCCGAGATTCCTGCGACGCCTGCGGCGCAATCGCTCAGCCGCCCCGCGGCTGACTTGCCCCTCCGATTCGGCTATGGCCCTTCCTGTCGGGGGGGACGGCACATGCCCAGCAGCATCGCATTCCTGTGCATCGGTGGTGCACATCAGGTCTATCATATCGCGCCGGTCGCTGCGGCCATGGCGATTGACCACCCGGCGACCGAGGTGACGGTCCTCGCGCTCGATGCGCGTTCGCTCGATCTTGCCCGGCAGGCGGCGACCGCCATGGGGGCTACACGGCTCGAGTTCGCACTGCTCGAACCCTCCACGCTCGGCGGCTTGACGGCACGTCTCACCGGCAACCGGTCGGCGGTGAAGGTTCCGACGCTGTTTCGCAATCGGAAGCGGCTCGACAGCTTCGATGCGATCGTCGTCTCGGAATGCACGTCGACCATCGTGCGCCGCCTCGGCGTGCGCCGGCCGCGTCTGATCTGCATTCCGCACGGCGCCGGCGATCGGGCGGTTTCCTTCGAGCCACGATTCCGCCGCTTCGATCGCGTGCTCGTCGCCGGGGCGAAGACCGCCGAGCGCATGATCGCGTCGGGCGTCTCGAGCGAACGCGTCGCCATCGTCGGCTATCCCAAGGCCGAGCTGGTACGGCGCATGACCGGCCAGCGGTTGTCGCTGTTCGACAACGGCCGGCCAACGGTGCTTTACAACCCGCATTTCCGCCGCTCGCTGTCGTCGCTCGATACCGCGCGGGCCGTCACCGAGGCTTTCGCCGCGCAGGACCGGTTCAACCTCATCCTAGCTCCGCATATCCGGGCCTTCGAGAATGCCGATGCCGACGAGCTCGCCGCCTGGTCCGGCTTGGTCCGGCCGGGCAGCATCCACGTCGATCTCGGCTCGGATCGGCTCGTCGACATGAGCTACGTCATGGCGGCCGACATCTATCTCGGCGACGTGTCGAGCCAGGTCTATGAATTCCTGCTGGCGCCGCGGCCGTGCGTGTTCCTCGACGCGCATGGCGTCAAGTGGCAGGGCAACCCCGATTACGACTTCTGGCGGCTCGGCGAGGTCGTCACGCCCGGAAATGTCATGGCCGCCGTCGCGCGGGCGGGCGCACTGCACGAAAACTATCTGGCGCTGCAGCACGAGGCGATCGAAGCCACTTTCGGCACGACGACGGCGGCACCCGAACGCGCCGCGAACGATATCATGGCGTATATCGCGGCAGTGCACGAGGGTGCCGGGAACGAGGCAGCCGCGGGCGGCTTCGCGGTTCCGGCCAAGGCCGTTTCGACGCCCGGCTAGCCTCGTCCAAACGGCGCGACGAATTGTTCGCATGGCCAGCACTCGGCGGTTGAACACGCCCCCGCATCGCTGTTAACATTGGTTATCACCACCGGGGGGAGGTGTTTCCGTGACGAGTAAGAGTTTCCGGCGCGAGATGAGCGCCTATGCGGTCTGCGGCATGATCGGTGCGACCGTGTTCGCCGCCGGCTATATTCTGGATAGCGGCGACGGCGTATGTTCGCTGCTCCATCCGAAGGACGCGCTCGCGCAGGCCGATTGCCGGGCCGCGGCCACCACGCCGAACCGCAACTGACGTCTCAGGCGACCTGGGCCAGCAGCCTGCCGATCGCGGCGACCGAGGTAGGCTCGTCGAGCGTCGGCGCGTGCCCGACGCGCGGGACCTCGACCGCAGTTAGCGTCGAAAGCCTTTCCGCCATGCACGCCTGCGTGTCGCGGCTAAGGATGTCGGAAAGCGCACCGCGCAGCGACAGGACCGGAATGCCCTTGAGCGCGTCGAACGCGGGCCACATATCCACCGCGGCATCGGCGTTGGGCAGGCGGAAAGGCTCGGCGATCCGCGCGTCATAGTCCCAGACGATGCGTCCCTTGGCAGTCAGGCGGCAGAGCTGCTTTGCCATGCGCAGCCAGTCCTCCATACCGTGATCCGGATAGACTGGGCCGTTGGCCGCGGCGATATCACGCGCGGCATGCACCCAGGTCGGCCAGTTGCCGCCCTTGCCGACATAGCCCTTTATGCGGTCGAGTCCCGCCGGCTCGACGACCGGGCCGATGTCGTTGAGCACCGCGCCCGCAAGCAGGCCAGGATGCGTGCCCGCCAGCAGCATCGTCAGCAGGCCGCCGAGCGACGTACCGACTGCGACGACGCGCTTCAGATCGAGTTCGCGGATCAGCGCCTCGAGATCCTGGAGGTAGGTGAGCGGCACGTAGCTGAGTGGGTCCTTGGCGTAGGCCGACTCGCCGCGGCCGCGCAGCGACACGCAGATCACGCGCCACTCGCCGGCCAGCCGCGCTGCCAGCCCTTCGAAGTCCCGGACGTTGCGGGTCAGGCCCGGCAGGCACAGCAGAACCGGCCGTTCGGCGGGGCCCGCATAATCGCGGTAATGAAGCCGCAGCTCGTCGCGCGACCAGTAGTATCCATCGGTGTAGGCTGCCCCGCTCATGGCGACAGAGCTACCGCATCCGGCTCGTTACGCCAACGCATCCCTTTGCGCGGCCGGCAAATTTTGACTCGGACTCAGGAAAACCTCATATCAATCGACAAAGAACCGAGTCATCTTGCCGGCACGGAAGTCGCGTGCCGGCCGAGCGGCCCGGCTACGCACTGGGAGGACAGGATGGCCACCAAAGCCGCGGACACGCGGTCCCGTCGCTACGATCCCGCCGAGACGCGCCAGCGCGTACTCGAGGCGGCGAACATGCTGTTCTCGACCAAGGGCTTCGTATCGACCGGCACCGCCGATATCGCGCGCGCTGCCGACGTGTCCGAGGGCTCGATCTTCTATCACTTCGGATCGAAGAAGAACCTGCTGATCGCGCTCGGCCGCCAGTACGGCGAGAACATGATCGCCGCGATGCACCGGGGCGAGGATCTCGCCGACCTGCCGATCGAGGTCACGGTGCGACGCTGCTTCGAATATTGCGCCACGCATCGCGCGTGGGAGACCATCCTCCAAAGCGGCGACAAATGCACGGGCGGGGCCGATGCCCAGCATTCGCACGACCCCGAGGCCGAACCCTTCTACCGCGCCTCGCGCGAAGTGGTCGTCGCCTGGGTCCAGGCGCATGTGCGCGCGCAGCTCGACGCCCAGGGCCGCAACGACGTCAACGTCCCCGTCGCCGCTTCGCTGGTCTATGCGGCGGTCGGCGATGCGCTCGATCGCGCCTTCAACCCGAGCGCCGACCCGGCCGAACGCGAGGCGATCATCCAGGAGGTGATCCGCTTCCTGCGCTTCGGCTGCGGCTATGCCGCGATGCCGGGCGGCGCCTGACCGCCGGAACCAAGCCGATAGCCGACGATTGGGCTCGCGTGCCTGCCGACAACTTCCGCGCCAGCCGCGCCATCCTCGAGCTGGGCGACGCCTTCTACGACGCGGTCGAACCCGCGCGCTTTCCCCGGCACGTCCTGCGCTTCCGCAACGACCGCGCCGCCGCGACCGTCGGACTCGATGGTCTGACGGATGAGCAATGGATCGCGCACTTCGGCCGGTTCGAGCCGCTGCCCGGCAGCCTCGAACAGCCGCTGGCGCTGCGCTACCACGGTCACCAGTTCCGGACCTACAATCCCGACCTCGGCGACGGCCGCGGCTTCCTGTTCGCGCAAGGTTATGACGAGCGCGGGCGGCTGCTCGACCTCGGCACCAAGGGATCGGGCCAGACGCCCTACAGCCGCTTCGGCGACGGGCGGCTGACGCTCAAGGGCGGCGTGCGCGAGGTGCTGGCGACCGAGATGCTCGAAGCGCTCGGCGTCGAGACGTCGAAGAGCTTCTCGCTGATCGAAACCGGCGAGGCGCTCACCCGCGGTGACGAACCCTCCCCCACCCGCTCCTCGGTGCTGGTGCGCCTCTCGCACAGCCACATCCGCTACGGCACCTTCCAGCGGCTGGCCTACCTCAAGCAGCCCGAGAACATCGAGCGGCTGACCGATTTCGTGCTGCGCCATTACGTACCCGGCGCCGATACGTTCGATCGCTACGCCGCGCTGCTCGACCATGCGGTGACCGGCGGGGCGCGGCTGGCCGCGAGCTACATGGCGGCCGGCTTCGTCCACGGCGTGCTCAACACCGACAACATCAACATTACGGGCGAAAGCTTCGACTACGGCCCCTACCGGTTCGCGCCGCGCTACGACCTGTCGTTCACCGCCGCCTATTTCGACCATTACGGCCTCTACGCCTATGGGCGGCAGGCCGAGGCGCTGCACTGGAACGTCCATCAGCTCGCGCTCAGCTTGCGCACGGTCGCCGAGACCGACAGCCTCGTCCCGTCGTTCCGCGACTTTCCCACCCGCTTCGAAGCCGCGCTGCGGCAGGCGGTGCTGCGCCGCCTCGGCGTCGAACCGAAGGACGAACAAAGCGACCTCGCGCTGCTGCAGGCCATGGAAACCGCACTCGAGGCGACCGGGATGCCGCTCGACCGCTTCTACTTCGACTGGCGCGGCGGGCGGCGACGCGGTTTCAGCCCGGCGAACGCCACCTACGCGCTTCCCGTCTTCGAACCGTTCGGCCAAGCGATCGCCGCCTACGAACCGGCCGCCGATCTCTCGCACCCCTACTGGTCCGACCCCGAGCCCTGCTCGCTGCTGATCGACGAGATCGAAAGCATCTGGTCGGCGATCGACGAGCGCGACGACTGGGGCCCGTTCCACGCCAAGATCGCCGCGATCCGGCGCATGGGGGAGGCGATGCGCGAGCCGTTGCCCTGACAGCCGTTCGCTCCGGCGTTATAGATGCGCCGCCTCGCGCCGTTCCTAGACAGGGTGGCAGGATAGCGCACCGGCAGGATGGCTATGTTCGAGTTCGGTTGGCGAAAACTCATTCCGAACGCCTCGGGGAAGGCCTCGGGCGAGGCTGACCCTTGGGCGGATTCGAAGGATACCGAACTCTACGCCGAGATTGGCGCCTTCATCGCCGCACAGGGGCTGACTCCCACGCCCGAGGCCTATGAGCTTGCCTATCGCTATGTCGCGCAGGAACCGCGCCTGACCGCGACGGTGGACGAGGCGATCAACCGCGACGGCCGGCTCATCGAGGCCGCCGTCACCCGCATCCTGGCCGACGGCCGGCCCACGCCGGCGCCGGAAGAGCTGTCGCGGCTCATGGCGCAGGCCCAGCAGAAGATCGAGCAGGTAAGCGGCCTGATCGCCCAGGGCGGCGACGATGCCCGCGCCTATGGCGATGCGCTGTCCGGCCGGGGCGAGGTGACCGCACATGTCACCGACCTGCTGCAGATCACCCACGCCATGATCGAGCGCACGCGCGCGCTCGAAACCCGGCTCCGCTCGTCGAGCAGCGAGATCGACGGCCTGCGCGGCCGGCTCGACCAGCTGCGCGAGGCCGCTACCCGCGACGTGCTCACCGGCCTCATGAACCGCGGCGCCTTCGAGGACGAACTCGCCAGGCTGATCGCCGCGACGGACGGCCCCATCGCGCTCGCCTTCTGCGACATCGACCACTTCAAGCGATTCAATGACATCTACGGCCACCCGGTCGGCGACGAGGTCCTCCGCTATGTCGCAGCGAACCTCGCCCGGACGGTGGAGGGACACGGCATCGCCGGCCGCTACGGCGGCGAGGAGTTCGTCGCCGCCTTCCCTGGCCTGACCGCCGACGATGCCGAGCATGTGATCAACCGTTTCCGGGAGGCAGTCGCCTCGCGCGCGTTGACGCTGCGCCAGACCACCAAGAAGCTCGGGCGCGTGACCGTGTCGGCCGGCGTCGCGACGCTCGGGCCGAACCGCGACAGCGCCGACCTCATCGAGCGCGCCGACAAGGCGCTCTACGCCGCCAAGCACAGCGGCCGCAACTGCGTCTGCCGGGACAGCTCGAGCTAACACTCCCAGCGATCCGACAGGGCTTTGAGGCTTATCGTCGGCGTCCCAACCCGCTAACAGCCCGCCGATGCACGGTTGGATCATTCTCGACAAGCCGCTGGGGCTTTCCTCGGCGCAGGGCGTTGCCGCGATCAAGCGGCTGGGGCGCGAGGCTGGCTGGCCGAAGCTCAAGATCGGTCACGGCGGCACGCTCGACCCGCTGGCGACCGGCGTGCTGCCGATCGCGCTTGGCGAGGCGACCAAGCTGACCGGCCGACTGCTCGATGCCACCAAGGGCTACCGCTTCACGGTGGCGTTCGGCGAGGCGACCGCCACCGACGATGCCGAAGGCGCGGTGATCGCGACCTCGGACGAACGGCCGACGCGCGCGGGAATCGAGGCGGCGCTGCCCGCCTTCACCGGCCCGATCGTCCAGACGCCGCCCGCCTATTCGGCGCTCAAGATCGACGGGCAGCGCGCCTATGCGCTGGCGCGCGCCGGCGAGGCGGTCGAGCTCGCCCCGCGCGAGGTGACGATCCATTCGCTTGCCTTGCTCGAAGCGGACGAAAGCAGCGCCACGCTCGATGTAATCTGCTCGAAGGGCACCTATATCCGCAGCCTGGCGCGCGATCTCGCGAAGGCGCTCGGCACCGTCGGCCATGTGTCGATGCTGCGGCGCACGCGCGCTGGTCCGTTCGGTGAAAACCAGGCGATTTCGCTGGACAAATTGACGGCGCTCGGGCAGAGCCGCGCGCTTGAACAGGCCCTATTGCCGCTGACGGCCGGACTGGACGACATCCCGGTCCTCCCCGTCGAACCCGGACAGGCAGCCATGCTTCGGCAAGGAAGGCTGCTGGCCGGACGTCCCGACAAGCACGGGCTCCATCTCGCGACCGCCGGGTCTGTTCCGGTCGCGCTGGTCGAGGTTTCGGCCGACGGAGTGCGCGTGGTGCGGGGCTTCAACGTCTAGAAGAGGAGATCACGATGTCGATCACTGCCGAGCGCAAGGCCGCGCTCATCCAGGAACACGCCCGCGAAGCCAACGACACCGGCAGCCCGGAAGTCCAGGTCGCCATCCTGTCGGAGCGAATCGCGAACCTCACCGAGCACTTCAAGACCCACGCGAAGGACAACCACTCGCGCCGCGGCCTGCTGATGCTGGTGAACAAGCGTCGCCGCCTCCTCGATTATCTGAAGGCAAAGGACGCGACCCGCTACACCGACCTGATCGGCAAGCTCGGGCTCCGCAAGTAAGCGTTCGGAACAGGCCCCTTCGCGGGGCCTGTTCCTTATCCGGCCGCAGCGATAGGCGCTCCGGCCGCTATAGGTCGTCCACGGAAGGTCCGTGGACATGCAGGACAAAGACGAATGTTCGATATCCAAAAGGTTGAGGCCGACTGGGGCGGCAAGAAGCTGACCCTCGAGACCGGGCGCATCGCCCGCCAGGCCGACGGCGCGGTTCTCGCGACGCTCGGCGAAACCGTCGTGCTGTGCGCCGTCACCGCGGCGAAGTCGGTGAAGGAAGGTCAGGATTTCTTCCCGCTGACCGTCCACTATCAGGAAAAATATTCGGCCGCGGGCCGCATCCCCGGCGGCTTCTTCAAGCGCGAGCGCGGCGCCACCGAGAAGGAGACGCTCGTCTCCCGCCTCATCGATCGCCCGATCCGCCCGCTGTTCCCCGAAGGCTTCTACAACGAGATCAATGTCATCGCCCAGGTGCTGAGCTATGACGGCGAGAACGAGCCCGACATCCTCGCGATGGTCGCGGCGTCCGCCGCGCTCACCATCTCGGGCGTGCCGTTCATGGGTCCGATCGGCGCCGCGCGCGTCGGCTACAAGGACGGTGAGTATCAGCTGAACCCGACCGACGAGATGGTGGCCGAGGGTGACCTCGACCTCGTCGTCGCCGCGACGCAAGACGCGGTGATGATGGTTGAATCCGAAGCCAAGGAGCTTTCGGAAGAGGTCATGCTGGGCGCCGTGATGTTTGCGCACCAGCATTCGCGCACCGTCATCAACGCGATCATCGAGCTCGCCGAGAAGGCCGCGAAGGACCCGTGGGAGCTGAAGACCGGCGACGACACATCGGCGATGAAGGCCGAGCTGAAGAAGCTCATCGGCGACGACATCGCCAAGGCGTACAAGACGACGCTGAAGTCGGATCGCGCCGACCAGCTCAACGCCGCCCGCGCCAAGGCGCGCGAGGCGATGGCCGATCGCTCACCCCAGGAGCAGATGGTCGCGATCAAGCTCGTCAAGAAGCTTGAGGCGGAGATCGTCCGCACCGCGATCCTCAAGGAAGGCCGCCGCATCGACGGCCGCGACACGAAGACCGTCCGCCCGATCCTGGCGGA
>JAEZQR010000266.1 GCA_023413015.1 Pseudomonadota bacterium
CGGCCGGATCATAGACCCCGACGCACATCGAATGCTCGATCGCCCGTGCGACGATTTCGCGGGGAATGTCCGGCGACCAGTAGCTGCGGCTCAGGAAGTCGTGGATCACGTCAAGCTGAAGCTCGGCCTTGTCCTCGGACAGACGGTAGCCGACAGGCAGGGTCATGCCGCCTCTCCAGCGCGCAGAAAGCCGTCGACCACACGGTTCATCTCCGGCACGTCGAGCAGGAAAGCGTCATGGCCAAGCGACGTCTCGATCTCGACGAAGCTGACATGCGCGTTCGCCGCATTGAGCGCATGCACAATGCGCCGCGACTCCACGGTCGGATACAGCCAGTCGCTGGTGAACGAGACGACACAGAAGCGCGTCGCCGTGCCTTGGAACGCGTTCGCGAGGCTGCCCCCATGGCGCTCGGCGAGGTCGAAATAGTCCATCGCCCGGGTGATGTAGCGGTAGGAGTTGGCGTCGAACCGCTCGACGAAACGGATGCCCTGATGGCGCAGATAGGATTCGATCTGGAAGTCGGCGTCGAAGCCGAACGACAGCGCATCGCGCTCCTGCAGTCGGCGCCCGAACTTTGCGGTCAGCCCTTCCTCGGACAGATAGGTGATGTGCGCCGCCATGCGCGCGACGGCGAGGCCGGCGGCCGGCGGGTCGTTCGCGGCGTAATAGTCGCCGCCGCGCCACTTGGGATCGGCCATGATCGCCTGCCGCCCGACCTCGTGGAACGCGATGTTCTGCGCCGAATGGCGCGCGGTGGTCGCGATCGCCACCGCCGAGCGCACGCGCTCAGGGTAGGTCGCCGCCCATTCGAGCACCTGCATCCCCCCCATCGAGCCGCCGACCACCGCGAGCAGCCGCCCGACGCCAAGATGATCGAGCAGCACCGCCTGCGCGCGCACCATGTCGCGGATGGTGATGACCGGAAAGCGCATTGCGTAAGGTTGGCCGGTCGCCGGATCGGTCGAGGCCGGCCCGCTCGAGCCCATGCAGCTGCCGAGCACATTGGCGCAGACGATGAAGTGGCGGGCGGGATCGACCGGCTTCCCCTCGCCCACCAGCCGCGTCCACCAGCCAGGCTTACCGGTGCGCGGATGCTCGCTCGCGACATGCTGGTCGCCGGTCAGGGCATGGCAGATCAGTACCGCGTTCGAGCGATCGGTATTGAGGACGCCATAAGTCTCGTAGGCGATCTCGACCGGCGTAAGGGTGGCGCCGGAATCGAGCGTCAGCGGCCTGGCGAGCCGCACGCGCCGGTCGAGGCCGAAGCGCTGATCCTCCGGGAAATCCTGCAGCGACACTGAGGCAATCCCCGTCATCGCGCCGCAACCGCCTCCACTTCGACGAGGTAGCCGTGATGAAGCTCGGGCACCGGTACCACGGCGCGGGCCGGCTTCGCCGCACCGAACGCTTCGGCATAGAGGCGGTTGAATTCGGGCCAGTGCCCGATGCCGGCAATATATACCGTCACCTTAAGCACGCGCTCAGGCGATGAACCCGCGGCCCGTAGCACGGCGAATAGGTTGGCGAGCACCTGCCGCGCCTGCACTTCGAATGGCTGGTCGGCGGTGTGCGTGCCGTCGGGCCGGACCGGCAGCTGGCCGGATACGAACACCAGGTCGCGCCATGCGGTCGCCGGCGAATAATGTCCCGCGGGCGGAACCGCGCCCGGTACGCTGATGCGCTCGATCTCGTCCATCACCACCCTCCGAAGCGCGGCCATTCGGCAACGGCCCGCCCATCCTCGACGACCTGATAGTGACCATGCTGCGCCGCCGCCGCGCAGGCATGGTTCGGCAGAACCCGCAGCAGCGTCCCGATTGGAAAGCGGCTCATGTCGAGTGCGCTGCCATCACGCCGCGCGACGATGCCATGCTCCTGGTTGGCGGATATGACAACCAGATCGCCGATCACATGCCCGTCTGCGCCGCATACCAGGCCATAGCCTTGATCGACGCGCTGGCCCTGCGTGCCGCGGTCGCGCGACAGCGCCATCCAGCCGGCGTCGACGATCAGCCAGCTGCGCTCGGCCTGATGCCCGATCACGCTCGTCAGCACCGACAGCGCGAGCTCCTCCTCCCGGCAAACGCCGAGCCCCGCCATCACGAGGTCGAAGAACACATAGACGCCGACGCGCACCTCGGTGACGCCCGTGAGGTCTCGCGCAAACAGCGCGGTCGGAGTCGACCCAACGCTTACCACCGGGCAGGGCAGCCCGGCCGCGCGCAAGGTCTCGGCCGCGCGCACCGCCCCCGCCCGCTCCAGTTCGGCGTGGGCGACCAAAGCCTCGGGCGATGTCGCACCGTACGAACCGCCGCCGTGGGTCATCACGCCGCGCAACTCGGCGCCTGACGTAAGCTCGCGGCCGATCGCGACCAGCGCCTCGGCGTCATCCGGCCGCACGCCGGCGCGATGACCATCGCTATCAATCTCGATCAGCACCGGGAAGCGGATGCCGTGCTCGCGCCCGAACGCCGCCACGGCCTGCGCTGCTGTCACGCTGTCGAGGATCAGCGTCAAATCGACGCCCTTCCCGATCAGCGCCGCCGCGTGTGCCAGCTTGTTGGGCGTGATTCCCACCGCATAGAGGATGTCGCGGTAGCCGGCGGCAGCGAACTCGTCGGCCTCCTTCAGAGTCGACACCGTCACCGCGCCTGACCACCCCTCGGTCATCGCCCGCGCCACCTCGGCGCTCTTCGCCGTCTTCAGGTGCGGCCGCAGCGCGACGCCATGCGTCGCTACCGCCGCATTCATGCGCGCGATGTTTGCCATCATCTTCGCACGGTCGAGCAGGAGGGCAGGCGTTTCGAGGTCGGTGAGCTTCATCGCGCCCGCTTAGCAGAGCGCGAAGCTCACGCCCATCGCTTGCCATTCCGCGCCGTGCCCGGCAGAAGCGCGGCATGAACGGACCCATCGTGAAACCCTGGATCGACGCTATCGACGCCTATGTGCCCGGCCGGGCCAAGGCCGACGGCGCCACGCGCGTGATCAAGCTCTCGTCGAACGAGAACCCGTTGGGGCCGAGCCCAAAGGCCATCGCCGCCATGGCGGAAGTCGCTGCTCAGGCGCACCGCTATCCCGATGGCGCTTCCTACGAGCTGCGCGAGGCGATCGCGGCGCACCATGGCCTTGAGCTCGAGCGTGTCGTGTGCGGCACCGGCTCGGACGAGATCCTGCAGCTGCTGGCCTTGGCCTATGCCTCGGCCGGTGACGAGGTGCTCTACGTCCGCCATGGCTTCATGGTGTACCCGATCGCCGCGATGCGCGCGGGCGCCACGCCGGTCGTCGCACCCGACGTCGACTACACCGCCGACGTCGATCAGCTGCTGACGCACGTCACTCCGCGCACGCGGATCGTCTACCTCGCCAACCCGAACAATCCGACCGGCACGGTGATCGGCCGCGAGGCGATAGCGCGTCTGCATGCCGGGCTGCGCAAGGACGTGCTGCTCGTCCTCGACGCGGCCTATGCCGAATATATCGACGATCCGGATTACGAGGACGGCATCGCGCTCGCCCGGACCGAGCCGAACGTCATCACCACGCGCACCTTCTCGAAGATTTACGGCCTTGCTGCCGAGCGTATCGGCTGGGGCTACGGACCGCAGTCGGTGATCGACGCGATCAACAAGATCCGCGGCCCCTTCAACGCGACGAGCGCCGGCCAGGCCGGTGCACTCGCCGCGCTTGCGGACCAGGATTGGGTGAAGCACTGCCGCGATCACAACACGCGCTGGCGCGCCTGGCTCGCCGACGAGATCGGCAAGCTCGGCAACGCCGGCCTGCGAGCGGTGCCGTCGGCCGCGAACTTCATCCTCGTCACCTTCGACGATGGCGGTGCGATCACGGCGGAAGCCGCCAACAAGTTCCTCACCGCCGAAGGCTATCTTACCCGCTGGCTGCCCAAGCAGGGCCTCGGCCACGGCCTGCGCATCTCGATCGGCACCGAGGAAGAAACCCGCGGCGTCGCTGATGCCCTGCGCCGGTTCGTGGAACAGGCCGCTTAACAATGCTTCCGTTCGCCCGGGTTGCGATCATCGGTCTCGGGCTGATCGGCTCGTCGGTCGCCCGCGCCGTGCGCGCGAGCATGCCCACCGTGCGCCTGTCCGGAAGCGATGCCGACCCGGCCGTGCGCGAACGGGTGCGCGAGCTGAACCTGCTCGACGACGTGGCGGACGGCGCCGGAGCAGCGGTGGTCGACGCCGATCTCGTGATCCTGTGCATGCCAGTAGGTGCAGTCGGCGCGGTGGCGACCGAGATCGCGCCCGAGCTGTCGCCCGGCACGATCGTTTCCGACGTCGGCTCGGTGAAAGCGCAGGTGCTCGCCGACCTGATGGCGGCGCTGCCCGACGTGCCCGTGGTCCCCGCGCATCCCGTCGCCGGTACCGAGAACAGTGGTCCCGATGCCGGCTTCGCGACGCTGTTCAGGAACCGCTGGTGCATCCTCACGCCGCCCGAAGGCACCGATCCCGTCGCCGTCGAACGCGTGCGCAGCTTCTGGACCGCGCTGGGCAGCAACGTCGAGGTGATGGACGCCCGTCACCACGACCTCGTGCTCGCGGTGACGAGCCACCTCCCGCACCTCATCGCCTATACGATCGTCGGCACGGCTTCCGATCTCGAGGACGTGACGCGGTCCGAGGTGATCAAATATTCGGCTGGCGGCTTTCGCGACTTCACGCGCATCGCGGCGTCGGACCCGACGATGTGGCGCGACGTGTTCCTGTCGAACAAAGACGCCGTGCTCGAAGTGCTGCAACGCTTCTCTGAGGACCTGACCGCGCTTCAGCGCGCGATCCGCTGGGGCGACGGCGAGACGCTGCACGCCCTCTTCACCCGCTCGCGCGCGGTGCGCCGGGCGATCATCGACGCCGGCCAAGATACGCCGGCCGCCGACTTCGGACGGAAACAGGATTAGCGCTGCGGGCGCACGCCGGTCAGGCGTTCGCCGCCTGCTTGGCCCGCAGGTCCTGCTCCGCCACGCGCATTAGGCCCAACGGCTCGACGAACTCGATGCCGATGTGCCCTTCCCCGCTCCAGACGACCTTGGCCTGGCGGAGCCCGTAGCGCGGGAGGCGGATATAGACGCGGGTGCCCGGCGGGACTTGCCGTGGCCCGACTTCCAGGCGCACGCCTCCGGGGGATACGTCGGCCACCCGGGCGGACCGGGTAAGCCCGCCCGCGGTAAGCTGGGCAACGGCGTTTACCTTGATGCGTGGTGTGCGGCGGCGATCTTCGTAGGTCGACATGCGCCTGACCCTAAGCCGAGGCCGTTGATAGGCGCTTACCGGTTAAGGTTAATTTGTCCCGCAGCCGAAATTTTTTAGCGTCTTATTAGCGGGCATGGCGGCTCCTGCCCGCGAACCGGTCGCTTGGCGGTTGCGGCGGCGGGCTCGATCAGATCGAAGTCGCCCGGCATCCCCTCGAAGGCAAGGCGCACGGGCTTCCGGGTGCGGCGCTCTTCCGTCGTAGGCTGCCGACCTCGGAAAGCCGCGAGAACGGCAACGGGGCAGACGGTCTCGACCGTGCCCGCGACACGCGGTCTGCCGTCGCTACCCGGCACGAGCGTCGCCGTCATCGACAGCACCTCGCCGGTCTTGTCCGACAGCGTCAACCGCTTGAGCTCGATGGTACCGCCCGTCTGCCAGGCCGCGAGGCTGCGCACCGGCATCGCCGCCGTCAGTCCGGCCTCGGCAGCAAATGTCAGCGGATCGCCGTTGCCGAAGCGCAAGCCCTCGCCGGCAAGCACGAGCTGCGCCTGCTCGGGATAGGTAGGCGCACGGCTTGCCGGGTCGAGCGTGGCCGGCGTCTCGCGGAAGTGCAGCTCGAACTGCCCGGCGGTCGCGGGCGCCGGCAGCAACGCAAACCAGACGCCCGCGTCCTGCACGGCGGTGGACAGACGCGCGATGCGGTCGCCGTTCCAGCGTAGGCTCGTCTCCGACGCAGCGCCTTCGACATCGAGCCGGGCGCCGGTCACGCTCGGTACGGCGAGCTGGAACTGGGGGTGGCGTAGGCGGATGATCGTCGGGTCCGGCCGCCACGGCTGGCGGTTGACGATTGCCTCGGCGGCCGATCCCTGGATTAACCAGTCCTGCCCCTCGCGACGCAGCGTGACCGGGCCGAGCGTGGCTTCGAGTCGATAGGGGAAGCCGCCGACCTCGATCGCCTGCCCGCGATCCAGCACCCGCTCAAGTCCTGCACGAAACGCGTCGTGCTGCTGGTCCCAATACCACCAATAGACGGACAGGCCGGCAACCAGCGGCAGCAACGTCGTCCAGATCGGCACGCGGCGCATCAGGCGGTCGGATCCTTGTTGATGGCGGCGTGGAGGCGCGCCTCGAACTCGCGGCGGTCGAGCCCGGCGGGGATCGGCTCGCCGAAGTCGATCGTGATGGTGCCGGGCCGCTTTACGAACGCGCGGCGCGGCCACACCCGCCCGCTGTCGAGCGCCACCGGCACCACCGGCAGCCGGAGCAACTTGTAGAGCCCCGCGACGCCCGGCTTCAGCGGCGGCGCCTCGCCGACCGCCATGCGCGAGCCTTCGGGGAAGATGACGATCGGCCGGTCGTCGGCGATCGCCGATTCCGCCGCGCGCATCATCGTGCGCATCGCCTTGGTCGAGGCATCGCGCTCGACGGGAATGGCGCCGTGGCGACGCGCGATCAGCCCCCAGAACGGAATGCGCATCAGCTCGGCCTTCAGCACCACCGCCGGATTGTCCCACAGATAGAGCGTGGCGATCGTCTCGAACGCCGACTGGTGCTTGGATGCGACGATCACCGCATGCTGCGGCACCGTCCCCCGCACCCTGACGCGGATGCCGAGCACCGGCAGCAACACCCGGAACCAGCTCGCCCACAGCCGCGCCGTGCCGCGGATCGCCGGTTGCCAGACGAGGCTCAGCAGCGCGCCGAAGAACACGATCGGTACGGAGCCCAGATAGAAGAGCAGCGTGAACAACGCAGAGCGGATAACGGCCATGAATTAGATCCCGACGACGAGTGCCGCGCGACGAAGCGCATATTTCGAAAATTCGCGCAGCATCAATCCCAACGGCCGCTCGACCGGTACCGGGTCGGCGATTACCTCGACGCCTTCATCCACCCGCGCTTCCAGTTCCAGCTGCGCGCGGCTCATATGATCGGCTGCCGTCACCAGCCGCACGCTCCTATAGCGGTTGCGGCGTATCCATGCCGCCGTCTCCTGCGCGTTCGAGCGCGTGTCGACCGCCTCGCGTCCCAGGTCGACGCAACAGTCGAACAGCTTCTCGGGCACATTGTAACGGGCCGCGAGCTCGACGGGCCGCACCTTGGGATCGACTCCCGATATCAGCATGCGTTTCGCTGCCCCCGCCTGCATCAGCTCGATGCCGCGCGCGACGCGGCCCGGCCCGCCGGTCAATACTACGACACCGTCTGTACGAACGTCCGGCGCCAGCGGCGACGGCACCCCCACGACGAACCAGACGAACCAGCCAACCAGGATCAGGACCGCGAACGCCAGCAGGCGCCCGCCGATGCCTATCACAGCTGCGCCCTTAGCGCGCGTGCCACGCTGACCCGCGCGGCTGCCATTGCGAGCAGTCCGGCCGCGAGCGGCAGCACGGCGACCGCGAGCCACCCCACCCACGGGAGGGAGAGCGCGCCGAGCGCGCCGCCGTCCATACGCCGGATCAACTGCCCCACGATGACGAGAATGCCGCACGCGCATCCGACCCCCACCAAGCCTCCAAGCAGTCCGTAGCCCAGGTAGCGATGCTGGAAAACCCGCGCGATCGTCGCGTCCTCGGTTCCCATCATGTGGAGCAGCTCGATGGTCGGGCGATGGACGTTGAGCCCCGACCGCACGCCGAGTGCGACGACCGCCACCGTCGCCCCGGCGACGAGCAGGACGACGAGCGCTGCCAGCCACTGGAGCGAGCGGGCGAGCGCGAACAGCGGCCCCAGCCAGCGCGCATGCTCGTCGAGCCGGGCATCGGGCGCCCGCTGGCGCAGCCGCTGCTCGATGGCAGCCGCATCCGCGCCGGGCCGCAGCTTCACGTCGATGACCGATGGCAGTGACAGATCAGCCGTGACGTTGCCGCGCCCCAACCATGGCTCAAGCAGCCGTTGCATGTCGGACGGCCCGAGCATGCGCGCTGAGGCAACGCCGGGCTCGCTCCGCAACGCGGCCATGACGGCCTGCACCTGCGGCGCGGCGACGTCCGGATTCGCCTGCACGATCTGCACGGTCGCGGTGCGCCCGAGTTCGCCGGCAACGCCGCTCGCGCCGCTCGCGAGCGCGATGCCGCCGGCGAGCGTGAGCGCGGTCAGGAAGCTCATCACCGCGATCACCCACGGCACGAGCCCGCCCGACCCCTGCCCCTGCCCCTGCGGCAGCAGCCTGTGGCGCTGGCCCATCGGTACGAGGCGCCACGTCATGACGACGCCCTCGCCGGGCGGAACGGCGTCGGTGGCTGCCTTACTGCGCTGGCGGGATCGACGAGCGTGCCGCCCATCAGGTGCATCATCTTCGCGTCCGGCAGACGATGGACGAGATGCATGTCGTGCGTCGCGATCACGATCGTGGTGCCGAGCTTGTTCAACTCCTGGAACAGGTGGAGCAGCCGGTCGGCCATCTCGGGATCGACGTTGCCGGTCGGCTCGTCGGCGACCAGCAGGTCGGGGCGGCCGATCACCGCCCGCGCGATCGCCACCCGCTGCTGCTCGCCGCCCGACAGCGTCGCCGGCCGCGCCGCCATGCGGTCGGTGAGCCCGACCCATTCGAGCATTTCCTCGACATAGGCGCGCACTTCCGGCTCGGGCCGTTCGGCGATGCGCAGCGGAAGCGCCACATTGTCGAAGGCGCTCAGGTGCGGCACCAGCCGGAAATCCTGGAACACCACGCCGATGCGGCGGCGCAAGGCGGGCAGCGCCTCGCGCGGCAATGCCGTCACCTCCTGGCCGAAAATCGAGATCAGGCCGCGCGTCGGACGTTGCGCGAGGTAGATGAGCTTGAGCAGCGAGGTCTTGCCCGCGCCCGACGAGCCGAGCAGCACGTGCAGCGAGCCGCGATCGAGCGCGAAGCTCAGATCGCGCAGCACCTCGGCACCCGTGCCGTAGCGCAAGCCGACATTCTCGAAGCTGACGACGCTGCTCACCACCCCTAGCCCTTCGCCGAACTTACTGGCACGGCGTCGGTCAAGCGTCCAGCGTGGTTGCGCTGGCGCGGACAACATGCTTAGTCGCCCCGAAAATCGACGCGAGCGCCGATGATCATCAGCTGTCCTAATTGCGGAAAACGCTATCTCATCGCCGACGAGGCGATCGGCCCGACGGGCCGTGCCGTGCGCTGCGTGGCGTGCGGCACCGGCTGGCACCAGTCACCGCCCGAAGCGGCGCCGGAGCCGGTCGCCGAAGAAGACCCGCCCGCTCCGCCGCCACCACAACCCGAACCCCAACAACGTGTGGCGCCTGCGGCGCCTCCGCCACCGCCCTCCAGCTGGACCGCCGAGCCGGTGCCCACCGCGCCCGCTCCGCGCCTATCGGCCGATTACGCACCTCGCCGCCCGACGGAGGAGAACCGACCGCGTCGCAATCCGGCGCCGCTGCTCACCTGGGGGGCAGCCGCACTGGCCGTCCTGTTGCTGGCGCTGATCGTCCTGCTCAAGCCCGGCGGCATCGGCGGCGTCGACCTCGGGCAGCGGCTGGAGCCGAAGATGGAAGGTACCGCGCTCCGCCTCCAGGCCTATGAGCCGAACTGGGGCCGTGTGCTCGACGGCCGCAACGTGCTCACCATCAACGGCCGCATCGAGAACCCGACCAAGGTCGAGCTGCCGATCCCGCCGCTCCACGCCGAACTGCGCGATGCGAACGGCACGCTCGTCGCGTCATGGACGTCGCCTGCGCCACTGGAGTCGCTGCCGGGCGGTGCGACGATCAGCTTCGACACCGCCGCCGTCGATGTCGCTCCGTCGGCCAGCACCGTGACGCTCAGCTTCGCCACCCCCCGCGAATAGACAGTGCGCGAGCGCGCGGACGCGTCCTAGACTGCGGACCAGCAGAGATTCGGGAGAAAGCCCATGAACTTCGAATATTCGGACAAGACCAAGGACCTGATCGCCCGCGTCCGCGCGTTCATGGACAAGCATGTCTACCCGAATGTCGAGCGCTTCGACCGCGAGCTCAACGAAGGCGGCGACCGCTGGAAGGTGATCCCGATCATCGAGGAGTTGAAGCCGCTGGCCCGCAAGGAGGGCCTGTGGAACATGTTCGTGCCGCCGAGCCATGGCGGCAAGCCGGTGCACGAGTATCATTTCGAGGGCACGCAGCTCACCAATCTCGAATACGCCCCGCTCGCCGAAGAGATGGGCCGCGTCGGCTGGGCGTCCGAAGTGTTCAACTGCTCGGCCCCCGATACCGGCAACATGGAGGTGCTGGCACGCTACGGCACCAAGGAGCAACAGGATCAGTGGCTCGTACCGCTGTCGAACGGCGAGATCCGTTCGGCCTTCCTGATGACCGAGCCGGCGGTCGCCTCGTCCGACGCCACCAACATCGAGACCGAGATCCGCCGCGAAGGCGACGAGTACGTCATCAACGGCCGCAAATGGTGGTCGAGCGGAGTCGGTGATCCGCGCTGCAAGGTGGCGATCGTCATGGGCAAGACCGACAAGTCGGCGCCCAGGCACCTGCAGCAGTCACAAATCCTCGTGCCGCTCGACAGCAAGGGCGTGGAGATCGTCCGCATGCTGCACGTCTTCGGCTACGACGACGCGCCGCACGGCCATGCCGAGGTCATCCTCAACAACGTCCGCGTGCCGGCCTCAAGCATTATCCTTGGCGAAGGCCGCGGCTTCGAGATCGCGCAGGGTCGCCTCGGGCCGGGCCGCATCCACCACTGCATGCGCACAATCGGCGCGGCGGAAGTGGCGCTGGAGAAGATGACGCGCCGCCTGCTCAGCCGTGAGGCGTTCGGCAAGCGCATTGCCGACCACAGCGTGTGGGAGCAGCGGATCGCCGAGGCGCGTATCGACATCGAAATGACCCGCCTGCTCTGCCTCAAGGCCGCGTACATGATGGACACGGTCGGCAACAAGGTAGCGCGCAACGAGATCGCGATGATCAAGGTCGCGGCCCCGCGTATGGCGCTCAAGATCATCGACGACGCGATCCAGGCGCACGGCGGCGGCGGCGTCAGCCAGGACTACGGTCTCGCCAAGTCCTACGCCGGCATCCGCACGCTCCGCCTCGCCGACGGCCCGGACGAGGTCCACAACCGCACCATCGCACGCGGCGAATATGCCAAATATGCCGGCAACTCGATGAAGGCCGCCAACGAGGACGACGCGAAGCTGAACGTCCCCGGGATGCGCTAATCCTTCATCTGCCAGGGATCAGGCATCGTGTCTGATCCCTCCTAGAAACAGAAACGGGGCGCCGAAGCGCCCCGTTTCGCTTAAGGCAACCGCGGTTTAAGCGGCAGCCGACTGATAGGTCGCCATCGCGTAGAGCATCGGCAGCGACAGTACGAGGTTGGTGCGGCTGGCGAGCATCGCCACGCGCGCCGACTTCGCCTTGGTGTCGGCATCCGCCTCAACGATGCCGAGCGCCTTCTTCTGGTTCGGCCAGATCACGAACCAGACGTTCGCCGCCATGATGAGGCCGAGCCACATGCCGATGCCGATCAGACGGAACGGCGCCTGCAGCGTCAGCGCCGGCGCGAGGTAGCCGAGGTGGCCGGCGATCGCGAGACCCAGGACGACTGTGGCGACCGCCGCCCAGCGGAACCAGAACAGCGCGGTCGGCGCGATATACTTCGACACGCCCGGCTTCAACTCGGCCGGCACCTTGGGCATCGTCGGGATTTGCACGAAGTTGAAATAGTAGAGCAGTCCGATCCACAGGATGCCGAAGAACACGTGCAGGTAGCGCAGGAACGCCTGCGCCCAGTTGGGATCGCCGAGTACGTCGCCGTGCAGCCCGAACAGCAGCGCCAGCATCAGCACGATGCCGAGGATCAGCGCCCAGGACAGATTTTCGAGAACCTTGGCCATGTTGCCCCTCCAAAGATCATTACGGGCGCAACATAACGGCGCTGCGGCGGCTTGTCACACCCTGTCGGCGCCCACCCCTCGCCTCGCCCGAGCAACCTCTCTCTTCCCGGCGACCGGCTCCCTATATGGAGCCACGGGGCCGGTGGCGGATTGTTACGGACGGAAAGCGAGGGCAGGCGGAACGCGATGGAGGTCGGCGAGACCAACAAGACGGTGATCGAGGTCGCAGGCAACCGCCTGATGCTCCTTGCCGACGGGCCGCAGGCCCGCGCGGAGCTGCTATCCCTGATCGCCGGCGCCCGCACCGAGATCCGCATGCTGTTCTACATCTTCGAGGCGGATGTCGTCGGCCACGAGGTGCGCGAGGCATTGATCGCCGCCTGCGGTCGCGGCGTGAAGGTCCGGCTCGCTGTCGACGGCTTCGGCAGCAGCGACACCAGCGCGGACTTCTTCAAGCCGCTACAGGATGCCGGTGCCGGCTTCTGCCGTTTCCACCCGAACTGGGGCCGTCGCTATCTGCTGCGCAACCACCAGAAGATGGCGATCGTCGATGGCCGCACCGCGATCATCGGCGGCTTCAACGTCGCCGATCCCTATTTCGACCCGAACCATCCGGAGGCGTGGCGCGACCTCGGCCTGCGGATCGAAGGCCCGGCGGTCGATCATCTGACGACCTATTATGACCGATTGTACGACTGGATCACCGCCAAGCGCTCGACGCTGATCGCCCTGCGGCGCATCCTCGCGACGCTGACGCAGACCGATGGCTCCGTACGCTGGATCTTCGGCGGCCCGTCGCGGCGGATCAGCCCTTATGCGCAACAGGTGCGCAATGATCTTCGCATCGGCCGTCAGCTGCACATGATGATGGCCTATTTTGCGCCGAACCAGCGCTGGCTGCGCTTCATCGGACGGCTGGCCCGCCGCGGCGAGGCGACGCTGATCACCGCCGGCAAGACCGATGTGCCGATGTCGCGGTCGGCCGCCTGGGCGACCTATGGCTCGCTACTGCGCCGCGGCGTGCGCATCTTCGAATACCGGCCGCGCGCGCTCCATGCGAAGCTCATCGTCATCGACGACATCGTCTACATCGGATCGGGCAATTTCGACATGCGCAGCCTCTACCTCAATCTCGAGGTGATGCTGCGCGTCGAGGACGCGCGCTTCGCCGCGCTGGCGCGCGATCTGTTCGCGCGCGAGCTCGCCCGCTGCCAGCCGATCAAGCCCGCCGTCTACGCGCGCGCCGCCACCTGGACCAACCGGCTGGTCTGGCGCCTGTCCTACTGGCTGTTCGCCACCGCCGACTTCGCGATGTCGCGCACGCTGACCAGCCGTTGACAGCTTGAGCCTCGGCGGCCAGCAAGGCTGCCATGTCGCGCGCCGATCCACCTGCCCAGGCTCCTGCCGTCTCCCCCGTGCTGATCGCAATCGGCGGCGTCACCGCGCTGTGCGTAATGGACGCGGCGATGAAGCATGTCGTCGCCTCGCTCCACCCGCTCAGCGCCACCTTCGGGCGCAGCATCATGAGCCTCGTCTTCGCCGTGCCGCTCTGGCTCATGGCGGGACGCCCGCGCCTCACCCGCGACGTGCTGCGCGCGCATGCGATCCGCGGCACCGTCATGGCCTTCTCGGCGACGTCCTTCTTCTGGGCGCTGACCGTGCTGCCACTCGCGGAAGCCGTGACGCTGTCGTTCGTCGCGCCGCTCATCATCCCGTTCATCGCGTGGGCACTGCTCAAGGAACGACCGCGCCTTGCGAACCTCGCCGCCGGCATCGTCGGCTTCGCCGGCGTGCTGGTGACGACGCAGGGCGCGCCCTCGGCCACCGACACGCCGGAGCGCACCTTCGGCATCCTCCTCATGCTGCTCGCCGCCGTCGCCTGGGCGACGTCGCTCGTGCTGCTGCGCGGCCGCGCCAGCCGCGACGGTCCCGCAATCGTCATCCTGATGGGCGGCATCGTCCCCGCCGTCCTGCTCAGCCCCTTTGCCGTCGGCATCGGCCAGACGCCCAGTGTCGAAACGCTCGGCTGGCTCCTGCTTGCGGGCGGCTTCACCTGCATTGGGGTCTGGCTGATGACTCGCGCCTACGCTCGCGCCGAAGCGCAGGTGCTCGCCCCGCTCGAATATACCGCGCTCGCCTGGGCCGCGCTGCTCGGCTGGCTGTTCTTCGACGAGCTGCCGCGGATCGAGGTCTGGGCCGGCGCGACGATCATCATCGCGGCGTGCCTGTACGTCACTTGGGACGAGCGCCGGACGCGGTCGGCGCCCACCGGCTGAGCCACCGCTCAGGCAGCCACGCCGAAGACCTTGCCGACGCCGCCGGTGATTGCCATGGCGATCCCGCCCCAGAAGGTCACCCGCACCACCGCCTTCCATACCGGTGCGGCACCCGCGCGGGCGCCGACGGCGCCGAGCAGCGCCAGACCGGCCAACGAGGCGAACGACACCGCTGCGACGACGATCGACGGCGGCGCCAGAAGCGCCACGAGGAGCGGCAGCGCCGCCCCGGCGGCGAAGGTGAGCGCCGAGGTGAACGCCGCCTGCACCGGCCGGGCCGTGGCCGTCTCCGTGATGCCGAGCTCGTCGCGGGCATGGGCGGCAAGCGCATCGCGCGCCATGAGCTGGGTTGCGACCTTGCGCGCCAACTCGGGCTCGACACCGCGCTTGGTGTAGAGACTCGCCAGCTCGTTCAGCTCTAACTCCGGCTGCGTAGCCAACTCGGTGCGTTCGCGGGCCAGATCCGCCCGCTCGGTATCGGCCTGCGAGCTGACCGAGACATATTCGCCGGCCGCCATCGACATCGCGCCGGCCACCAGCCCGGCCACCCCAGCGATGAGGATCTCGCCCCGCCCCTGCGCCGCGGCTGCGACGCCGACGATCAGGCTGGCGGTCGAGACGATGCCGTCGTTGGCACCGAGGACGGCGGCACGCAGCCAACCGATCCGCGACACCGCGTGACGCTCGGGATGGGCGACATTCCGCGGCATCGGCTTCTCCTGCATGACCTTCGTCGACTGATCGGCATGCAGCAGAGGCTCACCGAGCGCTATGCGATCTCGACCGCCTTCCTGGCTCCCAACGGTTCGCGACCGCGTTCAAGCGACGTTCGCGACAGACCTCGCAGCGCCTGTCTGGCGGCGGGCGGCAATGGCCAGCATGCCGAGGCCGATCAGACCGAAGGTCGCCGGTTCGGGAATCGCCTCCGACGCGGCAATCTCGCCGAACAGGCCGTGCTGCTCGTCACCGATACCGGCGGCGAAGTAGAGGTCGCCGGCATCGCTCAGCGTGCCGTTGCCGAACAATATCTCCCAGAGGTAGGGGATGGTGAGCGGCGTCCCGTTGGCGTCCGCGAGCAACCCCAGGAAGGCGGCGCTGGTGGGGTCATAGGCCCCAATATGTCCGAACTCCTCGTTGAAGTTGCCGATCAGCAGCGCGTTCGAGAAGTCGCCGAAGCCATCGGGCGCGAGCGCCACTCCCCACGGCGAAGCGAGCTGCCCGTCGCTGGCGAAGCGGCGTACGAAGTTGCCGTCCATATCGAACACGCTGACGAACCCGCTGCCGAGCGGGGCCGCGTCGGCTGAATCACCCGGTATGGCATAGGTGACGTAGATCTGGCCGTTGATGGCCTTGACGTTGAACGGGAGGAGGCCGTTCGGATTGTCGCCTGGATCGACGAACTTACCCGCCGTGCTCACCGGCTGGTAATTGGAGTCGAACACGTCGATGCGGCCGCTCGCATGGTTCGCGGCATAGAGCCGGGTATCGGCGCCGGTGCCGGTGATCGTCAGTCCGGTGTAGACGGCCGTTCCGGTCGTGCCGGCCGGCACGACGACCTGAGCCGTGGTCGTGCCGGGCGTCCACGCCGAGATCGAGCCGTCGAGGTTGGCGAACGCAAAGATCGCGTCGCCGCCGCTCGGCACCTTCAGGCCGGTGCCACCGACGAATGCCTGCCCGGTCGGTCCAGCCGGCGGGCCGGCATGCGGAATGTCGACCACGAGCGGATTGCCGATAGGGAAGGGATTGCCATCGCCGTCATACAGCGTCGAGGTGTTGCTGCCCTGGTTCGACACCCAGAAGGGGCCCGTTGGTGAGAGCGACACGCCCCATGGGTTGATGAGGTTGGGGTCGACGGTGACGGCTTGGCCGAAGCCGGCAGCGGTAAGTGCGGCTTGGCTGTCGGTCACGAGCGGCGTGATCGTGTAGACGGTTTCAGCGACGGCCGGCTGTGGTGTCAGCGCGAGGCAGGCAGCCGAAACGGCAAGGGCTGTGCACATGCGGAGAGACATAAGGCGCCTCCATGGCCCCGCTTCTGCAAACGAGATGCAAGAACCATTCCTGCGATGTCTAATCCTGACATTACAAACGTTAGCCGGCGCGCCTGTGCCTATGCTGTGCTACGGTTATGTAAAACAGGCCGACGCATCCCGCCGCGCAAGGCGGCTGAAACGATAGCGCCGGCTGTGCCGCGCTCTACTTCTTCGCGTAGTAGATCTGCGCCGGCGGGACGTTGAGTGCTTCGAACTCGCGGCCAATCTGGGCGAAGCGGGGCTCGATCACCTCAAGCACCTTGGGCGCGAACTGGTAGACAAGGAACTGGCCGCCAGGCTTCAAAGCCTCATGCGTGGCGTCGGCGATCTCGTTGCGCACCGGCTCGGGCATCGTTGAGAAGGGGATGCCCGAGATGATATAGTCGGCCTGACCGAGACCCTGCTCCGCCAGCACCTTCACGATGTCGCCCGCCGAACGGTGGAACACCAGCAGGCGCGGGTCGCGGAACGAGTCCTTCAGGAATTCGGCGAAATCGTCGTTCAGCTCGAACAGCACGAGCCGGGCGTCGGGATGCATGCGGCGCAGCACCTCGACCGAGATGTTGCCGATGCCGGGGCCGTACTCGACGAACAGCCGCGCCTTCTCCCAGTCTACCGGCGCCAGCAGCTTGTCGATCAGGAAGCGCGAGCTCGGGATGATCGAGCCGAGCATCTTCGGGTGCTTGAAGAAGTTCTTGGCGAACAGCACCAGTTGCTCTCGCTTGGACGGCGCCCGCTCCAGCAGCCGGCTTCCACCCTCGATCGCAACCGCTCGCTCCATCACGCCCTCGTTTCCCTGTCGCAACAGTTCCGGCTCCCGCATGACCGGAATGACGTGAACATTCAAGCGGCGCGTTGGTGCCGCAGCCGCGTCATGCCGACGCGCTGGGGCGAGCCTTGACGCGGTCGAACCACGACTGCACCCACCCGGCCTCGGCCGGGACCGGCTGACCGACCTGCCCGCCGAAATCGAGGAACGCGAACAGCAGCACGTCGGCCAGCGTGAAGCGGTCGCCGCACACGAACTCGCGGCCCTGCATCTGCCCGTCGAGCCACATCAGCTTGATGCGCGCGATCGCCTTCAGCTCCTGCGCCGCCTCGGGACTCACCAGCTTGATGCGGTTCTCGAACAGCCGCCGCCCTTCGGCGGCGCGGAAGCCGTTGGTCATCGGCTCGACGATGCCGAGATCGATGCGGCGCGCCCACATGCGCGTCTCGGCGCGCTCCTCAGGCGTGCGGCCGATCAGGTACGGCTCGGGCTGCTTCTCCTCGAGATACTCGCAGATCGCCACGATCTCGGCGATGCAGCGGCCATCGTCGAGCTCGAGCGCCGGCGTGGTGCCGCTCGGATTGCGCGACTTATATTCGTCGCGCCGATTCTCGCCGCCCATCAGGTCGACCTCGACCGTTTCCAGCGGCATCCCCTTCTCGGCCGCGAACATGCGCACCACACGCGGGTTGGGTCCGATCGAGTTGTAGAACTTCATAGGCCGGCGCCTCCAACAGGACTTCGTTCCGCCCGAGCGTAATCGAGCGGCATGACAGGTGCACGCAAATGCTTTTGTCAGGGTTGGCAACATCGTTCCGCCAAGCCATTCAGGCGCCATGACCGAAAGCAACCTGCCGCGCCGTGACTTCATGATTGTTTTCACGGTGCTGCTGGTGACGGCGGCGGGCAACACCGCGCTCCAGTCGGTCCTGCCCGCCATCGGGCGCGAGATCCGCATCCCCGACATGCTGATCGCGATCATCTTCAGCTTCTCGGCGGCGCTATGGACCTTCTCGGCGCCCTTCTGGGCACGGCAGTCGGACCTGCGCGGCCGCAAGGCGCTGATGCAGGTCGGCGTCGCCGGCTTCGGCGTGTCGATGCTGCTATGCGCCGCCATCATCTATGCCGGGCTCACCGGCGCGCTCGCGGCGGTCGCCACCTTCGCGCTGTTCGCCACCGCGCGCAGCCTGTTCGGCATCTTCGGCTCCGCTGCCAACCCGGCCGCCCAGGCCTATGTCGCGAGCCGCACCAGCGAGAACGAGCGGACCAACGCGCTCGCTACGCTGTCGTCGGCGTTCGGCCTCGGCACCATCCTCGGGCCGGCGGTCGCGCCCTTCTTCGTCGTTCCCATCCTCGGCCTGTCGGGGCCGCTGTTCGCGTTCGCGCTCATCGCGCTCATGGTGCTCGTCACCGCGCGGCGGCTGCTGCCCGACGACAGCCCGGAATACCGGCGGGGGACTGGCGCCGCCGCCTCGATGCCGACGATCGGCGGCGCGCCCACCGGCGCTACCGCCGTCGCCGCCGCCCGCGGCCGCAAGGCGCAGCTGTCGTGGCGCGACCCGCGCATCCGGCCCTTCATGATCTACGGTTTCGTCTCGGGAAGCATCCAGGCGGCGACCGGCCAGGCGCTCGGCTTCCTCATCATCGACCGGCTGGGCGACAGCCCGTCCGAAGCGCAGCCGTTCATCGGTATTGCGCTGATGGCCGGCGCCGTCGCCACCCTGCTCGCGCAATGGGGCCTCATCCGCCTGCTGCACATGACGCCCGGCGCGCTGATGCGCTGGGGCTCGACGCTCGCCGGCATCGGCACGCTCGGGATCGCGCTCGCACCGAGCTACTACGGCATCGTCGTCGCCTATGCGCTGACCAGCCTCGGCTACGGCTTCGCGCGGCCCGGCTTCACCGCCGGCTCCTCGCTGATGGTCTCCGACGAGGAGCAGGGCTCGGTTGCCGGCGCCGTCACCAGCGTCAACGGCGCCTGCTTCATCTTCGCACCGGCCATCGGCATCGGGCTCTACGAGCTGTCGAAGCCCGCCCCCTATCTGCTGGGCGCGATCGGGCTCGCGGCGCTGCTGGCCTATGCCATCCGCCATCCGCTGTTGCGTCGAAATTGGGAGGTTGCCGCGCCCGACCAGCCGCACGAAAACGTCCACTAAATGTCAGATAATGTCCGGCAATGTCCGGCGCTGTTCGGGGAGTTTCGTGTGAATCAGCCCAACTGGCCTGCGATGTCGATCGCGCAGGCGCATGCCATGCTCACGGCGCCCGGCATGCCGTTCGAGATGGAGGAGAAGCTCATCCGCGGCATCCAGACCCGCGTCTGGAAGAACGCGCCGCCGACGCTGCGCGAGGTCTTCCTCGCCGGTCGCGTGCATGGGCAGAAAATTTTCCTCACCTACGAGAACGACCGCGCAAGCTTCGAAGCCTTCTCGCGCGCTACGATCGCGCTCGCGCACCGGCTGCAGGCCGATGGCGTGCGGAAAGGCGACCGTGTCGCGATCGTGATGCGCAACCTGCCCGAATGGCCGGTCGCCTACTTCGCTGGTGCGGTCATCGGCGCGATCGTCACGCCGCTGAATGCTTGGTGGACCGGCCCCGAGCTCGAATACGGTCTCACCGACTCGGGCGCGAAGGTCGCGATCGTCGATTCCGAGCGGCTCGAACGCATCTCGGAGCATCTGCCGAACTGCCCCGATCTGCAGCGAGTCTACGTCACCCGCGAGGAGGACGAGATCGCGCATCCGATCATCTTCTGTCTCGAAGACGTGATCGGCAAGGTGAATGACTGGGCCGCACTCCCCGACGCTCCGCTTCCAGACGTGCCGCTCGATCCCGAAGACGACGCCACCATCTTCTACACCTCGGGCACCACCGGAAAACCAAAGGGCGCGCTCGCCACGCACCGCAACATCACATCGAACATCATGGCCGGCGGCCTCTCGTTCGCGCGCTCCTACCTGCGCCGCGGCGAGGCGCCGCCACAGCCCGATCCGAACGCCCCGCAGAAGGCGAACCTGCTCTCGGTGCCCTTCTTTCACGCCACCGGCTGCTTCGCCGTGCTGGGCCCGGCCGTCGCCGCCGGCACCAAGCTGTGCCTGATGCGCAAGTTTGAGCCCGAGGCCGCGATGGCGATCATCGAGCGCGAGAAGGTGACGAGCGCCGGTGGCGTCCCGACGATCGCGTGGCAGCTGCTCGAACACCCCAACCGCCACAAATATGATCTCTCCAGCCTTGAGACCGTCTCCTATGGCGGCGCGCCGTCCGCGCCCGAGCTGGTGCGCAAGATCAAGGAGACCTGGCCCAAGTCGCAGCCCGGCAACGGCTGGGGCATGACCGAAACCAGCGCCACCTTCACGCACCACATGGCCGAGGATTATCTCGCCCGCCCCGACAGCTGCGGCCCGGCCGTACCGGTGTGCGACGCGAAGATCGTCGATCCCGCGAGCGGACGCGACCTCGGGCCGAATGAGGTCGGCGAGCTATGGGGCAAGGGGCCGAACGTCGTGAAGGGCTATTGGAACAAGCCCGAGGCGACCGCGCAGACCTTCGTCGACGGCTGGGTGAAGACCGGCGACCTCGCGCGCATCGACGAGGAGAGCTTCGTCTTCATCATCGACCGCGCCAAGGACATGCTGATCCGCGGCGGCGAGAATATCTACTGCATCGAGGTCGAGAACTGCCTCTACGATCATCCGGCGGTGATGGACGCCGCGATCGTCGGCATTCCCCACAAGACGCTCGGCGAGGAGCCCGCCGCCGTCGTGACGCTCAAGCCCGGCATGGACGCGACCGAGGCCGAGCTGCGCGCCCATGTTGCCGAGCACCTCGCCGCCTTCAAGGTGCCGGTGAAGGTGCTCATCCAGCACGAGACGCTGCCGCGCAACGCCAACGGCAAGATCATGAAGAACGAGTTGAAGAAGCTCTTCGCCTAAGCCGCCTGCGGCACTTTCTTCGCGCGGCCCGCCCCCGCCTTCAGCTCGCGCTGGAGGTCACGGACATAGACGTCGAAGTCGAGCTGCATCGTGTGCCGCGACGAGGCGTAATAGTGGCCGCGATGCAGCCGCTCGTCGCGCACGATCGCCTCGCGCATCTCGTCCGGCGACGGCAGGGCATAAGTGCCGGTGAGCCACGCCGCGAGCAGCTTCGACTGCTGCTCGGCCAGGTTGACAAGCGTGGGGAGCGACTGCGCCAGCCCCATGAACCACAGCGAGTGGAGCCTGGGATCGGCCTGCACCATGCGCTTGAACAGCGGCAGATGATTGTCGCGTACCGGCGCGGCCTCGTCCGACAGGAACGGGAAGCTCACCTTGTAGCCGGTCGCGTAGACAATGACGTCGACATCCTCAACCGAACCATCCGTAAAACGCACCTGCCGCCCCATCAGCTCGGCGATATTTGGCTTCACCTTGATGTCGCCCGAGCCGCAGCGAAGCAGGAACTCGCCCGATACGGTCGGATGCGCCTCGAGCGGCTTGTGATCGGGCTCGGGCAGGCCATAGGCCGACATGCTGCCGACCGTGCGCTTGACCGCCCAGGCCGCGAGCTTGCGCTTCATCCAGCCCGGCATCCAGGTCGGCAGGGGCGTCTTGTCGCTCGGTTGTCCGTTGAAATATTTCGGCAGCACCCAGACGCCGCGCCGTGCCGCGACCCATAAATTCTTCGCAATCGGCCGCTGGCTGAGTTCCGATGCGATATCGACCGCACTGTTGCCGAGTCCCACGACCACGATGTTCTTGCCGCGCATGTCGACTGGATCGAACGGCGTACGATAGTCGTGCGCGTGGAGCTGCACGCCCCCGAAGCTGCCCGGATACTGCGGCACGTTCGGGGACCAGTGATGGCCGTTCGCCACCACGATCGTGTCGTAGGTCTTGGTCTCGCCGGTCGACAGCGTCACGTCCCAGCGCCCGTCGCCACGCTGCTCGCAGCGCTCGACGCTGGTGTTGAAGCGGATCAGCGGCCGCAATCCGAAGTGATCGACATAGGCGTTGAAATAGCCGTCGATCAGGCTGTGGTGCGGGAAGTCGGGCCA
>JAEZQR010000270.1 GCA_023413015.1 Pseudomonadota bacterium
TCAGCGCCGAGTTGCCGGTCGAATAGCCGAGATGCGCCTTGAGCGTCAGCGGCGTCTCGGGGATCGCGCTCGCGATGTCGCCATAGACATACCAATTTTCCTTGGAGCCGATCGCTCGCTGGTCGGGCGCATAGGCGACACCCAGCTTGGCAGTCGCCGGCCCCAGGGCGCCGCTGATCGAGGCGTAGGGTTCGGCATAGTCGGTGCCGTCGGTGCCGGGATAGGTATACCAGAGCAGGCCAGCATCGAGCGTCGCGGTGCCCAAGTCCATCTTGTAGCCGCCGTAGAGGTCCAGCTCGACGTTCGAGCCGCCGAAGCTGCCGAACCCGGCGAGGCTCGATCCCCAGGCGCCGACATAGAAGCCCGATGCATGCGAGGCGGTGATCCCGGCCTGCAACGCCGGATCCTCGTCCGAAAGCGAGATACCGCGAAACCGATACTGCGAGGCGAGCGCGGCCGAGCCGCTGATGGTGATCGGCCCGCCGGTCTCCTGGGCCGAGGCGCCGGTGCCGAACGACCCCAGCAGCACGGCCACACCCAACGTTACGCGCTTGATCATGACCTTACCCCCTTCGCTCTGATGAATGGACGGTCCCGAGCCGCGCGGCTCAGTAGTTGTAGGCGCGCTCGCCATGCTCCCCGAGGTCGAGGCCCTCGCGTTCGACGTCGGCGCTGACGCGCAGGCCGGTGACGAGCTTGGCGATGAAGATCGCGATCGTGGTACCGATCGCCGCCCAGACGATCGTCGCGAGCACGGTTTCAGCCTGGATCAGCAGCTGCGCGCCGATCCCGACCGAGCCGTCGCCGGGGCCGCCGAGCGACGGGGCGTAGACGATGCCGGTGCCGAGCGCGCCGATCATGCCGCCGATGCCGTGGATGCCGAAAGCGTCGAGCGCATCGTCATAGCCGAGCCGCGGCTTCAGCACGGCGACCGCGAGATAGCAGACCACCGAGGCGACGGCGCCGAGCACGATCGCGCCGAACGGCCCCGAGTTGCCGGCGGCCGGCGTGACCGCGACGAGGCCGGCGATGATGCCTGAGCAGAAGCCGAGCGCCGAGGCCTTGTGGCCGGCCAACCGCTCGACGAGCATCCAGGACAGCCCGGCGGCCGTGGCGACGAAGGTGTTGATCATCGCCAGCGCCGCCGAGCCGTTCGCCTCGAGCGCCGAGCCGGCGTTGAAGCCGAACCAGCCGACCCAGAGCAGCCCGGTGCCGATGCCCGTCATGGTGAGCGAGTGCGGCGCCATTCGCTCGACCGGGTAGCCGATCCGCTTGCCCAGGATCAGCGCCGCCACCAGCGCCGAGACGCCGGCGTTGATGTGGACGACGGTGCCGCCGGCAAAGTCGAGCGCGCCGAGGCCGAAGAAGTAGCCGTTGCTGGCCCACACCATGTGCGCGATCGGCGCGTAGACGATGGTGAGCCAGATGACGGCGAACACCAGCACAGCCGAGAACTTCATGCGCTCGACGACCGAGCCGAGGACCAGCGCCACGGTGATCGCCGCGAACGTCATCTGGAAGCAGATGAAGACATATTCGGGGATCGCGACGCCGTCGGTGAAGGTCGCCGCCGTGCTGGCGGGCGTGACGCCGCGCAGGAACAGCTTGCCGAAGCCGGCGACGACGGCATTGCCGCCGTCGCCGAAGGCCATCGTATAGCCCCACGTCACCCAGACGAGCATGGCGAGCGCGGCGACGGCGCCGACCTGCGTCATCGTCGAGAGCATGTTCTTGGTGCGGGTGAGGCCGCCGTAGAACAGCGCCAGGCCCGGCAGGATCATCATCAGCACGAGCAGCGTCGACGTCATCATCCAGGCGGTATCGCCCTTGTCGACCGTGGGCGCGGCCGGAGCCTCCTGTGCGAGCGCGGGCACCGCAGCGAACAGTGCCGCGAGCCCGGCGCACGCCAGGACGGTTTTCGAAATCCTCATCGCTTCCCCCTTCACAGCGCTATGTCGTCGGTTTCGCCGGTGCGGATGCGCACGGCCTGGTCGAGATCGAGTACGAAGATCTTGCCGTCGCCGATGGTGCCGGTGTGCGCGGCGTGCTGGATCGCCTCGATGGTCCGGGAGGCGAGGTCGTCGGGCACGGCGACCTCGATCCTGACCTTCGGCACCATGTTCACGGTGTATTCGGCGCCCCGATAGATTTCGGCTTGGCCCTTCTGCCGTCCGAAGCCCCTCACCTCGGTCACGGTCATGCCTTGCACGCCGAGACCCGTCAGCGCCTCGTGTACTTCCTCGAGCTTGAACGGCTTGATGACGGCCACGACGAACTTCATCCCCGCACCTCCCTCTCTGCTGGAGAGGGCAGTGCAGAAGCCGTGCCAGAGTTCGCGCCCATGCTGCACCGCAGCATTGAGAGCGTCAGCGCAAGGAATTTTCGCCTAAATTATAGGCGGTGTATTTTTGTTGCTTAAAATACAGGCATTATGCTGTGGTTAGTTCAGCCAGTCGCGCCTTCACGCGCGCCAGATCGGCAACAAACCGCCGATACTCCAAGTCGGCGGCGTGCTCGTCCTCGATCCGCAGCAGGAAGCTGGGGTGGACGGTGACCCAACACTCGGAGCCGTCGGCAAGCTCGATCGGTGCCCCTCGTGTCTTGGCGATCGTCACCACCTTGCCGAGCAGCGAGCGGGCGGCAGTGGCGCCCAGCGCCACAGTGAGCTTCGGCTTGATGAGCGCGCGCTCGTGCGCGAGCCAGAAGTGGCAGGCGTTGATCTCGGGGCCGTCGGGCTTCTGGTGAATGCGCCGTGAGCCGCGCGGCACGAACTTGAAGTGCTTGACCGCATTGGTGACATAGGCGTCGCTGCGGTCGATGCCGGCCTCGGCCAGCGCGCGGTCGAACACCTTGCCCGCTGGGCCGATGAACGGCTTGCCCGCCAGATCCTCCTGATCCCCCGGCGCCTCGCCGACGAACATCA
>JAEZQR010000301.1 GCA_023413015.1 Pseudomonadota bacterium
CCCGACTGGCTACGCTGGATGTGGTGGCCGAGCAGGAGCGCCTGCTCGGGCGGCGTCTCGACCCCACCATCCGGGTCACCTTGCTGCATTTCTCCAAGCCGCACGGCATCAAGGTGCTCGGCCAGCACTTCCTGACCCACCACGACTACCCCGATGAGGCGGTAGTCCGGAACGCCGCGCACGAGATGCTGCATCCGCCGGTCGACATGACCGGACCGACGGCGCGGGCCGCGCTGTCGGTGCTGGAACGCGACAGCTTGCTGCAGCGGATCGTGACGGAGCACAACCCAGCGTTCGGCTACAATTCGCTGCGTGGTCTGTTCGACGAAGACCTGGCGCAGGCGCTCGAACAGATCGTCAGCGAGCGCGTGGGCGTTGCCCGCAGTCCGCGCGACCGCTGGAAGGCGGACGACGGCATGCATGTGCTCGCCGCCGGCCTCTATGGGCTGCTCAAGGCCGATGGCTACGACCGGACCGGTGGCGTGATCGAGAGCTGGCTCGCCGATGCCACCGCGAACGGGCGACTGGCGCCCGCCTCGCTCCACCCGGCCGCCGCCGTCGTTCTGGAGCGACCCGCTTCCGGGCTCTGGCCCGTGCCGCGCGAATAGCTGCTGGCCGGCTGGATGCCTGCCGGCCTGCTACGCCCGGCGGATGCCGTGCAGCAACTCCGCCAGCTCGTCGCTCCTGATCTGGTCGAGCTTTTCGTGCAGTGCCGCGATCTCGAGCTCGGCCTTGAGATTTACCTCGAAATCCTGCTCCGCGCGGAGGCGGTCGCGGACCGCTTGGCGGTTCTGGCTCATCATGATGATCGGCGCCTGGATCGCGGCCAACATGGAAAGCATCAGGTTCAGGAAAATGAAGGGGTAGGGGTCGAACGGGCGGCTCAGCAGCCAGAGGTTCGCGCCCGTCCACAGCGCCATGAAGGCGCCGAACGCCATGATGAAGGTCCACGAGCCGCCGAAGCTCGCCACCTTGTCGGCCAGTCGCTCGCCGAAGGTGAGCGCGTCGGCATATTCGCGGTGGACCGGCCGGGCGACCGCCAGCCGTCGCGCCGTGTGCTCGATCACGCGGCGCTCGCGCGCGGGCAGTCCTTCGAGCCCCGACGAGAGCAGATGCTCGGCCAGCAGGTAGATTTCGTTGCGCGCGGGCTGAGCCATGGCCGATCCCCTTCGTGAGGCGGCAAGCCTAGCAGGGGTGGCTGGCTTTGGGCTACGCCACCGTCGGTCGCGGCAAAGTCGCGCCGGCCGTGCTCAACGGCTGCGCCGCTTGCGCGCTACTCCGCCGCCTCCATCATTGGCTCGTCCCACAGTTCGCGCCGATAGCGCGCGAAGCATCGGGCGCCGCACGACAGGCGCATCAGCGCGCCTTCGGCGATGTAGCGCGCGCAGTCGGGATCGGCGTCGACCAGCGGCCACAGCACCTCAGCGTCCCAGGCTTCCGAATGCTTGATGTCGAGTACGGCATGGAGGTCGAAGTACATCCGCTCCTTGTTGGTGAAGCCGAGGCGGCGCAGGCCCTTGGCAACGAGCGCGGTGCGGCCGGGTGCGGTCAGCTCGACCGCGCCGAGTGCGCCGACTGCATGATAGGCGTAGCGGCGCGTGGTGGCGAAGGCGACCATCGTGTTGGCGAGCGCGAGGCTTTCCCACACCGTCGCCTCGATCGTCGGCTCGATCTTGAGCCGCTTCGCCAGCGCATCGAGCATGGGTCCATGCATGCCCCTGATGTTGCCGCGGCCCATCTCGTCCCAATAGTTGCGGGCCAGCTCCATCTTGGCGCGGGCGGGCATCTTGAGCTGGGTGAGCGCCACGAGGTCGTCGAAGCCGGCCTCGCCCGCCACCTCCTGGGTGATGAACCATTTGATCTCGTCGCGGGTCGCCTCCTCCGCCAACCATGGGAACAGCGGGTCGCCCTGGCCGGGGCCGGCTTCCTTCAGCGCCTCGAACCAGGCCACGAAGTCGTCGGCCCGGGTCGGCGCCTCGGCCGCCCAGTCCGCGACGGCGGCGCGCTCCGCCTCGATCCAGGCGCCTTCCGCCTGGCGCATCGCGGCCTCGTGCTCGATCTCCGCCGCCCAGGCGTCGTGCGGGACCGCGACCGCGAGCCGCTGCCGGTTGAAGTGGGAGAGCTGCTGGTGGAAGACGGCCGGATCGGCCGCATGAAGGGGAAGGCCGTTCGCGCCCTTCGGCGCTGCGCGGCCGCTAATGTCACGCAACATGAAGTACCTGTCCTGCTCGCGAGGCTGACGCCTCAACTTGGCGAGTCAACGGGACTCCGCGCTTGCGGTTCCGGCCGCGTCAAAGCTCGATCAGCTTGTCGGGCAGCTCGTTCGGGTTGTGCGGCCGGGGCGGGAAATGGTCGGCAAGCACGGCGCCGGCGATCTCGATCGCCCGGATGAAGCCTTCGGCGTGGCGATTGGACTTGATGCCTTCCACGAGCGCCAGGATCGTGTCCCCCCACAGCTCCGGCGCGACCTTGGCGTAGATGCCTTCGTCGGCGACCACCTCGGCGACATGATCGGCGAGCGAGACGTAGAGCAGCACGCCGGTGCGCTCCTCGGTGACGTGAAGCCCCTTCGCCAGGAACTGCCGCATCGCCTCGCCATGGACGCGCTCGCGCCGAATCGAGTGCGGCGTCAGCCAAAGACCGAGCGGCGTCCAGCGCATCAGCGCGAACAGCAGCAGGAAGATCGCGACCTGGAGCGCGGCATAGGCCTCGATGGTGCGCAGCGTGTCGATCCGCTCCGCGCCGCTGTGCCAGCCGCTGTCGAACGGGATCAGGCGCTGCGGATCGAGCCCGAGGAACACCATGAGCAGCGGCAGCACGAATGCCGCGAGCGTCGCGACGGCGAAGGCAACGCTGTCGTAACGCGGCCGATCGTCGGTCACGATCGCGAAGATCTCGCCCGAGGTACGGGTCTCCGCGGCCGTGATGGCAGCGGCGATCCGGTCATGTTCGTCCGGCGTGAACAGCATCTACCAGCCCCCCGAGGCGCCGCCGCCCCCGAACGAGCCGCCTCCGGCGCCAAATCCGCCCCCGCCGAAGCCTCCGCCGCCCCAGCCGCCGCCGCGGGAGCGGCTGTTCATCGCGCCCGTCGCGAGACCCCAGAGGATCGCCTCGCCGACGCCGCTGCGGCGATAGCGGCGGCCGTGCCGCCGGCGGGCGAAGGACAGAAACAGCCAGAACAGGATGAGCGCCAGCCAGAAGAAGCCGCCGGGGCCGACGTCGCTCCGCTCGTTCGCCTGACGCTGCGCCTCGGCGGCCTGGGCCACCCGGGCCTGCGCTTCGGCGGGCGGGAGGCCGAGCTGCTCGACGATCGCATCGACGCCGGCTTCGACGCCGCCGGACATGTCGCCTTCGCGGAAACGCGGCAAGATCTGGTTCTGGATGATGAGGCTCGACAGCGCGTCGGTGAGCGTGCCCTCGAGCCCGTAGCCGACGTCGATGCGCACGCGGCGTTCGTTGGGGGCGACGAGCAGGACGACGCCATTGTCCTTGCCCTTCTGGCCGATGCCCCAGGCGCGCCCGAGTTGATAGCCATATTCGGAGATGTCGTAGCCCTGAAGGTCGGGCACGGTCGCGACCACCACCTGATCGGTGGTCTTCGCCTCGAGCGCTTCGAGCTTCGCCGTGATCGAGGCGCGGGTCGCTTCGGGCAGAATGTTCGCGGCGTCGACCACCCGGCCGGTGAGCTTCGGGAACGTCGGTGCCGCCAGCGCCGGGAAGGCGACGAGCGCAAGCAGCAGCGCCAGCCAGAATCCGCTCCCTGCCGGGGAGAAGATGACTCGCAACAGCGAGCGGGATGAGGGGCAAATTCGCTCGCTCACGCTCGCGCCCCTCACCCCAACCCTCTCCCCGGCGGGGAGAGGGAGCATCAGAACTTCACCGTCGGGGCACGTTCGGCGCCGGGCGTCACCGCCTGATAGGGCTGGAGCGGCTTGGCGCCGTAGATCGCCTTCGCGCCGATCACGCCGGGGAAAGTGCGGATTTCGGTGTTATATTGGCGCACCGCCTCGTTGTAGTCGCGGATCGCGACCGCGATGCGGTTCTCGGTGCCTTCGAGCTGGGACTGGAGCGCGAGGAAATTCTGCTGGCTGCGCAGCTCCGGATATTTCTCGACCGTCACGAGCAGACGGCCGAGCGCGCCGGTCAGCGCCCCTTGCGCCTGCTGGAACTGCTGCACGGCGGCCGGGTCGGAGAGTTGCTCGGGCGAGACCTGCACCTGCGTGGCGCTCGCACGGGCCTGCGTCACCTGCGTCAGTACCTCACGTTCCTGGTTCGCGAAGCCGCGCACCGTCTCGACGAGGTTGGGGATGAGGTCGGCGCGGCGCTGATACTGCACCTGCACGTCGCCCCAGCGGGCCTTCGCCTCTTCCTCATAGGTCGGGATCGTATTGACGCCGCAGGCGCTGACCGACAGGGCGAGCGCGACGGGCGCGGCGAAGCGGGCGTAGTTCATCGGCAGGGCCTCCGTTGGTTTCGGACGCAAAATAATCATCGCGCCCGCAAACGTCATCCCCACGGGCGCGGAGATGACGAAGCAACGGTCGTTTTGGTTCCTATTCGGCCGCCGGGTGCCACGGAAGCGCCAGCTTGGCATCGGCGGCCAAGCTGGCATTATGGGGCGGCATTCCTGGGGAGGAGCGCTAATGACCAAGACGCTTTTGTGCGCCGCGTTGCTTGCCGCAATCACTACGCCGGCTATGGCCAGGACCATTATGGTCGAGGTGAAGGGGGACGCGCAGGAGGCGATCCAGTCCGCGCTGATCGAGGCCAAGCCCGGCGACGTGGTCCAGCTTCCCGCCGGCCGCTTCGCTCTCGACGACGGCCTGTCGCTCGATGTCGACAACGTCACGGTGAAGGGCGCTGGTCCGGACCGGACGGTGCTGTCGTTCAAGGGCCAGACCGGCGCGGGCGAGGGATTGCTCGTCACCTCGGACCGCGTGCTGCTCACCGGCTTTGCGATTGAGGACAGCAAGGGCGACGGCGTCAAGGCCAAGGGCGCCGACCGCATCACCTTCCATGACCTCCGCGTCGAATGGACCGGCGGGCCGAAGGAGACCAACGGCGCCTATGGCATCTATCCCGTCAGCTCGACCAACGTGCTGATCGACAAGGTGACGGTGCGCGGCGCGTCGGACGCCGGCATCTACGTTGGCCAGTCGGACAATATCGTCGTGCGAAACTCGACCGCCGAATACAATGTCGCCGGCATCGAGATCGAGAATTCGACCAACGCGGTCGTCGAGCGCAACGTGGCGCGACACAATGCCGGCGGCATCCTGGTGTTCGACCTGCCCAACCTGCCGAAGATGGGCGGCCATTCGGTGCGCATCGCCAACAACCAGGTGGTCGCGAACGATACGCCCAACTTCGCGCCCAAGGGCAATATCGTCGCCACCGTGCCGACCGGTACCGGCATCATGGTAATGGCCAACCGCGACATCGAGGTCGCCGGCAACGAGCTGGCCGACAACCAGACCGCGCATGTGATGGTGGTCGCCTACCGCCAGCCGTTCGACGATGCGCGCTACAATCCGCTGCCGCGTCGGGTGGCGATCCACGGCAACAAGTACGGCCGCGGCGGCTGGGCCCCGCAGTTCCCCGGCGGCGCCGAGCTGGCGAAGGCCGTGGGCGGAACGCTGCCGCCGGTGATGTGGGATGGGGCTGCGACCTATCAGCTGAAGGGCGAGCAGAAATCGGACGAGGTCGCGCTCAGCGCCGATGCGCCGGTGCTGTCGCTCAACTTGGCCGCGGCCGGCGCCGATATGGCGACGGCCAAGCCGGCGCTGGCGCCGGTGCCGCCGGCAAAGCCGCTCGGCCTCGCCGATGTGCGGCTGCCCGCCGACCAGCCGAAGGTGCTGTAACGGGATAGCTGGTTGTCATGCGTCGGGTTCTGATCTCGCTATCGGTCTGGTTTGCGCTCGGCGCTTCAGCGCCCGCGCCGCCGGTCGATGTCGCGGCGCTGCTCGCGGACGAACCGGCGCCGACGCTCGCTGCCTATCATCTGTTCGCCGACGCCCGCGCCCATGTGCCCAACGCACGGGTGACGCCGTATACGCTTAATACGCCACTGTTCAGCGACTATGCGCTCAAGCATCGCTACGTCTTCGTGCCGCCGGGCCAATCGATCGGCTACCGCGCACAGGGCGTGCTCGACTTTCCGGTGGGGACCACGCTCGTCAAGACGTTCACCTACCCGGCGGGCGGTGGCGAGCGCTTCCTCGAAACCCGCCTGCTGATCCACAAGCCGGGCGGCTGGGTGGCGCTGCCCTATGTCTGGAACGCCGACGGCACCGAGGCGGTGCTCAAGAAGGCTGGCGCCAAGCTCGATGCGGGCTGGACCGACGCCAAGGGCCGGGCGCGGCAGGTGCGCTGGAGCGTGCCCAACGTCAACCAGTGCAAGGGCTGCCATGCCAGCGCGGAGGCGATCATCCCGATCGGGCCGAAGGCGTGGAACCTGGGCACGACGCAACTGGCGAGCTGGGCTCGGCAGGGCTTGATCTCCGGCGTCGCGAACGTCCCCAAGGTTCCGGCTTGGAATGATGGGCAGGCCCCGGTCGCCATCCGCGCCCGCGCCTATCTCGATGTGAATTGCGCGCATTGCCACAACGCCAAGGGGCCGGCATCGAACTCGGGGCTGTTCCTCGAATGGGACCAGCCTGACCTTGTCGCGCGCGGTATCGGCAAGCGCCCGGTCGCCGCCGGGCGCGGCAGCGGCGGGCGCGAAGTCGCGATCGCGCCGGGCTATCCCGATGACTCGATCCTGCTCTACCGCATGGAATCGACCGAACCCGGCGTGATGATGCCCGAGCTCGGCCGCACGATGGTGCACGACGAGGCGGTGGCGCTGGTCCGCGCCTATATCGCAGGAATGAAGTAGCCACGCGGGCTCAGGGTGCCCTGCAGCAAAGTACCACTTTGCTTCGGGGTCTAAAGTCCCATCAGGGCAAGCACCTCGCGTCTGGATTTCTCGTCCTCGCGGAAGGTGCCCATCATGCGGCTGGTGGTCATGGTGACGCCCGGCGTATTGACGCCGCGCGCGGTCATGCAGGCGTGCGTCGCCTCGATCACGACAGCCACGCCCTTGGGCTCGAGGTACGACCAGATGCAGTCGGCGACCTCCGCCGTCAGCCGCTCCTGCACTTGCAGCCGCCGGGCATAGCCGTGCAGCACGCGCGCGAGCTTCGAGATGCCGACGACGCGGTCCTTCGGCAGATAGGCGATATGCGCCTTGCCGATGATCGGCGCCATGTGGTGCTCGCAGTGCGACTGGAAGGGGATGTCGCGTAGCAGCACGATCTCGTCATAACCGCCCACCTCCTCGAAGGTGCGCGACAGGTGGACGCCGGGGTCCTCCTCGTAGCCGCGGAAATATTCGCGGAAGGCGCGGGCGACGCGGCCGGGCGTATCGTGCAGCCCTTCACGCGCCGGATCGTCGCCGGCCCAGCGGATCAGCTCGCGCACCGCCTCGAGAACGGACGGCGGGATGTTGACGTCGCGCGCGTTCGGCTCGACGAGGTCGCCGTCTTCTGCGTGATCGAACTCGGCCATGCGCGCCCTTTCGTTGCCCGCCCGTCACATGGGAGAGGCGAGCGCGCTTGGCAAGTTTCGTCTAGCGGATGGTCTTGCCGCTGCGTGACCCGGGCTCGTCGTTCGGCGCCTCGCTCTCGCTGCGCTTCTCGTCGCCGGTACGCGGAAGATGCGCGGCCATGCCGTCGCTCCGCCGCTGCATCGCAGGATAAAGATCGTCGGTCCGGCCGCCCTGCTCGGGGCGGCCGCGGCTCTTCTTGTCAGCCATGGTGCTGCCTTACTCGTTGCCCGGTTTATTCGTTGCCTGGGTGCGCGTTGCCTTCGCCGGCCCGCCCCTTGAAGCCGTCGCGTCCGCGCTGGACACCGCTGTCGGTGCGGTCCGGGGCCAGCTTGTCGGTATCGCGGCCCCGCTCCTGGCCGGTGCCGGCCAGATCGGTATCCTCAGGGGTGATGTCTTCGTTGCGATTGCGATCCATCAATGCTCTCCTCGGTCGCCCATGCGGCTGGCCTGTCCGCCCTTGCGACCCGCTTCGCGCGCCAGCGCCGGATTGGCCGCAAAGCCGCCACCGCGGCTGATCTGCCCGCCGCGGCGCGACACCTCCCGGTGCCGGTCAGGGTCCATGGATGCGAAACCCCGGCCCGAACGGTGATTGTCGTCGTGATCGTCCGCCATCGTCTCGTCTCCTCGACTGGTGCGCGGGACGAACAGCCGGGATTCCAAGCGGTTCCGGTCTCTGCGATGAGGTGACGGCAGCTATGGTCGAACGGCGTGGTTATGATCGCCGGAGGACTTAGTCGGGGGAGCCAGCCCTCAACCATCCGGTCACCGAGTAGCGCCGGTGCGCCGCGAAAGGGGCGACGCAGCTGACCGAATGCACCGCCGGTACGGCGAAGATGTTGAGCGCGTTGAACCGGGGCGTATAACCTTCCTCGACATGGCCGTCGGCGGCGTGGAACAGCAGCAGGCCGCCCCAGTCCACCCGCCACTCGGGCGTCAGGTTGAAGACGTAAGCCGCGCGGCGCCGCTTGCCGTCGACATCGTCGTCATGCGCGGTGAGGAAGTGCCCGGGACCGTAGGCCGTTCCCTGGGCGTCGGCGAAGCCGATGTCGCCGGCGCCGGTAATCTGGCGGAAGAAGTCGACCACCGGCTTCGATGACAGGAAGCGGGCGAACTCGTTGAGCAGCGTCGGTTCCGCGAGCCGGTCGGCGTCCCGGTCGGGCACGCGGATCGTTTCGAAGCGGAACTGGAAGCCTAGGCGCGCACCGTTGAACACCCCCAAGTCGAGCTTCTCGCGCTGTTCCGCGGTCAGGCTTTCCTGCGTGGCGCGGTCAAGCTCGAAGACCTTGCCGCCGCTGTTCAGGACGAGGCGCCAGGCCGCACTTTCGCGCAGGTGCCGGTACAGTCGTTCGGCGCCGTCGGCTGCCAGGAAGGAGGGGATATGGATCCGCCCCCGCTCGGCGAAGACGCGGGCCAGCTGTTCCGGGTCGAGCTTTGGATCGAGCGCGAAGCTCAGGCCGCCGTGTCCCAGGTCAGTTCCTTCTCGGCTGCGCGGCGGTCGAGCTCGGCGCGGGTGATCTTCTCGGAGGCCGACTTGAGCTGGCCGCAGGCGGCCATGATGTCGCGCCCGCGCGGCGTGCGCACGGGGGCGGAGATGCCGGCGCGGAAGATGATGTCGGAGAAGCGCGCGATGCGCTCGTCGTCCGAGCATTCATAGGCAACGCCCGGCCACGGGTTGAACGGGATCAGGTTCACCTTGGCCGGCAGCTTGTACTTGCGGATCAGGCGCACGAGCTCGCGCGCGTCCTCGTCCGAATCGTTCTTGTCCTTGAGCATCACGTACTCGAACGTGATGCGCCGCGCGTTGTTGGCGCCCGGATAGGCGGCGCAGGCGGCGAGCAGCTCGTCGATGCCGTACTTCTTGTTCAGCGGCACGATCTCGTCACGGATCTCCTTCGTCACCGCGTGGAGGCTGACCGCGAGGTTGACGCCGATCTCCTCGCCGGCGCGCGCCATCATCGGTACGACGCCAGAAGTCGACAGCGTGATGCGCCGCTTCGACAGCGAGATGCCGTCGCCGTCCATGACGATGCCGAGCGCCTTCTTGACGTTGTCGAAATTATAGAGCGGCTCGCCCATGCCCATCATGACGATGTTGGTGAGCAGGCGGCCGTCGGGCGGGCTCGGCCATTCGCCGAGCGCGTCGCGCGCCAGCATCACCTGGCCGACGATCTCGCCCGGCGTCAGGTTGCGGACGAGCTTCATCGTGCCGGTATGGCAGAAGCGGCAGTTGAGCGTGCACCCCACCTGGCTCGACACGCACAGCGTGCCGCGGTCGGCGTCGGGAATGAACACCATTTCATATTCCTGGCCGTCGTGGCTGCGCAGCAGCCACTTGCGCGTGCCGTCGGTCGATACCTGTGCGGTGACGACGTCGGGCCGTCCGACCGCGAACTTCTCGGCCAGCAGCGCGCGCGTGTCCTTGGCGATGTTGGTCATCGCGTCGAAGTCGGTGACACCGCGGTTGTAGACCCACTGCCAGATCTGGCTGGCGCGCATCTTGGCCTGGCCCTCAGGCAAGCCGGCAGTGACCAGCGCCTCGCGCAGTTCGGGCTTGGTGAGACCGATGATCTCCACGCGGCCGTCGGCGCGCGCGGGGAGGTTGCGCGGCACGGGGACCGGATCGATGGCGCCAGGTATCTGCATAGGGCCGCCCATATAGGATGATGCGGGGCAAAACAAAGGCATCGCTGCCGCAGGGTGGGAGAATCAGGTCAGAAGCCCTTGCGCATCACCGCTTCGCCGGTGCCGAGGTGAATCGCTTCCTCGGCGCCGCGCTCGACGCGGAAGATGGTGCCCTGCGGCGCGCCGTCGGCCAGCGGCACGCAGCCGGGCTCGAAGGGGGTGCCGCCGACCAGCATGCCGCGCAGCACGCGCGCGGTCATGCCGTGCGTGATGACGATCGCGGTCCGCGCCGGGTCGAGCCGATCGAGCCAGCCGAGCAGGCGCGCGGCGATGTCGGGATACCATTCGCCGCCGGGCGGGCGGCAGGTGAACAGCCCGCGCGCCGGATCGACGATCGGCCCCTGTTCGGCGACGATGTCGGCGTAGCGCCGGCCCTCCCATTCGCCGATGCCGATCTCGAGCAGCGCCGGATCGGTGCGAACGTCGAAATAGTCGTGGCCGAGATGCTCGGCGATGATCGCGGCGGTCTGGAGCGTGCGACCGGCCGGCGACGCCCAGAAGTCGATGTCGGGCTGACGGCCGAGATGCCCCGCCAGCGCCTCGCCCATGGCTTCGGCCTGCGCGATTCCGGCGCGGGTCAGCGGCGTGTGCGCGGTCGCGCCCTGCATGCGCGCGCCCTTGTTGAACACGGTTTCGGCATGACGGGCGATGTAGAGGACCGGAGACATGGTTCGTGCCTATCGCCGCTGTGGCGATGCGGCAACAATCACATCCGCCGCCTGCTAAGAGAGACAGGGATGATTGTTGTTGCCACAATTGTCCCGTACGGACGCAGCCGAGATGAAGCACGGGGGTGGAATGATGAGGCGTGTTGCCATCGCCGCGGCGGTTGCCGCGCTATCGGTGCCGGCTGTCGCACAGGCACAGGAGAGCGACCGCGGGTTCGGCGCCTATGTCGGCCTGCAGGGCGGCTATCACCATTATGCCGAGAACAACAAGGGCGGCCTTCTCGGCGCCTATCTCGGCGTCAACATCCCTGCCGGCGAGATGATGGTCACCGGCGTCGAAGCGAACGCCAACCTCGGCGTCAGCGGCCCCAAGGCCGAATATGGCGCCTCGGCGCATCTCGGCTTCCGCCTCAGCAACGGCATCGTGTTCGGCCGGATCGGCTACCAGGAAATCGACATCAAGGGTCCGGGCTCGGACGGCGACATGATGTACGGCATCGGCGGCGAGTTCGGCGTCGGCACGAGCACCGCGTTCCGCGTGGTCTTCGACACCATAGGGTTCGACACCACCCGCATCACGGCAGGGATGACTTTCCACTTCTAGGCGCTGTGGCGTCGGCGCAACAATCATCCGCTGCCGTTAATCAAGCTGAATGCCAGAAGCCCTGCCGTGCGTTGTCCCGCTCATGGCTGGCTCGTAACGGCCCCGTTACACGCCATAGGCCATATGGTCATCGATATGAGCGAGCGAAGGATGATAGCATGAAGGCTCTTCCCATCGCTGCGGCGGCTGCCGCGATGATGCTGCCGGTCGCTGCGCAGGCGCAGGAAGTGGGCTCGGGCCTCTATGCGGGCGCCCAGGTCGGCTATCATGATTTCGAAGGCGGCTTCAACAGCACGTTCGTGGGCGGATACGTCGGCTACAACATGCCGGTCGGCGAGACGCTGGTTGCCGGCGTCGAGGGCAACTACAACTTTGGTATTGATGGCGATGCGGACGAGGACACGGAATATGGCGCCTCCGCGCATCTCGGCTTCCGCACCGGCACCGGCATGGTATTCGGTCGCATCGGCTATCAGGAGATCGACTTCGACCTGGGCGGTCTGCCCGGCGACGACACCGATGGCGGCATCCTTTACGGCATTGGCGGTGAGTTCGGCTTCGGCACCAACACCGCGTTGCGCGTGACGCTTGATACGATCAGTTTCGATACGACGCGTGTAGCAGCGGGCGTCACGTTCCACTTCTAATCGAAGGAACATCGCCTTACGAAAGGCCGGGGTGGCGACGCTCCGGCCTTTTCATTTCGGAAGCGGCGCGCTAGAGCCGCCATGAAACCTGAATGGGGATTCAACTTCGATGGCAAGCCCAAGCTCAAGGAAGGTCTTCGCCGACGCCCGCACCGCACTGGACGGGCTGTTGTTCGACGGAATGACGGTGATGTCGGGCGGCTTCGGGCTGTGCGGCATTCCGGAGAACCTGATCACCGCTTTGCGCGACAGCGGCACGAAGGACCTGACGGTCATCTCGAACAACGCCGGCATCGACGATTTCGGCCTGGGGCTGCTGCTCCAGACCCGGCAGATCCGGAAGATGATCTCCTCCTACGTCGGCGAGAACAAGGAGTTCGAGCGGCAGTATCTGTCGGGCGAGCTCGAGCTGGAGTTCAACCCGCAGGGCACGCTGGCCGAGCGCATCCGCGCGGGCGGCGCCGGCATTCCGGGCTTCTATACCAAGACCGGCGTCGGCACGCTGGTGGCCGAAGGCAAGGAGCATAAGGACTTCGGGGGCGAGACCTATATCCTCGAAACCGGCCTCGTCGCCGATCTTGCGATCGTGAAGGCGTGGAAGGGCGACCCATACGGCAATCTCGTGTTCCGCAAGACCGCGCGCAACTTCAACCCGATGATGGCGACCGCCGGCAAGGTGACGGTTGCCGAGGTCGAGGAGCTGGTCGGGCCGGGCGAACTCGATCCCGATTGCATCCACACGCCGGGAATCTTCGTCCAGCGCATCATCCTCGGCACCGACCACGAGAAGCGCATCGAGCAGCGCACGGTCCGCAAGCGGGAGGCGGCATAATGGCCTGGTCACGCGACGAGATGGCGGCACGCGCCGCGCGCGAGCTGAAGGACGGTTTCTACGTCAATCTCGGCATCGGCATGCCGACCCTGGTGGCGAACTATATCGCTCCCGGCATCGACGTGACGCTGCAGAGCGAGAACGGCATGCTCGGGATGGGACCCTTTCCTTACGAGGGCGAGGAGGATCCCGACCTCATCAATGCCGGCAAGCAGACGATCACTGAGCTCGACCGTACGAGCTATTTCAGCTCGGCCGACAGCTTCGGCATGATCCGCGGCGGGCATATCGACCTGTCGATCCTCGGCGCGATGGAGGTCGCGGAGAACGGCGACATCGCCAACTGGATGATCCCGGGCAAGATGGTGAAAGGCATGGGCGGCGCGATGGACCTCGTCGCCGGTGTCAAGCGCATCATCGTGCTGATGGAGCACAACTCGAAGGCGGGCGAGGCAAAGTTCAAGAAGGCCTGCACCCTGCCGCTCACCGGTCAGGGCGTGGTCGACATGATCATCAGTGATCTGGCCGTCTTCGAGCGGCCGGCGAAGGGCCAGCCCTTCCGCCTCGTCGAGTTGGCGCCGGGCGTCACGCTTGACGAGATCAAGGCCAAGACCGAAGCTCATTTCGAGGTCGCACTAGCGGATACCGGGAGTGTCGCGCTAAGCTGAGCCCATGTGGCTCCTTTCGAAGCTGCTCGCCCGCATCATCAAGCGGGGCGAGCTGATCGTCACGGATGCCGCCGGGCGGGTCCACCGCTTCGGCGCGCCCGATCCGGCGCGGCCACCGGTCGCGATCCGCTTCACCGATGCTGCCACGCCGGGCCGCATTGCGCGCAACCCGCGGCTTGGGGTCGGTGAGGCATTCATGGACGGGCGGCTCGTCGTCGACCAGGGCGACGTGCTGGCGCTGCTCGATCTCGTGCTGTCGAACGCGCCGTGGGGCAGGGGCGATGGCCGCAAGCTGCTCAATCGCGGCGGCGGCAAGTGGCTCGCGCGCCTCGGCGAATGGAACCAGGCCGCGCGCTCGCGCCGCAACGTGGCGCATCACTATGATCTCGGCGACCGGCTCTACGACCTGTTCCTCGACGCCGATCGTCAATACAGCTGCGCCTACTTCACCGATCCGTCGAACAGCCTTGAGCAGGCGCAGGCCGACAAGAAGGCACACATCGCTGCCAAGCTGGCGTTGAAGCCGGGTCAGCGCGTCCTGGACATCGGCTGCGGCTGGGGCGGCATGGCGCTGTATCTCAACCGCGTCGCCGACGTCGACGTGCTCGGTATCACGCTGTCGCAGGAGCAGCTGGCGACCGCGCGCCGGCGGGCGCAGGAGGCCGGCGTCGCCAACCGTGTGCGCTTCGAACTGATGGACTACCGTGCGGTCGAGGGACGCTTCGACCGGATCGTGTCGGTCGGGATGTTCGAGCATGTCGGCCGTCCGCAATACGAAACCTTCTTCCGCAAGTGCCGGTCGCTGCTCGCGGACGACGGCGTGATGCTGCTCCATACGATCGGGCGCATGGGCGGGCCGGGCACCACCGATGCCTTCACCGCCAAGTACATCTTCCCCGGCGGCTACAACCCGGCGCTGTCGGAGATCGTGTCGGCGAGTGAGCGTGTTAAGCTGATCGCCTCGGACGTTGAGACGCTGCGTCTCCATTACGCCCACACCATCGAGCATTGGTATGCACGTACCATGGCGGCCAGAGACGACATCGTCGCGATGTACGACGAGCGCTTCTACCGCATGTGGACCTTCTATCTGGCCGGCGCGATCACGGCGTTCCGCCATGGCGGACTGGTCAATTACCAGGTGCAGTATATCCGCGACCGCCGCGCGCTTCCCATTACGCGCGATTACATGATGACAGCCGAACGCGAGCTTCGCGCCAAGCCGGCCTGACGCATCGCTTCGGCGCGATTTTCCGGCTGTGCGCCGCCTGCCTCCCCGCTATAGTCGGCGGCAATCAGGGGCGATTTTACGACGAGGACAAGAATGAAGGCGACTGTCGAACGCGCGACGCTGCTCAAGTGTCTGGGCAACGTCCAGTCGGTGGTCGAGCGGCGCAACACCATCCCGATCCTGTCGAACGTGCTGATCGAGGCGACGAGCGACGGGCTTCGCCTGATGGCGACCGACCTCGACCTGCAGGTGGTCGAATCGATCGAGGCGAGCGTCGCGACGCCCGGCGCGACGACGGTGTCGGCGCACACGCTGTTCGACATCGCGCGCAAGCTGCCCGAGGGCAGCCAGGTCGAATTGTCGGCCGAAGGCGGCCGCATGACGGTGAGTGCGGGCCGGTTCAAGTCGAACCTTGCAACGCTGCCGCGCGACGACTTCCCCGTCATCGCCGAGAGCGACCTGCCGACGCGCTTCCGCCTGCCCGCCGAGACGCTCAAGCAGCTCATCGACAAGACGCGCTTCGCGATCTCGACCGAGGAGACGCGCTACTATCTGAACGGCATCTTCATGCATGTCGCGGACGGCAAGCTCCGCGCGGTGGCGACCGACGGACACCGGCTGGCGCGCGTCACCACCGATCTGCCCGAGGGTGCGGCCGGCATGCCCGACATCATCGTGCCGCGCAAATGCGTGGCCGAGGTCCGCAAGCTGCTCGATGAGGTCGATGGCGAGGTCGAGGTGTCGATGTCGTCCTCGAAGATCCGCCTCGTGCTCGGCAACGCGACGCTGACCTCGAAGTTGATCGACGGCACCTTCCCCGACTACAGCCGCGTCATCCCGACCGCGAACGACAAGCTGCTGAAGGTCGATCCGAAGAGCTTCGCCGAAGGCGTCGACCGCGTCGCGGCGATCGCCAGCGAGAAGACCCGCGCGGTGAAGCTCTCGCTCGACCGCGACCGCATCACGCTGTCGGTGACCAGCCCCGAGAACGGCACGGCGGCCGAGGAAGTGCCCGCCGACTATGTCTCGCCGCCGTTCGAGGTCGGTTTCAACGCGCGCTATCTTCTCGACATCCTCAGCGAGATCGAGGGCGATCAGGTCGAGGTGCACCTCGCCGACGCCGCCGCCCCGACGCTCATCCGCGAGGACGAGAAGTCGCCGGCGCTCTACGTGCTGATGCCGATGCGGGTGTGACCCGGATCATCCGCATCGCCGCCGCGCTGGTGACGGACGATGCGGGCCGGGTCCTGCTCGTGCGCAAGCGCGGGACGGCGGTCTTCATGCTTCCCGGCGGCAAGATCGACGCCGGCGAGCCGCCGCATGCCACGGTCGCACGCGAAATCGCCGAAGAATTGGGCGGAGCCGTCGATCCCGCGAGCCTTCGCTTCCTCGGCTGCTTTTCGGCGCCGGCGGCGAACGAACCCGGCTTTACGGTCGAAGCGGTGATCTATCGAGCCGGCATCGTCGGTGACGTGCATCCGGCCGCGGAGATCGAGGAGATGGCGTGGATCGACCCGAGTAACCCGGGCGGGATCGTTATGGCGCCCTTGGCGCGTGATCATGTCCTGCCGCACGCCATGAACGGCTGCCAGGCAAACATGCGTGGGCTCGCGCTTTCGGGTCCGGTTCACTACTAGGCTGCCATGACCCTCGCGCCCGTGCAGCGACGTGCCTGAAGATCGGCTGATTCCTGCCCCTTCCTGGGTCGCGCGGGTGGCATTGCGCGACTTCCGTTCCTATATGGATCAGACGGTTGAGGTCGGGTCCGGGCCGGTCGTCGTCACCGGCGAGAATGGCGCGGGCAAGACCAATCTCCTCGAGGCGATCTCGCTCCTGAGCCCCGGCCGGGGGCTCCGCGGGGTGGGCTTGTCCGAACTGGCGCGCACGGGCGGACCGGGCACCTGGGCGGTGGCGGCGCGGGTCGAGAGCCAAGGGCCGATCGAGATTGGCACCGGCACGACGCCGACGAGCCGCGAGCGGCGGCAGGTGCGGGTGAACGGCGCGGCCGTCGCGGTCGCCTCGCTCGCCGAGTGGCTGTCGATCCTGTGGCTCACGCCTGCGATGGACCGGCTGTTCGTCGAAGGGGTCAGCGGGCGCCGCCGGTTCCTCGACCGGCTGACTTTGGCGCTGCACCCGGAGCATGCCGGACACGCCGCGCGCTACGAGGCAGCGATGCGGGCGCGCAATCGGCTGCTGACCGAGGAGAATGGCGCGGCCGACCCGGCGTGGCTCGCCGCGCTCGAACGCAAGATGGTCGAGCACGGGGTCTGCGTGGCGGAGGCCCGGCGCGACACGGTGGCGGCGCTGGCCGAGCGGCTGGCGCAAGCGCCGGAAAGCCTTTTCGCACGCGCGCGTGTGCGCGTGGACGGATGGGCGGAGAATGAGCTAGAGATGCTCGTGGGGGGCGACGTCGAGGATGCGTTCGCCGCCGAGCTTCGGCAGCGGCGCCGGCAGGATGCGGCGGCGGGCCGGGCGACACTGGGACCGCACCGCACGGACCTGATCGTGGTTCACGCGGGCAAGGACATGCCGGCCGAGCGCTGCTCGACCGGCGAGCAGAAGGCGCTGCTGCTGGGGCTGATCCTCGCGCACGCCGAACTGGTCGGCGAGCGGATGGGCCGGCGGCCGGTGCTGCTGCTGGACGAGGTCGCCGCGCACCTCGACGCCGGACGGCGCGACGCGCTGTTCGAGCGGCTGGTGCGCAGCGGCGGACAGGTTTGGATGACCGGAACGGACCGGTCGCTTTTCGCGGGACTGGAAGGTGCCGCGAGCTTCGTGGGCGTCCAAGAAGGGCGCTTACTGACCTGAGCCGCGTGACGGCACGCATGAAGCGTGCCGCCGAGCGGCTCAGCTACGTAGGATGACTGAGTTGAGCGACGAACAGAACAAGCAGAAGAGCGAGTACGGCGCGGAGTCGATCACGGTGCTGCGCGGCCTGGACGCCGTGCGCAAGCGGCCCGGCATGTACATCGGCGACACCGACGACGGCTCGGGCCTCCACCACATGGTGTTCGAGGT
>JAEZQR010000101.1 GCA_023413015.1 Pseudomonadota bacterium
GCTGGAAATCTGAGGCCCAACGAAAACGGGCGGATGCCGGTGGCACCCGCCCGTGATCTGATCCGGTAAGCCGATTGGCTTAGCGGGTGACGGTCGCCGACTTGATACGGTCGGCGGCGAGCGCGGCGCGGTTCTGCAGCGGCTCGAACACCTCGCCCATCACCTTGAGCGACGTCTCGGTGACGCGCGACATCTCGGCGACGACGCCGTCGAAGTACGACTTGGCGTAGTCGTTCGAGGCGGCGAAGAACTCGTTCGGGGTCTTCGCGGCGGTCAGCGTGCGGACGGCGGCGGTGCCCTCCTCGAGGTTCTTCTTCGAGAACTCGACGGCGCCCTGCGCCAGCGTCTCGAAGCCCTGCGCGGCGGCCTTGCCGGCCTGCACGAACGCCTCGATGTTGCCGCGCGCGAATTCGTTCAGCTCGTCGAACGACTTCACGCCGCGATCCATCGCCTCGCGGGTGCGGCCGGCGGCCTGCTCGAACGCGGCCTGCGCCTGATTCTTGACGGTGTCGGTGGTCTTTTCAGCGGTCTTGGTGGCCATGATCGTCTTCCTCTATCCTCAAGCGGATAGCCGCAACGTCGACGGCTATGCTGCGGTGCAACATAAACCTTCTGGCCTGATGTTTCAAGAATGTTTTGTGCAGTGCACAATCAGGGCGGGCAGCCTCAATGTCCAGCTTCGACGGGTTCGACGCCGGACTGTTCGAGCTGGTGGTTGATCTCGGCGAGGAGGCGCTTCAAGGCGGCTTCGTTCTTGGCCTCGGCGCGGGCGACGAGCACGTCCTGAGTGTTCGAGGCGCGCAGCAGCCACCAGCCGTCGGAGGTGTTGACGCGGGCGCCGTCGGTCTCGTTGACCTGCGCGCCTGAAGCGCGCAGCCGGTCGAGCACTTCGCGGACCACCTCGAACTTGCGCTCCTCCGAGCATTGGAAGCGCATCTCGGGCGTGTTCACCATCTCGGGCATCGCGTCGCGCAGCGCGGTCAAGGAGCCGCCGAGCTTCGAGACCGCGCGGATGAGGCGCACGGCGGCATAGAGCGCATCGTCGAAGCCGTAATAGTCGTGCGCGAAGAAGATGTGGCCGCTCATCTCGCCGGCGAGAGGGGAGTCCACCTCCTTCATCTTGGCCTTGATGAGCGAGTGGCCGGTCTTCCACATCAAGGGCTTGCCGCCGCGCGCCGCGACATGGTCGAACAGCGCCTGGGACGCCTTGACGTCGGCGATGATCGTGCCGCCCGGCACTTCCGAAAGCACCGATTCGGCCAGGATCATCAGCAGCTGGTCGCCCCAGACCACGCGGCCCTTGCCGTCGATCGCGCCGATGCGGTCGCCATCGCCGTCGAAGGCGATGCCGAAGTCGAGACCGCCGTCCGCCACCACCTTGCGCAGATCTACCAGATTGGCCTCGACCGTAGGATCAGGGTGGTGGTTCGGGAAGGTGCCGTCGATCTGGGTGTAGAGGAGCCTGTGCTCGCCGGGCAGCTTGGCGGCCAGCTTCTCGAGGATCTCGCCGGCCGCGCCGTTGCCGGCGTCCCAGCCGATCCTGAAGGCCTTGCCGTCGAAGTTCTGGAGCAGGCGGTCGACATACTGGTCCTTGATGTCGACGCTCGTGACTTGGCCCTGGCCTTCCTCCCAGTCGCCGGCAGCGGCGAGCTCGCCGATGTTGCGGATGTCGGCGCCGTAGAAGGGGGCCGAGCCCAGCATCATCTTGAAGCCGTTGTAGTCGGGCGGGTTGTGGCTGCCGGTGATCTGGATGCCGCCGTCGCACTGGAGCGCGTAGACCGCATAGTAGAGCATCGGCGTGGGCCCCAAGCCGATCCGCACCACGTCGCAGCCCGAGGCGGTCAGGCCGTCGACGAGCGCGGCCTCCAGCATCGGCGAGGACAGCCGACCGTCGTACCCCACCGCGACCTTGCGGCCGCCGTTGCGGCGCACCCGCGTGCCGAAGCTCCGCCCGATCGCGCGGGCGTCGTCCGCGCCCAGCGTCTGGTCGATCACGCCCCGGATGTCATACTCGCGCAACGTGGTCGGATGGAAAATGTGCGACATCGGCAGCTCCGGCTAAGCGTTGTTACGGGCGCGCAATTAGCCGACGCCAATCAGCAGGGCGAGTGACCAAATGCGCGGGTATGAACGGCCCGATGCTAAGACGCGTTCGGCGGCCTGCGGTTCAATGCGGCGAGCAGCACGTCCCGGGCGGTGTTCACGCGGTGGGTGAGCTCGGCGGTGCCGCCCTTGTCGGGATGGACCTGCGCGATCAGCCGGCGGTGCGCCGCGCGAACCTGCTCGGCATCGGCTTCCGACGAGACGCCAAGCACGGCGCGCGCCTCATCGAGGCCCATCGCGTCGCGCTTCGGCTTCAGCTGGCCGGTGAAGTAGAGGTAGGCGAGGATCGCCAGCCCAAAGAGCAGCAGGAACTTGATCACGCCACCGCTGCCTGGGGCATCGCTTCCCACATCGGCAAGCTCAGGCTGGCGATCAGCTCACGCAGCTCGGCGCGTGCCGCCACATGGCTCATGCTCTTGTCCTCGATCGCTGCGGTATCGAGCAGGGTCAGGCCCTTCGGGAACAGCTCGCGGTAGATGACGCGCTCCGACAGGCCGGGCACGACGCGGAAACCGATGCGCTTCGACAGCTCCTCGAGCGCACCGCCGACGCGCTTGCGGTTGCGCGCCTCGAGCGTCGACAGGCGGTTGCGCAGCACCACCCAGTCAACCGTGCCGCCGTCGATCTTGGCGCGCGCCTTGCGGGCGTCCCACACCAGCTCGGCATAGAAGCTCGGCCGCTTCACCTTGAAGGTCTCGGCATCGACCTGGCCGATGAGGTCGAAATCGACGAAACTGTCATTCAAGGGCGTGATCAGCGTGTCGGCGGCCGCCATCGCGGTACGGCCGAGCACGCTGTCGCGGCCCGGCGTGTCGATCACCACCGCATCCTTGGTCCGCACGAACGCCGCGACCTGCGCGATCAGCCGTTCGCGGTCGCTGTCGGGCGTCTCGTCGGCGATCACCGCCGTTTCCGGGGTCGGCAGCGTGATCCCGCGGTTCTTGGCGAACGCGTCGCGGTTCTCGATGTAGCGCGCGAAGGTGCGCTGCCGGGCATCGAGGTCGATCGCGCCGACACTGAAGCCCGCATGCGCGAGCGCCACCGCGAGGTGCACCGCGGTCGTCGACTTGCCCGTTCCGCCCTTCTCGTTGCCGAGAACGATTACATGCGCCGTCATTTCGCCCCACCACCGAAACGCTTGATTTATCGGGCTGTGTTTCCGACAGGGGAGGCGCACTGTCAATCGAAGAGCCCATTCATGCCGATGCCGATCGTCCGCACCGTCAGCGACCTGCGCGCAACCGTCGCGGTTTGGCGGCGCGCCGGCGAGCGTGTCGCGCTGGTACCGACGATGGGCGCGCTCCACGGCGGCCACCTCGCGCTTGTCGAGGAAGGTCGGCGGCGTGCGGACCGGGTGATCGCCACCATCTTTGTTAACCCGAAGCAGTTTGGCGCCAACGAGGATCTCGACCGCTATCCCCGCCAGGAGGCGGCAGATGCTGCCGCGCTCGAACAGACCGGCTGCGACCTGCTGTTCGCGCCGACGGTCGCGGAAATATATCCGAACGGCTTCGCGACGGCGGTCAGCGTTGCCGGCGTCACCGCCGACCTCGACGGTGCGGCGCGGCCGGGCCATTTCGACGGCGTCGCGACGGTAGTGACCAAGCTGCTCAACCAGGCGCAGGCCGACGTCGCGATCTTCGGCGAGAAGGATTACCAGCAGCTGCTGACGATCAGGCGGCTGGCGCGCGACCTCGACATCCCGACTGAGATCGTCGGCCACCCCACCCAGCGCGATGCCGACGGCTTGGCGCTGTCGTCGCGCAACGCCTATCTGTCGGCCGACGAGCGGACGCGAGCGGCCGAACTCCCCCGCGCCATGGAAGCGGCCCGGGCCGCGATCGAGGCGGGCGAGGGCGTCGCCCAGGCGCTGGCCGCCGCTGTCGACCGGCTGCAACGGGCCGGCTTCGGGCCCATCGACTATGTCGAGCTGCGCGATGCCGAGACGCTCAAGCCGATACCGGCTTTGGATCGCCCGGCGCGCTTGCTGGCAGCCGCCCGGCTCGGCAAGACCCGCCTGATCGACAATATGGCCGTTAACCGTCCGTTATGATCTAGGCCCGAAGTTCCCCACGTTCTGGGGAGGACGGGGACATGGGTTATAGCGAAGCGACGCAGCCTCGGCTGATCGACGAGCGTCTGGCGCAGGCGCGCTGCGGCAGCGCCGAGGCCTGCTACGAACTGGGCGTCGACTATTCGGTCGGGCGCCACGGCGTCGAGATCGACCTGATCGAGGCGCACAAATGGTTCAACCTCGCCGCGATGGCCGGCCACCGGCAGGCGCTTGCGGACCGTGCCGAAGTGGCGGCCGAGATGTCGGCGTGGGAGATCGCCGAGGCGCAGCGACAGGCACGCGCCTGGCTCGCCGGCGCGATGCCGCTCGCGGCCTGAATTCGACCGCAAGCGCCGGAGTGCGGGCGCGGCGCTGAACGCATAGGTCCTGCCGGGCGGATGAAAACCGCTTATAAGGAGGACCCATGTCAGCATTCGAGACCGAGGCCGAGCGCTGGGAAGCGGTCGCGCACCGCGACACGGCGGCGGACGGCTGCTTCGTCTATTCGGTCGCGACGACGGGCGTCTACTGCCGGCCGTCGTGCCCGTCGCGCCCTGCGCGGCGCGAGAATGTCGCCTTCCATATCGATCCTGACGCTGCCGAGCGGGCCGGCTTCCGGCCGTGCAAGCGCTGCCGGCCCGACGAGATCGGCTTGGCCGAGCGGCACGCGCGCCTCGTCGCCGAAGCCTGCCGGCAGATCGACGAAGCCGAAACGGCGCCGAGCCTCGACGACCTGGCGTCGGGCGCCGGCCTGAGCCCCTTCCACTTCCACCGCCTGTTCAAGCGCCTGACCGGCGTCACGCCGAAGGCCTATGCCGCGGCACGCCGCGCCGAACGCGCGAGGATCGAGCTGGCAGGCGCCGGCTCGGTGACGGAGGCGATCTACGGCGCCGGCTACAGCGGCAGCGGGCGCTTCTACGCCGAGGCGCCGGCCGTGCTCGGCATGACGCCCTCGGCGTTTCGCAAGGGCGGGGACCGGGCGCAAATCCGCTTCGCGGTCGGCGTCTGCTCGTTGGGCCATGTGCTGGTGGCGGCGACCGAGAAGGGCATCTGCGCCATTCGCCTGGGCGACGATCCGCAGACCCTGCTCGAGGAGCTGCAGGACAGCTTCCCGAGGGCCGAACTGATCGGGGCCGATGCCGATTTCGAGCGGACGGTTGCGACCGTCGTGGCGCATGTCGAGCAGCCGACCACGGCGCTCGACCTGCCGCTCGACGTGCGCGGCACCGCCTTCCAGCGCCGCGTGTGGGAAGCGCTTCGGGCCATTCCGGCGGGCCGCACGATGAGCTACGCCGATGTGGCGGCGGCGATCGGCGCGCCGTCCGCCGTGCGGGCGGTGGCCGGCGCGTGCGCGGCGAATTCGCTGGCGCTGGCGATCCCCTGCCACCGCGTGGTGCGCACCGACGGCTCGCTGTCCGGCTACCGCTGGGGCGTCGAGCGCAAGCGCGAACTGCTCGCGCGCGAGGCGGTCAGTCGCTCCGCCTGAACGGCGACATCTCGCCCAGGGCCTCGATCTCCTCGGTCACCGCCTCGCGCTCGGCTTGCAGGAAGCTGGCGATCGCGCTCCGCAAGCCGGGATGGGCGATATAGTGGGCGGAATAGGTGGGCGTCGGGAGATAGCCGCGGGCGAGCTTGTGCGCGCCCTGCGCCCCGGCCTCGACACGCTTCAGACCGCGGGCGATGGCGGCATCGATCGCCTGATAATAGCAGAGCTCGAAGTGGAGGAAGGGCACCTCCTCGATGCTGCCCCAGTAGCGGCCGTAGAGCGTATCGGCGCCGATCAGGTTGAGCGCCCCGGCGACGTAGCGGCCGTTCCTCTTCGCGAGGATGAGCAGCACGCGGTCGGCCAGCCGCTCTGACAGCAGCGAGAAGAAGGCACGGGTGAGATAGGGGCGCCCCCACTTCCGCGAGCCGGTGTCCTGATAGAAGGTCCAGAACACATCCCAATGCGCCTCGGTGATCGCAGCGCCGGTCAGATGCTCGACCTCGATCCCGCTTTCGAGCGCCGCGGCGCGCTCCTTGCGGAGCGCCTTGCGCTTGCGCGAGGCGAGATCGGCGAGGAAATCGTCGAAGCTGCCGTAGCCGCGGTTCTCCCAGTGGAACTGCTGGTCGGTGCGGATCAGCCAGCCGGCCGCCTCGAAATTGCCGACCTGCTCGGGGGCAATGAAGGTGGCGTGCGCCGAGGACAGGTCGAACTGGGCGACGACGGCTTCGGCTGCGGCGATCAAGGTCGGGGCGAGCGCCGGATCGCGCAGCAGCAGGCGCGGCCCCGGCGCCGGGGTGAAGGGCACCGCGATCTGGAGCTTGGGATAATAGCGCCCGCCCGCGCGCTCGAACGCGTCCGCCCAGGCATGGTCGAAGACATATTCGCCGAGGCTGTGCGACTTGAGATAGGCGGGGACGATCCCGCCCGGCCGCCCGTCATCGCCATCGACGACGAGGTGGGCGGGCCCCCAGCCGGTCTTGGCGGTCGCGCTTCCCGAATCCTCGAGCGCGGTGATGAAGGCATGGCCGACGAAGGGATTGGCGGTGCCGGCGCAGGCATCCCAGTCCGCGCCGCTGACGTCGTTCGCGCTCGTGAGAAGGCGTGCGGTCGCCGCCACGCCGGGTCAGGCCGCCCGGGCTGCCGGCAGGTCGCCCTCGAAGATCACCTGGTCGGCGCAGCGGCCGGCGAGCGCATGCGCGGCGTCCCCGCGCACGGTCCAGGTCAGCAGCTTCAGACCGTGGTCGCGCGCGGAGGCGGTGAAGGGGGAGGGCAGTCGCCGGATGTCGAAGGCGAGGAAGTGCGGCCTGGCGCGCCACACCATCGCCTGCCGCCGGAGCCGCTCGCGCAGGTTGTAGGGCGACAGCGGCCGGCGGTCCGCCTCGGTCATGACCAGCCCCCGCACGACCTTGGGCGCGTTCTCCGCGTACCAGGCAGGAACGTTGGGGTGGAAGGACATGACGGCAGTCGGTCCCTTGTAGCCTTCGAGGGCGCGGCGCACGGCAAGGCTGGCCGGCAGGTAGCGGCGGTCGGTGGCCTTCACCTCGATCAGCACCGGCACGCGGCCGCCGATGTGCCGCAGCACGTCGTAGAGCGTATGCAGCGTCTCGTCGGTTCCCTTGAGCCCGATCGCCTGAAGCTCCGCCACGCTCCGCTGCGCCACCGGCCCGGTGGCGTCGGTCATGCGATCGAGCGTGGCGTCGTGGAACACCACCACGTCGCCGTCACGCGTGAGCTGAACGTCGAGCTCGATGCCGAAGCCCTGGGCGATCGCCCGATCGAAGGCGGCGAGGCTGTTCTCGGCGACGCCGGCGTCGTGCAGCCCGCGATGCGCGAACGGCTGGCGCGACAGGAAATCCAGCGCCGAACCCTCGATGTCGGGCTTCGGCCAGAACATCGCGTCAGAAGGCGGTCGCGTAGGCCACGATCGCGTCGACCTCGACCGGAACGCCGAGCGGCAGCACGGCCACGCCCACTGCCGAGCGCGCATGGCGGCCAACGTCGCCGAAGATCTCGACCATCAGGTCCGAGGCGCCGTTGGCGACCTTGGGCTGATCGGTGAAGCCGGGGGTCGAGGAGACGAAGACGCCGAGCTTCACGACACGGGTGACGCGGTCGAGCGTGCCGAGCGCCGCCTTCATCTGTGCGAGCAGGTTGATCGTGCACAGGCGCGCGGCGGCCTGACCCTGCTCGAGCGAATAATCCTCGCCCAACCGGCCCTTGAGCAGGCTGCCGTCGGCCTGGAAGGGAATCTGCCCCGAGATGTGGAGCAGTCCGTTCTCAAGCACGTAGGGCACGTAGTTGGCGGCCGGGGCCGCCGCCTGCGGCAGTTCGATTCCGGCATTGCGCAGGCGTTCTTCGATGGTCATTCTTCGCTCCGATTTTCGCCGGCTCAAAGCATTTGCCGGCGCAAAGTTCAAGTCGGGGAAGTGTTTAGCCGATCACGCTGCGGATATGATCGAGTGCTGTCGGCCAGTCGTCGATGCGAGCGTGCGCGTCGGGCGCGGAGGGGATCAGCGTCCGCAGCTCGGGATCGGCGATCATGTGCAGTCGGTGCACCTGCGGCGCGTGCCGCGCGACCGAGCTGTGGTGCGGCGGCAGGTCGTCGATGAACACCACGGGACCGGGCTGCCGCTCGGCGATCAGCGTCGCGATCGGCGGGCCCTTCGGCCCCTGGTTGCACATCACCTCATAGGGCATGCCGTGGCGCGTCAACTCCTCGCCGCGGCGGGTGCGGACCATGTCGCGGATGTTGGTGAGGATCAGGATGTCGGCCCGCTCGCTCAGGGTCCGCAATGCCTCGACCGCCCCGGGCGTGGGATATTGCGTCGCCATGTGCGTCTCGAAGAAGGCGTCGAGCAGCGGTTCGAGCTCGGCCTGCGCGATCGCCGTCCCGCAGGCCCGCCTGCGGATCGAGCCGGCGAGTGTGAAGCTTTCGAACTTCAGCTCCATGTCGTGCTCGTCGCGCAGATAGCTGCGGAAGGGCTCCGCGAAGTGCAGCAGCACCTCGTCGCAGTCGCAGATGATCAGGGGGCGGCTCATCGGTCCTCCAGTATCCGGCGCGCGGCCACGAGCGCCTCGGGCTTAACCTCCAGTGCCGCAGCGCAGGCGATCAGGTCGGGCTCGTGCTGCTCGAGGAACGTCAGCACGGCGCCGAGCAACGCCGGATCTCCGGCGCGCTGTCGCAAGGTCTGCACGTCGAGGCCGGTCACCGACAGCAGGCGCGGGCCGAGGTCGGCATCGCCGATCACATAGGCCAGCGCCCGAAGTCCGAGCGTCTCGGCGTCGGGTCCCGGCGATTTCGATTTGTCGCAGCGTACCATCACGACTAACGATCTATTGTTGATGGGCGGATGCTGCCAGCCCCCGGGCCGCCGGTCCGCCCCGGATTTCGTAGAAAAGCCTGAATTTCTTGAAAAGGATGTGTCGGCGTCATGACGAAGACCGTGCTCGTGGTTGAGGACAACGACCTCAACATGAAGCTGTTCTGCGATCTGCTCGAAGCGCATGGCTACACGACGATACCGACCCGCGACGGGCGCGGCGTGCTGGACCTGGTGCGCGAGCGCCGGCCGGACCTGATCCTGATGGACATCCAACTGCCCGAGGTCTCGGGCTTGGACATCACACGTCAGCTAAAAAACGATCCCGAGTTGAACAAGACCCCGGTCATCGCCGTTACAGCCTTCGCACTGAAGGGCGACGAGGAGCGAATCCGGCAGGGCGGCTGCGATGCCTATATCGCCAAGCCGATCTCGGTCGCGCGATTCATCGAGACGGTGCGGCAGTTCGCGTGAGTTCCATGGGATGGGGTCAAGTCACCGATGACGGCACGAGTGCTCATCGTGGATGGCGAGACGGAATCGCGGGCTGCGCTCGAGCGCCAGCTGGGTGAGGAGTTCTTCGACACGCTCCTCGCCGGTGACGGCGAGGAGGCGCTCAAGCTGGCCCGCCGGGAGGCCCCCGACCTCATCCTCCTCGGTACGGAGATGCCCGGCCTCGACAGCTTCGAGATTTGCCGCCGGCTAAAGGCCGATCCCGAAACCTCGCACGTACCCGTCGTCATGATGACGATGATTGATCAGCCGGCCGCGCGGCTGCGCGGGCTGTCGGTGGGCGCCGACGATTTCCTGGCGCGGCCGGTGCCACCGGTCGAGCTGTTCGCGCGCGTCCGGTCGCTGGTGCGCCTCAAGACGCTGTTCGACGAGATCCGCGCCCGCGAGGCGACGGGCGGCGCGCTCGGCGTCAGCCCCGTGCTCGACATTTCGGCGGCCGAGGACCGCGCGACGATCATCGTCGTCGACGATGGCAACGAGCGCATCCCCGAGTTCCTGACGATGCTGCGCAGCTTCGGCACCGTGGTGACGGTGCCGGCCGAACGTGCCATCGACCGGTTGCGCAAGACGCCGTGCGACATCGTCGTCGTCGGGCTGGCCGGCGGGCGCGTCGATGGGCTTCGGCTGGTCTCGCGCCTGCGCTCGCACGCGGAGACACGGCGAGTGCCGGTGCTCGCCTTCTGCGACGCCGAGGACAGTTCACCGCTCGTGAAGGGCTTCGAGCTGGGGGTGAGCGATTGCGTCAAGCTTCCGGTCGACATGCTCGAGGTGGTGGCCCGCGTCCGTACGCTGCTGCGCCGCAAGCGTCTCACCGAGAAGATGCGCCAGAATGTGATGCTGTCGATGCGGCTGGCGACTACCGACGCCGTGACCGGCCTCTACAACCGCCACTACATGATGCATCATCTGACGACGACGATCGCGCGCGCGCGGGCCGGCACGCGGCCGGTGGCGTTGATGATGGTCGACATCGATCATTTCAAGTCGATCAACGATACCTATGGGCACGCCGCCGGCGACAAGGCGCTGCGCGTGGTGGCCGATCGTCTCGCCGCTGGCGTGCGTGGCGTCGACTTGACCGCCCGCTACGGCGGCGAGGAGTTCGTGGTGGTGATGCCGGATACCGACATGGCCGCCGCTGCCGCCGTCGCCGAGCGTCTGCGCGCCGCGATCGCCGCCGAACCGGTCGCGACCGGCAGCGCGCTGCTGCCGATCACCATCAGCATCGGCGTCACCGTGCTCCACAGCGAGGACGAGGATGGCATGGCCCTGCTGTCGCGCGCCGACGAGGCGCTCTACGCAGCCAAGCGCGCGGGCCGGAACCGCGTGGTAACGGTAGCCACGCGCGAAGCGGCCGCCTGAAACGCGAACGGCCGCCCGAAGGCGGCCGTCGTCGAAGTCGCATGAAGCGCGCCGCCCGAGCGGCTCGGCTCCTTACTTGATCTTCGCTTCCTTGAACTCGACGTGCTTGCGCACGACCGGGTCGTACTTGCGGAAGGTCAGCTTCTCGGTCTGCGTGCGCGGGTTCTTCTTCGTCACGTAGAAGAAGCCGGTGTCGGCCGTGCTGACGAGCTTGATCTTGACGGTAGTCGGCTTGGCCATCGCGGCGCCCTTTGTTCTTCGATTCCAAGAAAAAGAAAGCGGCGAAGCCGCCGCGGTCGGCGCGCTATCTGGCCTATGAGCGTCGCCAAGTCAAGGCCACGGGCGCGCTTAATGCCGGCGTAATCTTCGTCGTTCATGATGAGGGTAGGAGCAAGGGGGTGGCCCATGCCGAGTGACGACAAGCAGGCGTTGCGCCGCGAGATTGCCGAGCGGATCGGCGGGTTGAACCGTGATGCCGTGCATCTGGCGCCCCGTGAGGTGATGCGGCAACTGCACGCCATCCGGGCGCTGTCGCATAATGGCGGGCTCGCCGCCGTGGCGGCGCTGGCTGGCGCGCTCGAGGACGAACTCGTCCTCCACGGTGCCGGGGTGGCGATCCATGCCTATCTCGATCGCATGGCCGATGCC
>JAEZQR010000136.1 GCA_023413015.1 Pseudomonadota bacterium
CCGGCGGTCGTGGCGGCGATCGGGATGCTGGCCGGCTTCTGCGGCACGCTGATGACGCCGATGGCCGCCAACTTCAACATCGTCCCCGCCGCGCTTCTCGACCTCAAGGACAGGAACGGCGTGATCAAGGCGCAGATCGGCACCGCGCTGCCGCTGCTCGCCGCGAACACCGCCCTCATGTACTGGCTCGCCTTCCGATGATCGAAACCGCTACCGCCTCGAACTTCGCCCGCATCGCGCTCGGCCATGTCCGCCGCGAATATCCGTACAAGCTCGATCATGTGCTGACCGGCGATGCCGACGCGCTGCCGCCGCGCGCGCTCCATCCGATCTTCCATGGCAGCTTTGACTGGCACAGCTGCGTCCACGGCTACTGGCTGCTCGCGCGCCTGCTGCGCCTGCACCCGGACCTGCCGGAGGCCGCCGCCATCCGCGCGCTGTTCGACGAGATGCTGGTGCCCGAGAAGGCCGCGGGCGAACTCGCCTATCTCGACCGCCCTCACAGCACCGGCTTCGAGCGGCCCTACGGCTGGGGCTGGCTCCTGAAGCTCCACGCCGAACTCGCCCGCCACGATGCACCCTGGGCCGAAGCGCTCGAACCGCTCGCCCACGCGTTTGCCGCGCGGTTCATGATCTACCTGCCGAAGCTCACCTACCCGATCCGCGTCGGCACGCACTTCAACACCGCCTTCGCGCTGGTGCTGGCGCTCGACTGGGCCGAGGGGCGCGATCCCGCGCTCGCGCGCCTCATTCGCGAGCGCGCGCCGGCCTGGTTCGCCGCCGACCGCGACTGCCAGGCGTGGGAGCCGGGCGGCGACGAGTTCCTGTCCTCGGCGCTCACCGAGGCGCTGCTGATGCGCCGCACGCTCGATCGCGACGCGTTCGTGGCATGGTTCACCGCCTTCCTGCCGCGCCTGTCGTCGTCCGAGCCGCGCAGCCTGTTCGATCCCGCCTTCGTCAGCGACCGCAGCGACGGCAAGATCGCCCATCTCGACGGCCTCAACCTCAGCCGCGCCTGGTGCTGGCGCGCGATCGCAGCCGACCTGCCCGACGCGGCGCGCGCCGCTGCGCTCGATGCCGCGGCCCGTCACCTCGACGCGAGCCTCCCGCACGTGGCGGGCGACTATATGGGCGAGCACTGGCTGGCGACCTTCGCATTGCTGGCAATGGCTGGGGACTGACACGCAGACGTCACGAGAAGGAAGGGCACGGATAGACGTCGCTATGCAAGGGTGATGGACCGACCGTCGTTCCCGCCGCCGTGGCGATCGGCGACAATGTGATGATGATGCAGCTGGCGATACTCGGCCGGCGGTCCGCATCCTAGTCGGCAGGCACGCCTTCGTGCTGCTGATCTCCGGACGCCCTATCGCGCTCGATCTGGCGCTTGGCGCGGGCCTGGATCGCCTTGCGCCCTTCGGGATGCAGCTTCTCCGAGAAGTCGAACATCCGCGCGACCGCCTTGCGGACCGTATTCCGCAGCGGCGCGGCCGCCATATGATCGGGCGGGAACGCCGCCCTGAGCGCGTCGGTCGCCTCGATGTCGAGAATGATGTGGACGCGTGGCCGGTCCCAGCCGTTGTCCACGCTATGCGGGAAGCTGAAGTCGGCATACCACAGCTTCCCGGCGGACCAGTGGACGACCTCGTGGCCGATCCGCAGGATGGATGATGGGGCAGTCAGGATCGGTACGTGCAGCCGCGCCGTCGCCAGATCGATACTATGTGCCCTGTCGCGGTACCAGCGCACGTGGGCGCCCGGCTCCATCACGGAAATATAGGCATTTCGGACGGGCGAAGCCATGTCGTCCATCAGCTTCTGCACGGAAGGCATGAGCTCCAGGACCGGCGTCGGCCGGCGGGACTGGCCGTATTTCAGATGGGTAAGAAACGGATCGCCCTCGGGTGCGACAAGGCCCAGCCGCTTCCAGTTGCCATTGTGATACGGGCCGTCCTGCGCCTTCGCCCGGTAATACTGGTTTACCTCATCAAGCTCCGCCTGAAGCCGTTCGAGGTCGATCGAGCAGGGAATTTCGAACTGGAGCCGGAGTCCGGTGACCGCACTCAGCCATTGCCATGGGTAAGCCAGCATAGCCCAAGCTCCCATTCCTGCTGAGAGAAATACGCACGAATGTGAACTAAGTTTCTGGCTAATAACGTTTGCGCGAGGTCCGCCGCATCCGGCCCGGAAAGGGCGGCGTTCGGGTTAGACTCCACCCCTCCACGCCGCGAAGCCTGCCGGTGCCAGGATCGGACCTGTTGTCGGCGCTACTTGCTGGCTTGTTCCATCGGCGGTGGGAACAGCGCGCGGATGGCGGTGGTGGCGGCCGGATGGTAGATCGTGTTGTGCTTCTCGCTCGGATACGGCGTGTAGCTCCACCTGACCTGCGGTGCCGCCTGTGCCTTGAGCGCCGCGACCAGCCGGTCCATCCCCGTTTGCATGGCGCCGCCTTCGTCGGCCACCGACAGCCAGAGGGTGCGCGGTGCCTGCTCGGGCGCCGCGAGCAACGCGGCCGCCTGCTTCGAGAGCGCCTCGCGGTCCCACCACAGGCTGGGGCTGATCGCGATATAGCGGTCGAAGTCGCCGCCGTGGCGCAGCGCCGTGTCGACGACGAAATAACCGGCAAGCGACTCGCCGATCAGCCCGTCCGTGCCGTTCGTCCGATAGGCCTGGTCGATCGCCGGCTTGAGCTCGGTCACCAGGAAGCGGCGGAATTCCTCGGCATGGCCATGGGTTGGGAAGTCCTTCTGCTCGCCGGGATCGGACGATGGTTGCGTCAGCTCGCGCCGCCGGTCCTTGCTCTCGATGCCGACCACGATCATCGGCTGGTTGATGCCCCAGAGGCTGCCCTGATGCACGAGCCCGGCGATGTGGAAGAAGTCCTGCTGCTCCACCCCGCCGTCGAGCAGGTAGAGGACCGGATAGCGCGTGCCCTTCCGCGCCTCCTCCGCATAACCCGGCGGCAGCATGACGTTCACGCGCCGCGCTTCGCCCAGCACCTTTGATGGTAGCTCGTAACCCTGCCCGATAACGACGGGCACGCCCGCCGCCGTGAAGGGGTTCTGCGCGGCGGCCGGCACCGAAAGCGCGATCGCGATCGCGGCAAGCGATAATTTGTTCATGAAACGAAAGTAGCGGCGCCGGCACCGCAATGTCCATCGAAGGCGAATTCGTGTGCGAGATCACCTTGCGTCGTCATCCCGGCGAAGGCCGGGACCCAGAGCAACGGGCAGTCTGGGGCCCGGCCTTCGCCGGGATGACGTGACGTTTTAGTCTGCTCCGATCCGGCTCTAGCCCCGCCGCACCAGCACCGCGCCGGCGACCACGAGCAGAAGGCCCGCTGCACGCGCGAGGCTGAGCGGCTGCCTTTCGAGCCCGAGCACCCCGAAATGGTCGAGCAGGACCGCCGTGACGAGCTGGCCGGCAACCAGCGCCACGACCAGCGTCCCCACGCCCAGCCGCGGTGCGGCGAACGCCGCGACCGCAACGAAAAAGGCGCCGTAAAGGCCGCCCACCCAGGCATACCAGGGCAGCGCCCGCATCGCGCCGGCATCCGGGCGCGTCGGCGCGAGCGCGACGAACAGGGCCAGCGCCGCCGAGCCGATCAGGAAGGAGATGAGCGCGGCCGAGATCGGGGAGCCCATCGCCCGCGCCAGCATGGCGTTCGTCGGTGGCTGGAGCGCCGTCATCGCGCCGGCGACGGCGGCGAGCAGGATCGTGAAGGCCACGAGAGGCATGGTGAAGGCTTCCGGTTGCGCGATGCATCACATCGATGGACGGCGGCTTGTACGGTCGCGATCGGGGTCCGCTCAATAGCGCAGGCAATGCCGGCCCTCTCAGGCGATGGGCTCAGGGAGCCTCATTCCGTTGAGGCTCCACCCCAACGCCGCATGCAGGGGGCGGAATCCAGCGACGAACCGCACTTCATAGTCACTAATAGTTTCTACATGTGGCTTGCAGATGTTTCGGACGTGGAATCAAGAAATGCGAAACGAAGACAAAAATATTAATCCAGGTTATTGAGCGCCAAATTGCGTTTGGCGTTTGATGTAGACGTGTTTGGGCGTCTGCGTATCTTTGCCGATGAGATGTGCTCTGGAATAGAGCCTGGTGTAGCCGTTGTTAATCGGCGGCAGCTGTGAGTGAATATATCAAATGTGCCATCGAAGTATTTCGGCACAAGCCGGTGCGCGCGCCGGAGATACTGGCCAAGCTGCTGATCGGTCGCGCGTCCGTCGACATGGGGCCGAGCCTGTTCTTCATCAACGATCTGCATAACCGGCCGCTTCGCTCCTGGCGGGACTACAGGAAGTTCGATTCGCCGTTCCAGGCCATGCTGCGGGAGATCAACTGGGCGGCGGATAAGAATTTGTCCGCTGACAAGGTCCGTACCGCCGCCCGCTGTGCCGAACGAGGCGTGCCCGACATTCCGATCCTCGGCCTGATCGGTCGCGACACCACGGCCTTCCCGGGCGGCGAGCGCTTCTTGGCGCTGAACGACCTCGCTGCCGTGGAGGCCTCCCTGACCGACACGCGCAACCCCGAAGAGCTCTACGTCAAACCGGCGGACGGCGGCAGGGGGCAGGGGCAGCATATCCTGCAACGCTCGGTCGGCGGCTGGCTGTTCGATGGCCGCCCGACGACGGCGCCCGAAGCCGCCGCCCTCCTGCTGGAGAGTGCCCCGCAAAGCGGCTTCGTGGTCCAGCCGCGCCTGCGCAGCCATCGCGCCATGGCGCCGATCGGCGGAGCGCTGGGGCTGTCGACGGTCCGCATCGTCGTCGCCCATACCATCGACGGGCCGCAGATATTGGTGGCGACGCTGAAGATCATCGGCGGCCGGGGGCATATCGACAATTTCCTGGGCGGGACGTCCGGCAACCTTCTCGCCCACATCGACCTCGCGACGGGTCGGCTCCAGCATGTGGTCGGACGAAGGCCCGGCCAGCGTTACCTGATGTCGCCGGTCGACACCCATCCCGTCACGAAGCAGCTCCTGCCGGGCTTCCAGCTACCGTGCTGGCCCGAGGTGCTGGCGTTTGCCGGGCAGGTCTCGCAGGCCTT
>JAEZQR010000172.1 GCA_023413015.1 Pseudomonadota bacterium
ACCCTCGTGGACGAACTCGAGGCGACCGAGTCAAAGGAGGAGCTGCGGCGTTGGGCGCTGAATACCACCGCCCGCCGCGCAGCCCTCCCCAAGGGTGCGCAAGCCAAGCTGCGCGAACTCACGATCGAGCATCAGAACTCGATCAAGCAGTCGCAGATGGCAGCCGCGTAAAACGGCACCCACTACCAAGGACAGCCCCGGCTTCGACCTGCTCGAAGCCGGGTTTTTCTTGTCCGATTCCGCGCCGAAACGTGGCGCCGGTGAGCCATATCGCCGCCACGTTCAGACTCTACGCACCAAAATTTGTTAAGCGTCGCACGTCATTCTGCGACCGAAGCAGCGACGAGGACGAGATGCGAGTCACGCTCTGGACGGCACCCATCGCCGCAGCATTGATCAGTATGTCGGCCCCCACACACGCCGGCGTCAAGGAAGGCGTCGAGAAGTGGCAGGCGGGCGACTACAAGGGCGCGGTCACCGAATGGCTGCCGCTGGCGGCGCGCGGCGATGCCGACGCCCAGTTCAACATCGGCCAAGCCTACAAGCTCGGTCGCGGCGTCGCGAAGAGCGAGCAGATCGCGCGCGACTATTATCGCAAGGCCGCGACCCGTGGCCACGCGCCGGCGCAGGAGAAGCTGGGCCTTGCACTCTATCAGCAGACCGCGACACGCGCCGAAGGGCTCGACTGGCTCCAGCGTGCCGCGAAGAACAAGCAGCCCCGCGCCCAGTATGTACTCGGCGTCGCCTACTTCAATGGCGACAGCGTATCGAAGAACTGGCCGCTGGCCTATGCCTACATGCTCCGGGCCCAGAATGCGGGCGTTCCACAGGCGCAGACGGCGCTCGATACGATGAACGCCAACATCCCGATCAACGACCGGCAACGCGGCGAGGAGATCGCCAACGCGATGCTCGCCGGCAACTTCGCCCCGCCGGTCGCCGTCGCGCAGACCGCTCCCCCGATACCGCAAGCGCCCGACCCGACGCCGCTCGGGGTCAAGAGCGCGGTGGCGTCACCGATTCCGCCGCAAGCCACCCCATCGGCGGTGACTAGCGGCTGGCGGGTCCAACTCGGCGCCTATTCGCAAAAGGGACTCGCGGCCGAGGCCTGGACCGGCCTCAAGACCGAGCAGGGTCCTATCGTCGCCGGCGTCGAGCCGATCTATGCGCAGGTGGGCGACATGGTGCGGCTGCAGATTGGTCCGTTCGCCAGCCGCGCCGACGCGGGCCGTTTGTGCAGCCGCCTGCAGGCCGCAGGCCGCAGCTGCTTCGTCGTTCGCTGACTTAGCCTAGGCTGACAGCCACTCCCGGCGCGGGAGGCCTAAGGCGTAGAGGACGGCTGTCAGATTGCCGTGGCGCACGGCAGCGTCGGCGGCGGCTTCGGTCTTGGGTTTCGCATGGTAGGCGACACCGAGGCCTGCGGCTTCGATCATCGGGATGTCGTTGGCGCCGTCACCGATCGCCAGTGTTTCGGCTAGGTTCAAGCCGGCAGCAGTGGCTTCGCTGCGTAGCATCGTAAGCTTGGTCTCGCTGTCGACGATCGGCTTGGCGACCGCACCGGTCAGCGCGCCGTCTTCGATCAACAGCACGTTGGCGATCACGCGATCGAAGCCGATCGCTTCGCCGACGCGATCGGCGAAAACGGTGAAGCCACCTGAGACGAGTACGGTGCGGGCGCCGTGCGCGCGGAGGGTATGGACCAGCGTGCGGGCGCCGGCCATCAGGCGGACGCGTTCGTCGTAGCATCGGTCGATGGCGTGGGCGGGCAGCCCTTTGAGGAGCGCGACGCGAGCGTCGAGCGCGCCGGCGAAATCGAGCTCGCCGCGCATCGCGGCTTCGGTGACGGCGGCGATCTCGGGCTTGAGGCCAGCGTAGTCGGCGAGCTCGTCGATGCATTCGACGGTGATCATCGTCGAATCCATGTCGGCGACGAGCAATTTCTTGCGGCGGTAGGCTGCCGGTTGGACGAAGAAGTCGGCGAAGTGGAGGCCGAGCGCATCGATGACGGATCGTGCGCTTTTTAAGGATAGTCCTGAAAAATCAATATCATAGGCGATACCTCCGTCGAGCCAGCGGCCCGGACCGGGTTCAGCGCCGGCGGCGCGGAGCGCATCGCTTGCAGCGGAGACATCGCCGGGCGACAAGCGCTCGGACGCAACGAGGGTCAGGATGTTCATGAGCAAGCCACCGCTGGTCGTCATCGCAGGCCCGACCGCGAGCGGCAAGTCCGCACTTGCGCTCGAGCTGGCGGCGCGGCGCGGCGGCATCGTGATCAATGCCGACGCCAGCCAGGTCTATGCCGACCTCCGGGTGCTGAGCGCGCGGCCGTCCCCGCAGGAGGAGGCGCAGGCGCCGCACCAGCTGTATGGCGTGGTGGATGGGTCGGTGGCCTGTTCGACCGCGATGTGGGCCGGAATGGCGAAACAGGCGATACGGGAAGCGCACGAAAGCGGGACGATTCCGGTGCTGGTCGGCGGCACAGGGATGTACATCCGCACGCTTCTGGAAGGCATCGCGCCGGTGCCCGAGATCGCGGAGGATGTGCGTGCCGAGGTGCGGGCGCTGGTTGACCCCTACCCCGCGCTGGCGGTCGAGGACCCGGTGATGGCGGCGCGGCTGCGACCGAGCGACCGGCAGAGGGTAGCGCGCGCGCTCGAAGTGAAGCGCGCCACCGGCCGCTCGCTCGCCGAATGGCAGTCAGGCAACGAGGGCGGCATCGCCGACGAGGTCGATCTGCAGGCCCATGTCGTCGAGATCGACCGCGAGCTTCTCTATGCGCGCTGCGATGCGCGTTTCGACGCGATGCTCGCGCAAGGTGCGCTCGACGAGGTAGCGGCGCTGCGTGAACGCGACTTACAACCCGATCTGCCGGTGATGAAGGCGCTCGGCGTGCCCTCGCTCCTGCGCCATCTGGCCGGTAAGGTGACACTCGACGAGGCGGCGGAAATTGCCAAGCGCGACACGCGCCGTTACGCCAAACGGCAACTCACCTGGTTCCGCAATCAAGCCGCCGATTGGAAGCGAATCACGTCGGGAGACATTTTGTAGCAATATTATTGCTCATCATGCGTTGACTGTGTAACTTTTCGTTCGTATGTCGCTCCGCTCAGTGTAACGAGCGGAGTGTGCCATGACCGGGCGCGACATGACCGGAGCAGATCTCATCGTCCAGACGCTGGCGGACCTCGGCGTCGAGGTGGTGTTCGGCTATCCGGGCGGTGCGGTGCTCCCGATCTATGATGCGATCTTCAAGCAGGACCGCATCCGCCACATCCTCGTCCGCCAGGAAGGCGGCGCGGTGCACGCGGCGGAAGGCTATGCGCGCTCGACCGGCAAGCCCGGCGTGGTACTGGTGACCTCCGGCCCCGGCGCCACCAATGCGGTGACCGGCATCGCCGATGCACTGCTCGACTCGATCCCGCTCGTGATCATCACGGGTCAGGTCCCGACGCATCTGATCGGCACCGACGCCTTCCAGGAATGCGACACGGTCGGCATCACGCGCCACTGTTCCAAGCATAATTATCTGGTGAAGGACGCCGACCGGCTGGATGCCGCGCTGCGCGACGCCTTCCACATCGCCACCTCCGGCCG
>JAEZQR010000178.1 GCA_023413015.1 Pseudomonadota bacterium
TCGCGCTGATCGGCACCAACACCTACGGCAAGCCGGTCGGCCAGATCGCGCTCGACCGCAGTGCCTGTGACGACCGCTTGCGCGTCATCGCGTTCAGCACGCGCAACGCGGCGAACTCGGACAGCTATTTCGACGGGCTGGCGGCGACGGTGCCCTCGACCTGCCGCGCGGCCGACGACATCTCGCAGCCGCTAGGCGATCCGCGCGAAGCCTCGCTACGCCAGGCGCTCGACTTCCTCGCCGGCCAGAGCTGCACGTCGATCTCGACCGGCCAGGCGGGGCAGGCGCTGCGCACGACGCAGCCGAAGCTCGAGCTGCTCACCCCGGCGCACCCAGACACGCCGCAGCGCGAAGTGCCAGGCTCGTTCTAAGGAGCGCTCAACACCGGCACCGCTTGACAGCGGCAGCGGCCCATGTGCCTGTGAACCGCTCGCCGGTGGCACGGTTGAGGCTATCGAAGGGTCCTACCGAAGATGCCGCGCTACCGGATCAACTGCCTCGATGCGACGGGCCGGGTGGCGCGCAAGTTCTTCGTCTGGTGCGACGATGATACGGCGGCGTTGCAGCTGGCGCGCAAGCTCCACCACCCCCATCGGGTCGAAGTGCTTCAGGAAGATGTGCGGCTGGTGACGCTCGACGGCGAGCGCTCGTCGAACCTGCAGTAACGCCGTCAGTCGAGCAGACTTTCCAGCGCCTCGATCAGCTCCTCGGGCGGATAGGGCTTGTCGAGCATGATGCTGCCGGGCACCTGCCGCGGCGTCACATAGCTGTAGGCCGACGCGTAGATCACCGGCAGATCGGGGCGGAACTCGCGTGCGGCTTCCGCCACGTCCCATCCGTCGATGGTGCCCGGCAACCGCAGGTCGGTGAGCAGCACATCGATCTCGGCGCCATTGGCCAGCAGCGCCAGCGCGTCCTCGCCGCACGACGCCAGGATGACCGTATAGCCGGCATCGTTTAGCTGCTCCGCCACGGTATAGCGAAGCATGGGGTGGTCCTCGACGAAGAGGACGACGGGCGCCTCCTCGGTCAGGCAGCCCGCGTCGCCCGTCAGGCCGGGCAGATTGCGAGCACCAGCGCCGTCGCCAACCGAAGCTGCTAGCCAAGCCACCGACGCGGCCTCCCTCTCGCACACCGACTCGTATGGCCGGCTTCTCGGCGGGCGGAATAAGTTAATTTTGCGCGGCTTGTAAACCGTGATCCGTCAGGAACCCGACATAAAGGTCCCGCGACCGCGGCAAGCCGGCTGCACCAGCTATCGCCTTCGATTTTTGGCTCCGGGTGACGCGGCTCCGGAGCGATTCCTGCTCCGGAGCTGCGCCGCAACGGTAATCATCAGCCCTTGGTGCCGCTAGGCCGCTTGGCTTTCGTTAGAAAGCTCCCGCTCGCCCGATTGCCTGTCCAGCCGATGAGTGCTGCCGCCGATCTCGATCCTGCGCGGGCGCATCGCCTCGGGAACTTCACGCTCAAGATCGATGATCAGGAGGCCATCCTTCAGGTCTGCGCCTCTGGCCTGGACGAAGTCAGCAAGCTGGAAGCGGCGCTCGAACGCACGCTGGCCGATGCCGCGGTGCAGATACTGGCGCTCGCCCTCCCTTTCCTCGGCCTTGCGGCCGGAGACGGTCAGTACGCCTTCCTTGACGTTGATATCGAGTTCATCTGGGCCAAAGCCGGCCACCGCCATGGTGATGCGGTATTTATCCTCGCCGACGCGCTCGAGATCGAAGGGGGGATAGGTCTCGACGGATTCGAGGCGGGTTGCGTTCTCGAGCAGGTCGAATAGCCGGTCGAAGCCGACTGTGGAGCGCCGGAACGGCGTGAAGTCGAAGTTGGTCCTCATATCCATGTTCTCCTTTGAGCAACGTGGTTACGAGGTGCGCCCGAGAGAGCGGGCGCCCTCTAGGTTAGCCGGACCTCAATCATGAGCATCCGGTGCCAGTGACCTAGTGCAACATCATCGGGTTTCAAGCCCGGCCGGACACGCTTCGCGGCGAGGCCAACCGGTGTCTTGTTTGCGTTCTTCCCATGCTCCGAATGGCCAGTGGAAATGCTTTGAGCGGCAATGGGGGCTAGACCGCACTTGATCTCAAGCCGGACTCACGACGAACAGGGTGCATTCACCTAGTAGATAGCCTGAGATAAAGCTGCATATATTTCACAGCTATGTGAAATCTTATTCAGTTCTTCGAAGATTGATTGAGTAGCAGGCCATATTACTAGTAATTTACGATATTAGCTTTCAGTCGACTGAGCAGGGGTCGGCAACCTCCGGTTGAGTATTCATCATAGAGGGTAGGGCAGATGTTCCGTTCGATCACGAAGCTGCAGGGCCAAGTCTCGCTGCTCGGCATGGCCGGGCTTGTTGCTCTCGCTGTATCGGCTCAGCCGGCCGCAGCGCAGTCTGGTGCGTCAGCCGTACCCTGTGACGCTGCCGCTGCTGCCCCGCAGCCAAAGAAAAAGAAGGGCCTCGGCCTTGGCGGGCTGCTTTCCGCCGCAAAGAGTGTCGGCGTTGACAACATGCTCGGCAGCGGGACGCTCGGCTCGAGCGTCAAGGGCAAGGTTGCGACCGTAGCGGCCGGAACGGCGATCAGCGCCGCAACCGGCGACTCGTCGCGCGCCGGTGCCGGCGCCAACGTGGCGACGCAGCTCGCGCTCGGTGGCGGCCACCCAGTCGCGCAGGTTGCAGGAGCAGCGGCCAGCAAAGCTGTCGATGCCGCGGCAGCGGCCGCCAAGAGCGCGCCGCAAGCGGCTGCTGTGCAGCAGGCGTCCACGAACTGCGTGGCCGCCACGACTACCGCACTACCCTGAGATTTCGCCAAGTCATTCAGGTATCGGCATTCAGACCCCGCCCTTATCGGCGGGGTCTTTTGCGTTTGACGGCAGGCGCGGCTAAGCGACGGCCATGCCGCGCATCATCACCAGCCATTCGAACGAGACGATCAAGCGCATCCGATCGCTGTGGGAGAAGAAGTTCCGCACGCGCGAGGGGCTGTTCCTCGCCGAGGGCATGCGGATCGTCGCCGAGGCGGTCGAGGCCGGGTCGATGCCGCGGATGCTCGTCTATGCCGGCGAGGCGGCGAGCCACCCGCTGCTCGACCGGCTGGTGCGGCAGTGCGAAGCCGCGGGCGGCGAGGCGATCGAGACGACGCGCGACATCCTCCACAAGCTGACGGGCAAGGACAACCCGCAAGCGCTGGTCGGCGTGTTCCCGATCCGGGAGCGGCGGCTCGAGGAGGTCGATCGCAACGCTTCCTACGCTTGGGTGGTGTGCCAATCGCTCAAGGATCCCGGCAATCTCGGCACGATCCTGCGCACGGCCGATGCGGTCGGCGCGGGCGGCGTGATCCTGCTCGACCAGTCGTGCGATCCCTTCTCGGTCGAGGCAGTGCGCGCGAGCATGGGGGCGCTGTTCACGCAGGAAGTGGTGCAAAGCAGCGGGCCGGCATTCTTCGAATGGCTACGGC
>JAEZQR010000250.1 GCA_023413015.1 Pseudomonadota bacterium
CCAGCTGTGGGGGCTCGACTGGCCTGCCGAACAGCTGGCTGCGATCGGTGCCGAGCTCGGCGCCGACGTGGCGGCCTGCGTCCATAGCCATACGATGCGCGGGGAGGGGAAGGGCGAGGCACTGGCGATGATGGACGACGCCGGCCTCGCCGGTACGGCGGTCCTGCTGGTCAACCCGCGCGTGGCGGTGCCGACGCCGGCGGTGTTCGCGCGCTGGGACGGCATCGACCGCGGCCCGCTCGCGGAAGGCGATCCGATCGCCACGGCCGCAGCTGGCCGCAACGATCTGGAGCTGCCCGCGCTCGGCCTCGCGCCCGTGATTGGCGAGGTGCTCGAAGCGCTGGCGTCGGTGAAGGGCGTACATTTCGTCCGCATGTCGGGATCGGGAGCGACCTGCTTCGCGCTGCTCGCGAACGAGCATGCGGCCGACGCCGGCGCCGAGGCGATCGCGCAGGCGCACCCCGGCTGGTGGGTGGCAGCGACGCACTTGCGCTGACCCTTTGCTTTTCGCGCGGGCGGCAATGGCCTATAGCCTCGGGCAAATGAACCGCTGAGGGCTTGTCATGACCGTTGCTCTGAAGAACGAGACCGCGCCGCGCGCCTCCACCAGCTGGCCGAAGTTCGCCTGGGAGGATCCGCTTCTCCTGTCGGAAAGCCTCACAGAAGAGGAGCGGATGGTGCGCGACACGGCGCGCGCCTTTGCCGACGAGCATCTGATGCCGATCGTGCGCGAGGCTAACCGGCATGAAACCTATGATCGCTCGCTGATGCAGCGCTTCGGCGAGGCCGGTCTGCTCGGCCCCACGATCCACGGCTACGGCTGTGCCGGCGTATCCTACGTCGCCTACGGTCTGATCGCGCGCGAGGTCGAACGCGTCGACAGCGCCTATCGTTCGGCGATGAGCGTGCAGTCGTCGCTCGTCATGTACCCGATCTACGCCTACGGCACCGAGGCGCAGCGCCAGCGCTACCTGCCCAAGCTCGCCACCGGCGAGTGGATTGGCGCTTTCGGCCTGACCGAGCCCGATGCGGGCTCGGACCCGGCCGGCATGAAGACGCGCGCCCGCAAGACCGCCGATGGCTATGTGCTGAACGGCGCCAAGATGTGGATCACCAACTCGCCGATCGCCGATGTGTTCGTGATCTGGGCGAAGTGCGAGGATGACGTGATCCGCGGCTTCGTGCTTGAGCGCGGCGACCAGGGCGTCTCGACGCCGAAGATCGAGGGCAAGTTCTCGCTTCGCGCCTGGGTGACCGGCGAGGTGGTGATGGCCGACGTCCATGTGCCGGCCGACCGGCTGCTGCCCAATGTCGAGGGGCTCAAAGGCCCGTTCGGCTGCCTCAACAATGCCCGCTACGGCATCGCCTGGGGGGCGATGGGCGCGGCCGAGTTCTGCTGGCACGCCGCGCGCCAGTACGGTCTCGACCGCAAGCAGTTCGGCCGGCCGCTTGCCGCCACGCAGCTGTTCCAGAAGAAGCTCGCCGACATGCAGACCGAGATCACGCTGGGCCTGAACGCCTGCCTGACCGCTGGGCGGCTGATGGATGCGCACAAGCTCGCGCCCGAGGCGATCAGCCTGCTGAAGCGCAACAACTGCGGCAAGGCGCTCGACATCGCGCGCGCCGCCCGCGACATGCACGGCGGCAACGGTGTGTCCGACGAGTTCAACGTGATTCGCCACGTGATGAACCTCGAGGCGGTCAACACCTACGAGGGCACGCACGACATCCACGCCCTCATCCTCGGGCGCAGCCAGACTGGCCTGCAAGCCTTTTTCTAATCAGTTCAATCAAATAGCTGGTTTAGCCATGCAGCTGCTGCAATGCAGCAAATGCATGGCTGTCATGCAATTTGCGCGCGGCTCAAATTTCGGTTGACGAGATTCTGAGCCGGACTTAAACGCCGGCGCGAGTAATTCTGAGCCTCGCTCAACATGCGGCCGTATCGCCGCGGATACGCCTGAGGAGACATGCTATGCGTCGCTTTCTGATCGCCGCTCCGGCCGCCCTTCTGACCGCCGGTCTTTTCGTCGCTCCGGCCTCGGCCAAGGACGAGGCTTGCGCCACCACCCCGGCGCAGCTGCGCACGATCGCGTCGACCGCCGATGCGGCGACCGCGAAGCAGGCCCTGCGCTACATCGCCACCGGCGAGAAGCTGTGCGAGGCGGGCGCCGAGCGCGAGGCGGGCAAGAAGTTCGCTGCCGCGATGAAGACCCTCAACGTCGAGGCCGCGTCGCTGACCACGGTCGCCGCCGCGAAGTAATCGCTTCCCTCCCTGGGAGCTTTCAGGGCCGCGCCCCGCAACGGGCGCGGCCTTTCCTTTGCGCCCGGCTGTTGATGTGCAGGTCGAACGGCGGTTGAAGCCGGGCGGCTTACATGACATGGCCAGCGCTGAGGCGTGACGCGGGGGCAGGGCAGGTGGACGAGACGCTCAGGTTGGAATGCGAGGGGCCGATCGCGCGCCTGCTGATCGACCGCGCCGCCAAGCGCAACGCACTCGATCAGGCGATGTGGGAGCGGCTGCCGCAGCTCGTCGAGAAAGCGATGGCGCTGCGCGAGGTACGCGTGCTCGTGCTGACCTCGGCGGCGCCAGGACTGTTCTGCGCCGGCGCCGATATCAGCGAGTTCGCCGCCCTGTCGCGGGATGCCGACTGGCGGCAGCGCAACCAAGCCGCGATCCGGCGCACGCAGGTGACGCTGGCCCGCGCGCCGAAGCCGACGATTGCGGCGGTGGACGGCGACTGCATCGGCGGCGGCTGCGGATTGGCGCTCGCCTGCGACATGCGCGTGGCGAGCCGGCATGCGCGCTTTGGCATCACGCCCGCCAAGCTCGGGCTCGTCTATCCGCTGCACGATACCAAGCTGCTGATCGACGTCGTCGGACCGGCGCAGGCGAAGCGGCTGCTGTTTACCGCCGGGCTGCTCGATGCACCGGAGGCGCAGCGGATCGGGTTGGTGGATATCCTCGCGGACGACCTGTCCGCTGCGGTGGATGAGCTCACGCAAGCGATCGCCGCCGTGTCGCCCCACAGCCAGCGGGCCTCCAAGGCAATTATCCGCCGCATCCTCGACGGCGCGACCGACGACGATCCGGCAAGCAGCGCCGACTTCGACATGGCGTTCGAGGGCGCGGACTTCCGCGAAGGCGTCGCAGCCTTCCTCGAGAAACGCAAGCCGAACTTCCAGGGCAACTGATGCATCCGATCCTCATCGACGGCGATGCGGAAATTCTTCTCGTCGCCGACCACGCCTCCGACCATGCACCAGCCGACATCGATCTCGGCATCGATCCGGCTTGGCTCGCCGAGCATATCGCGATCGATATCGGCACCGACGCGCTGACCCGCGCCCTGGCGGCGCGGCTGAACGCATCGGCAGTGATCGCGGGGGTGTCGCGCCTCGTGATCGACCTCAATCGCGAGCCGGAAGCCGCCGGGCTGATCCCCGCCGTGAGCGACGGGCGCGTGGTCCCGGGCAACCAAACGCTCGACCCGGCCGATCGCGCCGCGCGTATCGAGCGCTTCCATGTACCGTACCACGACGCCGTTGCGCGGCTCGCGCAGCGGGCGGGAACGCAGTTGCTGGTGTCGGTCCACAGCTTCACCCCCCAGCTCGCGACGCGGCCGGATCTCGCCCGTCCCTGGCCGGTCGGCATCCTGTACAACCGCGACGAGCGCGCGGCGCGCGTGGCCATCGATCACCTGCGCGCGAAGGGACTGCTCGTAGGCGACAACGAGCCTTATTCGGGTCAGGTGCTCAACTACACGATGAACCGGCACGCCGAAGCGAACGGGCTGCCGTACATCAACATCGAGGTGCGCCAGGATCTCCTGAGCACCCTTGGGCAGATCGACGAATGGGCTGATCTGCTCGCGGCCACGATCAAAGCAACGGTTGCCGGTTTGGCGGATACATCGGTCGCAGCGCAATAAAGTTATAAAAATATAGCTTCCAACTTTCCTATCATTTGTGGCAAACCGCCGGCTTCGTAAGCAGCGGCACGCACGAGTGTAGAGGAGCGGGAGCATGGACAAGCCGAGGTTCGACAAATCGAGACTGCCGAGCCGGCATGTCAGCCTCGGCCCCGAGCGCGCGCCGCACCGTTCCTACTATTACGCGATGGGCCTCGATGAGGCGGACATCGTCAAGCCGTTCGTCGGCGTCGTGTCGGCGGGCAACGATAGCGCCCCGTGCAACACCACGCTCGATGCGCAGGCCGACATCGCGCGCGAAGGCGTGATCGCGGCGGGCGGCATGCCGCGGCGCTTCAACACCATCACCGTCACCGACGGCATCGCCATGGGTCACCAGGGCATGAAGTCGTCGCTCGTCAGCCGCGAGATCATCGCGGACTCGGTCGAGCTGTCGGTGCGCGGCCATTGCTACGACGCGCTCGTCGGCTTTGCGGGCTGCGACAAGTCGCTGCCCGGCA
>JAEZQR010000256.1 GCA_023413015.1 Pseudomonadota bacterium
GAGATCGCGCGCTACGGCGGCCTGGCGAAGAACATGCCGGCCTATGCGCTGTTCTTCATGCTGTTCACCATGGCGTCGGTCGGCCTGCCCGGCACGTCGGGCTTCGTCGGCGAGTTCCTGGTGTTCATGGGCGCGTTCAAGGCGTCGAGCTGGATGACCTTCGTCATCCTGACCGGCATCATCCTCGGCGCGGCCTATGCGCTCTACCTCTATCGCCGGATCATCTTCGGCGCGCTCGAGAAGGCGGACCTGAAGTCGCTCAAGGACCTGTCCCCGCGTGAACTCGCCATCATGATCCCGCTTGCCGCGGTCGTGCTGTGGATGGGCGTCTATCCGAAGCCGTTCCTCGATCCGATCCACGCGCCGGTGGAGGCCATCGTCGCGCGCATCGCCCGCGCCGCACCGCCGGTCCAGCAGGTCGCCGCGCGCGCCGCGCCTGCCGTCGCCAACACTCACGCCGGGGCACACTGATGCAGCCGCTTCTCGATTCCGTTCGTCTCGCCGCGCCCGAGCTGGTGCTCGCCAGCGGCGCGATGGTGCTGCTGATGATCGGCGTGTTCCGCGGCGACCGCTCGCTCGTGGCGCTTACCTGGGTGTCGGTCGCGCTCTACGCCTTCGCGGGCCTGACGCTCCTCGATGATCCGGCGACCCCGCGCATCGCATTCGACGGGCTCTACATCGTCGACGGCTTCTCGACCTTCTTCAAGGTCATCATGTACGCCGGCGCCGCCGTCTCGGCGCTGCTTGCGCTGCCGTATCTGAAGCGCACCCGCACGGCCCGCTTCGAATATCCGGTGCTGCTGATGCTCGCCACGCTCGGCATGAGCATGATGGTGTCGGCGAACGATCTGCTGTCGCTCTACCTCGGCCTCGAACTCCAGTCGCTCGCCGCCTATGTGCTCGCGGCCTTCCACCGCAGCGAGGCGCGTTCGTCGGAAGCGGGCCTCAAATATTTCGTGCTCGGCGCGCTTGCGAGCGGCATCCTGCTCTACGGTGTCTCGCTGATCTACGGCTTCGGCGGCACCACCAACTTCGCGGCGCTGGGCGAGGGCCTGCGCGGCGGCACCGAGATCCAGGTCGGCGTGCTGTTTGGCATCGTCTTCGTGCTCGCGGGTCTGGCGTTCAAGGTGTCGGCGGTGCCGTTCCACATGTGGACGCCCGACGTGTACGAGGGCGCACCGACGCCAGTCGCCGCCTTCTTCGCCTCGGCCCCCAAGGCCGCCGCGATGGGCCTGCTGGTCCGCGTGACGATGGAAGCCTTCGGCGGCGTGAGCGGCGAGTGGCGCCAGATCATCGCCTTCGCCGCGGTCGCGTCGATGATCCTCGGCGCGGTCGGCGCGATCGGCCAGCGCAACGTCAAGCGGCTGCTCGCCTATTCGTCGATCAACAACGTCGGCTTCGCGCTCGTCGGCCTCGCGGCGGCGAACGAGGCCGGCATCTCGGCGGTGCTGTTCTACATGGCGGTCTATCTCGCCATGACGCTCGGCTCGTTCCTCTGCGTGCTGCAGATGCGCGATGCCGATGGGCGGCCGATCGAGGCGATCGACGCGCTGTCGGGCCTGTCGCGCACGCGGCCTGCGCTCGCCTTCGCGATGGCGATCTTCATGTTCAGCCTTGCCGGCATTCCGCCAATGCTTGGCTTCTGGCCGAAGCTGTCGGTGTTCAACGCCGCAGTGCAGGCCGAGATGTACGTGCTCGCGGTGATCGCGGTCGTCACCTCGGTGGTCGGCGCCTATTATTATCTCCGCATCGTCAAGGTGATGTACTTCGACGAGCCCGCGCCGGCCTTCGCGCCGGCGGAGAGCCGCCTCAACAGCGGCCTGATCGCCGCGACCGCGATTTTCTGCTCGCCGATCGGCATGCTGGCGATCACGCCGATCGTGGGTGCCGCGACGCGCGCCGCGCAGTCGCTGCTCTAGCCGGCGATGGCTGGGGGCGACATCGTCGAACTCGAGGTCGTCGGCTCCACCAACGACTGGATGGCGGACCGCGCGGCGGCCGGCGAGCCCGATGGCCTGTGGGTGCGCGCCGACCGCCAGAACGCCGGCCGTGGCCGCCGTGGCCGCGCCTGGACGTCCGACACCGGCAACCTGTTCGCCACCACGCTCTGCCGTCCGCAGCCGGGCGAGGGGCCGCAGCAGCAGTTGAGCTTCGTCGCCGCGCTTGCGCTCGACCATGCGCTGCAATGGTGGGTGCCGCATGAGCGCCTGTCGCTCAAATGGCCGAATGACGTGCTGCTCGACGGCGTCAAATGTTCCGGCATTCTGCTGGAGGGCGTTTCGGGGTGCACGATCATCGGCTTCGGCGTGAACCTGTCGCATCATCCGGAAGCGACCGAGCGGCCCGCGACCTCGCTCATGGCCGCCGGCATCTATCCGCCGAGCGCCGCCGAGTTCTGCGCCCGCCTGCGCGACTGCTTCGTCGCCTGCCGTGCGCTGTGGCGTGCCCAAGGCTTCGAGCCGATCCGCGAACGCTGGCTTGACCGGGCGGCCGGCAGGGGCGGCCTGCTCGCCGCGCGCCTGGGCCACGAGACGCTGACCGGCCAGTTCGACGACCTCGGCGTCGATGGCGCCCTGAAGCTGCGCCTTGTCGACGGTAGCGTGCGTGCCATCCATGCCGGTGAGGTATTCGGTCTCTAGACAATAGGAGCCCGTCCATGTTGCTCGCGATCGATGTCGGCAACACCAATGTCGTGTTCGCGCTGGTCGAGGGGGCCGAGATCGTCCACCGCTGGCGCATCGCCACCACGCACGCCCGGACCTCCGACGAATATGCCGTCTGGCTGTCGCAGCTCATGCAGCTCGAAGGTGTCGACCGCTCGGCGGTGACCGCTGCGATCATCTCGACCGTGGTGCCGCCGACGCTGTTCCACCTGCGCCGGCTATGCAGCAAATATTTCAACGTCGAGCCGTTGGTGATCGGCGAGGCGAACGTCGATCCCGGTGTCGGCGTCAATGTGCCCAACCCGGGCGAAGTGGGCGCCGACCGCATCGTCAACTCGGCCGCCGCACATGCGCTCTACGGCGGCGACCTCATCGTCGTCGATTTCGGCACCGCGACCACCTTCGACGTGGTGATGGACGGCGCCTATGTCGGCGGCGCCATTGCGCCGGGCATCAACCTGTCGATGGAGGCGCTCTATGCGGCCGCTGCCAAGCTGCCGCGCATCGCCATCGAGCCGCCACCCGGCAACCGCGCGCTCGCGCAGGGCACGGTGCCGGCGATGCAGTCGGGCGTATTCTTCGGCTATGTCGGACTGGTTGAAGGACTGGTCCGACGCATTAAATTGGATATGCAACGACCCGACGTACGGGTCATCGGAACCGGCGGGCTCGCCGGACTTTTCAACCGCCATACGGACGCGATCGACATCGTCGACGGCGATCTCACGATCCGAGGATTGGCGCTCATACACGCTAGGAATTCATGAAACCGGGTAACGAACTGATCTTCCTGCCGCTCGGCGGCTCGGGCGAGATCGGGATGAACGTCAATCTCTATGGCACCCAGGGCAAATGGGTGATGGTCGACCTCGGCATGACCTTCGCCGACCCCAGCCTGCCCGGCGTCGACCTCGTGCTTCCCGATCTGAGCTTCATCGAGGAGCGCAGCGACGACCTGCTCGGCATCGTGCTGACCCACGGCCACGAGGACCATATTGGCGCGATCCCCTATCTCGCCGCCGAACTCGGCGTGCCGCTCTATGCAACGCCGTTCACCGCCGGCCTCATCCGCCACAAGCTGGAGGAGGAGGGCATCACCGACGAGGTGAAGCTGCACGTCATCGAGAAGGAAGGCAGCTTCGATCTCGGGCCGTTCCACTTCACCTACGTGCCGCTCGCCCACTCGATCCCCGAGGGCAATGCGCTGCTGATCGAGACGCCCTATGGCCGCGTGTTCCACACTGGCGACTGGAAGCTCGACGAGGCGCCGGTGCTCGGCTCGCCTTCGACCGCCGAGGAGCTGACCGCGATCGGCGACAAGGGCGTGCTCGCGCTCGTCGGCGATTCGACCAACGTGTTCAATCCCGAACCCTCGGGATCGGAGACGGCGGTGCGCGAGGGGCTTGATGCGGTCATTAAGCAGGCGAAGGGCCGGGTGCTCGTCACCACCTTCGCCTCGAACGCCGCGCGCCTGCATACGCTCGGCGAGGTGGCGAAGGACACGGGGCGGCAGGTTTGCGTCGCCGGACGGTCGCTCGACCGTATCCTGCGCGTCGGACGCAGCGTGGGCTATTTGACTGACTTCCCGCCGGTGCTGTCGTTCGACGAGGCGATGAAGCTGCCGCGCGACCAAGTGATGATCATCTCGACCGGCGCGCAAGGCGAGCCGCAGGCGGCGCTGTCGCGCATCGCCGACGGCAACCACCCGATCAAGCTCGATCGCGGCGACCTCGTCGTCTATTCGTCGAAGCAGATTCCGGGCAACGAGCTGTCGATCGGCCGCGTCCAGAACGCGCTTGCCGCCAAGGGCGTCGAGATCATCACCGACCGGCAGGCGCACGTCCACGTTTCGGGCCATCCGGGACGCCCCGAGCTCGAGGCGATGTACGGCTGGATTCGGCCGCAGATCTCGATCCCGGTGCACGGCGAGCGCCGCCACATGGAGGAACATGCCCGGCTCGCGCGGCACTGGGGCGTGCCGCATGCGGTCGTGCCGGTGAACGGCAGCGCGATCCGGCTGGCGCCGGGCAAGCCGGAGATCGTCAGCCACGAGACCGTCGGCCGCCTGGTCGTCGACGGCGACGTGATCCTGCCCGCCGACGGCGCGACGATGCTCGCCCGCCGACGCCTGATGCACAACGGCTATCTGTCCGCGACGGTCATCGTCGATCGCAAGGGCAAGCTTGCTGCCGATCCGGCGATCATCGTCCAGGGCCTGCCGGTCGAGGAGGACCGCGATGACTTCATCGCCGAGTGCGTCGAGGCAGCCGAGAAAGCGGCGGGCGCCGCCGACTTCCGCAACGAGGACAAGTTCGTTGAGGCGATCCGCACCGCCGTGCGTCGCACCGCGCGCGAGTGGACCGGCAAGAAGCCGGTCACCGACGTGATGGTGGTGCGACTCTAGGACGATTTGCTCCGGTAACAGCCAATCCCTATTCCTTTCGTCATCCCGGCGAAGACCGGGACCCAGTAGCTACCGTTGTTCTGGGTCCCGGCCTTCGCCGGGATGACGGTGGACTAGAATGGTAGACCACATATGAAGCTCAGCTCGGCAATCGCCATCTATCTGTTGTTCTGGACGATCACGCTGTTCATCACCTTGCCGCTGGGCGTGCGCACGCACGAGGAGGCCGGGGTCGAGCGCGTGCCAGGGCAAGCGGACAGCGCGCCGCATGCGCCGATGATGCTGCGCAAGCTGCTGCTGACCACGGTGGTCTCGTCGCTGCTCTTCGCGCTGTTCTACGCGAACTTCATCAACGGCTGGGTCGACTTCGACGACGTCGTGCCGAACTTCCTCCGCCCGGACGTGACGCTTCACCAATAAGCCGCGGCAGCGGCGCTAGCTGCGGATTCGCTCCAGCGCCTGGGCGAGCGCCACGTAGAGCTTGCCGACGTCGGACGAGAGTAGGGCGACCGAGAGCGAGCCACCGTTGCGCTCGGCCATGGTGCGGCGCATCAGCGCTTCGAAGTCGGCGATATATTTACTGACGCTCTCGCGGAACTCGTTGTCCTCGTTATAGCGCCTGACCACGGCACGCGTGTCGCCGCCGTCGAGCAGCCGCACGGCCCGCCGGGTGAAGATGCCCCGGTCGCCCTTGAGATAGGCCGCCCAGGCGGTATCCGGCACCTCGGTCGACAGCGCCTTGGCGACATCGATCGAGGCGGAGTTAAGCGCTTCGATCAGCAGGTTCGACCGGCGGGCAAGATCATCCTGCGAGGCTTGCAGGAGCTTGGCGTCGGCCTGCGCGATGCGCGCCTCGACAGCTGCCGCCGTTTCGGCGACGCTGATCATCTGGCGCGACAGGCGCTCGGCGGTCGCCTGCGCCGCCTGCGCCGCCTTCTCGCCGGCGGCCTCGACCTCGTTCAGCTCGACACGGATGCGCTTGGTGAACGACTCGCGGATCGCGGTCTCGCCGGCGGCGTTCAGCGCCTCGCGCGCCTCGGCAATCACGCCTTCGATCGCCGTCCGCATCGTGCCTTCGGCCTGCGCGGCGATCTCGCGGACGCGCGACATGGCGTCGACCAGCCGGGTGGTGGCGGTGAGCGCCGCGGTCTGTGCGCTGTCGTCAACCTCGGCGGCCATCGCCTTGGCTTCCACGAGGCCGGCGCCGATCGCGGCAACCGTCGCCTGGAGCGATTCGCGCTGTGCATCGAGCGCGGCGACCGCGGCTTCGATCACCGAGCGGCTATGCTCGACCGGCCCGTTGAACTCGTTAGCGCTGGCGTTGAGCGCCGCGAGATCGGTCGCGAGCGTTGCGATCTCCTCGCGGATGATCTCGACGGCGCGCGCCGTGTTGCCGACCTGGGCGGGGAGGGTGCCCGAGAGCGTATCGACGGCCTCCGCGGCGGTTGTGCGCAGGGCGGCGACGGCGGTCTCCAGCCCGCGGGCCGCCGTCTCGCTGCTGCCGAGCGGCGTCGCCAGCTCGTGCATCTGCTCACGCACCGCGGCCAGCCGCTCGTTGAGACGGTCGAGCGTCGCGCCGCTGGTCTGCGCCGCGTTGGAGAGCTTGGCGTCGAGCACGCCGAAGCTGCGTTCGACCGCTTCGATCAGCGAGCGGCTGCGCGCTTCCTGCGCCTGCATCTCGCGCGTCAGCCGCTCGGCCTGCGCGGCGGCTTCCGCGAAACGCTCGGCGACCTGCTGGCTGGCCTCGCCACTGAATGACTCGAGGACCGTGCGTGCCTCCTCGGTACCGGCACGTACGGCGGCCACTTGAGCTTCGATGCCGCGCCGCGCGGTATCGAGCGCCTCGGCGGTCTGCGCGATCGCGGTATCCGCGCCCTGTTTCAGTGCCACAGTGCGCTGGTTGAGCCTTTCGGCCGCCCCGCCGCTCGCCGCCTCTATGGCGCCGATCGTCTGCGTCAGCCGGGCGACGGCTGCCTCGATTGCGGCCTGAGCTTCCTCGCTGCGCGTCCGTCCAGTCGCGGCGAGAGCGTCGATCTGTTCGATCTGGCGGCGCGCATCGCCGGCACCGGTCGCAAGCGCGGCGCCGATGGCGTTCGCCTGAGCTTCCGCGCGCGGCAGCGCCTCGATGATCTTCGCCAGCTCGGCGTGCGCCGCCGCGCCGCCGGCCGCGAGCCGATCGAGCAGCACCTCGACCATCTCGCGGTCGCGCGTCAGCGAGCTCGCGACGATCGCCGTACGTTCTTCGAGCCGGCCGGCGGTCTCCATCAGCTGGACCGACTGCCCGCCGATCGAGCCGCGGATCGCCTCGACGCGGTCCGCGACCGCCTGCAGTACCCCGTCGAGCGCGGCGAGCTCGCGCCGGGTGCGGACCGCGACATCGCCGACGCGCGCCTCGGCCGCCTCGATTCGCGCCATCATTGAGCGCCGCTCGTCGGCGGAAGCCCGGCCGACGACGAGCGCAATCAACCAGATCGCGGTCAGCGGCGCCGTCACGCCGGCAGCGATGCCGGCAAGGCCGGTGAGCGTCAGGTCGGGCGCGGGCTGGTAGCGCAGCAGCAGGTAGATCGCGGCGGCCGCGGCCGCGAGCCAGACCACCGAGGCGAAGATGGCTAGCGCCGTCGCCCGGCTGCCGCGCGCGCGCGGCGTCTCATCGGTCTCCGGCTCCGACGCGCCAAGTATCTCGGCCCGCCGGCTGGGGGCGGTATCGTCGATGGCCGGCGTCGGCGCGGTTTCGGTCTGAACGGGCGCCAACGAGCGCATGCTTCCCCCGGTAAGCTGGTTTCGTGCCGTTTAACATTTGCGGCCCCGCGTTGACAGCCCGTCGCGGCCTTTTGACAGATCGCCTACACAGGCTTGGCAAGCGCGGCCCGACCGGCCAACATCAGGGGCGAACGGGGGCTCACGGAAATGGCATTGGTCGGGTTGTTGTTTGCGCATCACACGATGGTGGGCGCGGCCGAACCCTTTGCGGCGATCATGATTGCCGGCCTCTCGTCGCTCGAACGGCAGGTGCGGCTCGTGCGATCGATGGGGGCGGAGCGCATCTTCGTCGTCGCCGAGCGCATGCCGCCGCTGCTCTCGGCGGCGCTCGCCCGTCTTAACGGCGAGGTCACGGTCCTGCGCGACCCGGCGCTGCTCGGCAGCTCGCTTGGCGATGACGACCGCGTGCTCGTGTTGGAGGAGGGGCTGCTGCTCGACGACGATGTCGCCGCCCACTTCGTCGAGCAGGTCAAGTCTGTCGCCCTTGCCGTGGCCGTGGGCGAGCCGCCCTATCCGCAGGCGGAGCGGCTCGACGCCAACAGCTTCTGGGCGGGCATCGCGGTCTACGAGGCGCGCTTCGTTCGTGCGGTCGCGGCCGACCTTGGCGACTGGGACCTGCAATCGACGCTTCTCCGCTTCGCCGCCGGCGAGGGGCTTCCGCGGGTGACGTTCGGCGAGGGCGCGATATCGGTTAGGAACGACGAGGATGCCGGCCGGGCAGTCGCCCGCCTGACGGCCGCCGCGGAGCGTCCGCGCCGGTCGTGGCTGTCGTCGCGCCTCCATCAGCGCATCGAGCGCGCCGCGCTCCGGTGGCTGCTGCCGACCCGGGCGAACGGCGCGATGCTGTGGGCAGCGGCTTTGGCCGCCGGTGTGCTCGCGATAGCTGCGTTCGCGAACGGCTGGCTGTGGGCAGGGTTGCTGCTCGCGCTGCTCACCGAGCCGCTGGCCGGCACCGGCGAGACGCTGTCGGCCATCAAGCTCGAGGCCGCGCGGCGCCAGCCGTTCGACCGGGCCGTGGCGCTTCTGATCGAGCCCGGCTGGTATCTCGGCCTGGCGATTCACTTCATGGCGTCCGGCAGTGGCGGTGCATGGGCGGTCGCGGCGCTCATCATTGCCTTCCGCGTCGCCGCCGATCGGCAGCAGCGCCTGCTCGGGGCGCTGGCGGGCGTGCCGGCGGTGCCCTCCGACCGGCGCGAGCAGCGGCTCGAGCTGTTCGCCGCGGCGCCCGACACGATGCCGTGGCTGCTGCTGCCGTTCGCCATCGTGGGCACCTGGCAGGCGGGCTTCGTCGCGCTCGCCGCCTATGCGGTCGCAACCTTCTTCCTGTCCCAGAGCAGCGCCTTCAGGCGTCTCGCCGGCTAGGTGCCGGGGTCCGACTGGAAACGGTAGCGTTTCGCTTTATTCGCCATTAACCCATCGCGGTTATTGAAGTCTGCTTTGCCGCTGCACGAGAGGGGCCGTGCCGCCCGAACGGAATAGGAATGCCGAGCAATTGCTCGCCAAAGCCATGGAGCGCTCGCGCGTGACGCGCGACGAGCTGTCCGTGGCTGCCGTCGACCTGTTCCTGCCGCCCGACCGCCGGCTGACCGATCAGCAGCGCGCGATCATGTACGACCTGCTCGCCAAGCTGCTGACCGGCATTGAATTCGAGATCCGGCAGTATCTTGCGGAAGGGTTGCTCCAGCTGAGCGGCCGTCAGACCGACCTCGGGACCGAGCTGAGCGACGAACGGGTCCGCATCGCCATGTCCGCGATCGAGAGCGGCCAGTTTGGCGATCCCGGGCTGGTCGAGCTGCTTCTGCGACGCACCGAGGAGCATCTTATCGCGCTCCGCTCGGCCGCTAGCGAGCCGGCGGCCCCAAGCAGCGTCGGCGTCGTGGAGGCGCTGGCGCGCAACCCGGACGCCGAGCTTGCGCGCCGCGCGGTCGCCTATGTCGTCGCGCAGTCGAAGCGCCGCGACCGCTTCCAGGAGCCGCTGCTCTCCCGGGACGAGCTTCCGGCCGATCTCGCCTATCGACTGCACTGGCAGGTCGCCGCCTTGTTACGTCAGCATCTGCTACGGACCCATATCGTCGAACCTGTCGAACTCGATCGGACCATCGAGGACGCGACGCGGCGCGCCATGGCTGACCATAGCGAAGGGCAGGGGCTGGCGAGACGCGCTGTCCGGCTTGTCGCGCGCCTGAACGAGCTAGGCGAACTCGGAGATGGTTTCCTGGAGCAGGCGCTGGCGCAGGGGCATGCGTCGCTGTTCGCGGCCGGCCTCGCGGTGCGAGCGGAAATCGCGATCGATGTCGTATGGCGCGTGCTGCTCGACCGCGGGCGCAACAGCCTGCTGGTGCTGGCGCGCGCCATCGGCGTACGCGAGGATGCCGTTGCCTCGATCGTTGACATGCTCGACGGCGTGCATCCGCTGGTCCGCTCGCCGGCCGCCACCCAGTCGCTGCTCGCCGCCTACACCGACCTTGAGCCGGCCGGCGCGCTGCGGGTGGTACGGTCCTGGCAGCTCGACCCGGGCTACCGCGACGCCATCGACGATCTGG
>JAEZQR010000268.1 GCA_023413015.1 Pseudomonadota bacterium
CACAATCGCCTCTATCACACCGAGGACCAGCCGGAGATCTCCGACGCGGAGTATGACGCGCTCGTCCGCCGCAACGCCGCGATCGAGAGCTTCTTTCCGCACCTGATCCGCACCAACAGCCCGAGCCGGCTGGTCGGCGGGGCGCCGGCCGGACATCTGGCGAAGGTCGTGCATGCCCGTCCGATGCTCAGCCTCGACAATGCCTTTGCCGACGAGGAGGTGCTTGAGTTCCTGGCGCGTGCGCGGCGCTTCCTGAAGCTCGGCGCGGATGAAGCCATGACACTGACGGCCGAGCCGAAGATCGACGGCCTGTCCTGCTCGCTACGCTACGAGCGAGGGGAGCTCGTCTGCGCGGCAACACGCGGGGACGGATCGGTTGGCGAAGACGTGACGGCCAACATTCGCACGCTGCGGGATGTGCCGCAGCGGTTGCGGGGCGAGGCGCCGGCGGTGTTCGAGGTGCGGGGCGAGGTCTATATGGCCAAGGCCGACTTCGCCGCGCTGAACGAGCGCTTGGCGGGCGAGCGGGTGTTCGCCAACCCGCGCAACGCCGCGGCCGGATCGCTGCGGCAGAAGGACCCCGAGGTGACGCGAACGCGTCCGCTACGCTTCCTCGCACACGGCTGGGGCGAGGCCTCCGAGCTGCCGGGTGCGACGCAATATGAGGTGATGCGCGCGATCGAGGCCTGGGGGCTGCCGGTCTCCGAACTGCTGCGCCGCTGCCGGACGGTCGAGGACGCTCTCGAACATTATCGGGCGATCGAACGCATGCGCGCGGACCTGCCGTTCGACATCGACGGCGTGGTCTACAAGATCGACCGGCTCGACTGGCAGGCGCGCCTCGGGCAGGTGGCGCGCGCCCCGCGCTGGGCGCTGGCGCACAAGTTCCCGGCCGAGAAGGCGCAAACGACGCTCGAACGCATCGACATCCAGGTCGGCCGCACCGGCAAGCTGACGCCGGTCGCGCGGCTCACGCCGGTGACGGTCGGCGGCGTCGTCGTCACCAACGCGACGCTGCACAACGCCGACGAGATCGCGCGCCTTAACGCCTGGCCGGGCGACCGCATCGTGATACAGCGCGCCGGCGATGTGATTCCGCAGATCGTCGACAATCTTTCGCGCGACGACAGCCGCGGCACCTGGCCGTTCCCCCACGTCTGCCCCGAATGCGGCTCGGCGGCCGATCGCGAGCCGGGCGAGGTCGACTATCGCTGCACCGGCGGGCTGGTCTGCCCGGCGCAGCGCGTCGAGCGGCTTCGTCACTTCGTGTCGCGCCATGCGCTCGACATCGAGGGGCTGGGCCTGACGCATATAGAGAGCTTCTTCCGCGACGGGCTGGTCGCGACGCCGGCTGATATCTTCAAGCTCACCCGAACGCAGCTGGAGACGCGCGACCGTTGGGCGGAAATCTCGGCTGCCAACCTGATCGCCGCCATCGATGCCCGCCGCCGCCCGCCGCTCGACCGTTTCCTGTTCGCGCTTGGCATCCGCCATGTCGGCGAGGTCACCGCGCGCGATCTGGCGCGCGCCTATGGCAGCTGGGAGGCGCTTACCACCAAGCTTGACGAAGCCGTTGCCGAGCGCGACCGCCTGCTGAGCCAGCCGGCGATCGGCGAGACCGAGGAGAAGCTGATGCGCCGCGTCGCGGCGGCGCTCGCCGCGTCGATCGCCGTCGCCGGGGTCGGCCCCGAGGTGGCGACCGCGCTGGTCGACTTCTGGGCGGAGCCGCACAACCGCGAGGTGCTGGCAGACCTCGCGGCGCAGGGTGTCGAGCCGCAGCCCGTCGTATTCGTGGCGAAGCAGTCGGAGGTGTCCGGCAAGACGCTGGTGTTCACCGGCAGCCTGGAGGCGGTGAGCCGCGACGAGGCCAAGGCCCAAGCCGAGCGGCTGGGCGCGAAGGTCGCCGGATCGGTTTCGGCGAAGACCGATCTGGTTATCGCGGGGCCAGGTGCTGGTTCAAAGCTCGCCAAGGCGGCGTCGCTGGGAATTCAGGTGATCGACGAGGCGGCTTGGCTCGATATCGTGAGGCGCGCTGGTTAAAGCGTGACATCTGAAAGGTTACCACGAACCCATGCAGTGAATGCATGGCTCGTGCGCTTAACCGTGACCTGCTCATTTTGGTAAATGGCTCCTAATTACCTCCTGCCGCTGCGGTACATCCGGGCGGCAGAGAGGAAAGAAGAAGACCATGACTCCCGCAGCTTTTGTCCAGAACGAAACCGCTCGCGACGCTTTCGGCGCCGCTCGCCGTGGCGAGGGTGCGCTCCGCGCCGGCCGTGGTTCACGTCGCGTTTCCTTTAACCTGATTGGCGACGCACAGGCGCCGCTGTTCCACGCCTGGCGTCCGTAATCAGCCGCGCGTGAGCACGAGCGTCGGCCAGTCGCCGACGACGTGCCGATCGAGCAGGCGGCAGCCGCAGGCCGCATAGGCCGCGATCACGTCCTCCGCCTGCTCGTTGAGCAGCCCGGCGAGCAGCAGGATGCCGCCGGGCGCCATGACGCCGGCGACATCCTCGGCCAGCGCGATCAGCGGCCCGGCGAGGATATTCGCCACCACGAGATCATAGGGCGCGCGGGCCTGCAGGCGCCCGTCATCTAGGCCGTCGGCCGCAACGAGCTCGATCTCGCCGGCTGCTTCCCCGACCTTCTCGCCGTTGACCTCGACATTCTCGGCCGCGACCTCGACCGAGACGGGGTCGATGTCGCTCGCGACGATCCGGATGTCGCGCCAGCGCTTGACGATGGCAAGCGCGAGGATACCGCTGCCGGTGCCGAGATCGAGCGCATTGGCGAAGCTGCGTCCCTCCGATGCCAGGCGGTCGAGCACGGTCAGGCAGCCGGTGGTCGTCTCGTGCTGGCCCGTGCCGAACGCCTGTCCGGCTTCGATGCGGATGCCGATCTGCTCCGGTCGAACCGTATCGGCGAAGGCAGCGGTATGGACGTAGAAGCGGCCCGCGGCGATCGGCTTCAGTCCTTGCTGGCTGAGCGTCACCCAATCCTGCGCCGGCATATGCATGATGGTAAGATCGGCGCGCGCGGCACTGGGGATCAGATGCAGCAGATCCTCGATCAGGATCTCGTCGGGCTCGCCTTCGACATAGGCCGTCAGCTGCCAATGCTCCGGCTGCGCCGGGTCGGGCTCCTCGGTCGAGATGACGGGCGGTTCGCGCCCCGAAGCGAGCGTGAACTCGCCGGCGAGCGCTTCGCCCTCTTCGCGCGTGCAGGGCAGGACGATCTTCCAGGTGTCGGTCATGCAGGGGCTAGTGGCGCGCCGGAGGCGGCAGGTCAACGGCATCGGGTGCCGATCATGGCG
>JAEZQR010000305.1 GCA_023413015.1 Pseudomonadota bacterium
AGTTGCTTTAGTCCCACAACAACGGATTTACCCGCGCCGGCCTCCGCCGCGCGACCTGCACTGATCGAGGGGACCATGCTGGACATTCTATCCGCCGTGCTTTCGCGTAGCGGCGCCGACCGCAGGGAACAGGTGGCGGAGGAAGGCGGGCCGCTGTCCGGCCGCGGCAACCGGAACGGGCTGCTGGTCCACGGCGGCCGCAGCGCTCCCTTCCGCCTCGTCGCGCTCGCGCAGCAGGGGCTGATGGGCGAATGCGACATGCGGCTCCCGGTCGGGGCACAGGTCGACATCTCGATCGATGGCGGGGCGCCCGTGACCGCGGTCCTGCGCTGGGTGCGGGACAACCGCTTTGGCGCCCAGCTCGGCTCGCCGCTCAGCCGTGGGTCCGGCCCGATCGCCGCCCGCCGCAAGGTGCGCCCGCCCCGTTTCCGGGTCGATCTTCAGGGCACCGCGCGCTACGGGGCGGTCGCCATCCCGGTACGGCTTCGCAACATCTCGTCCCAGGGCTGCCTGATCGAAGCCGCCCTGCTGCCACGCCTGGGACATAGGATCGAGATCGAGCTGCCCGACCTGCTGCCGCTCCGCGGCCGAGTCCGCTGGAGCCACAAGGGAAGAGCCGGCCTCCTGCTCGAAGTCCCGCTGAGCGAAGATCAACTACTACATCTAATTCCCCCCCGCCCAACCCCCACCAGCCTCGGGGGATATGAATCATCGTTGGAGATCGCTGCGGCGCGGTTGTCGTCATCGGCGTGCACCGAGCATATTGCCGCCCCTGTGCAATGATACGCCGCCCTGACACGGGCCCGCCATGGATACGGGCTGCGCCGCATGCTTATGCGGCGCGGTTATCCGGCCTTCTCAGTCCAGACGCTCCTCGGGGCTGAACAAGCCGAGCGGCCGGAGCGCTTCATCGTCCGCCTTGTCCGACTTTAGGCTATCGACCCGATCGAAGGTGTAAGGGACCAAGGGCGGACTCATCACGCTCAGCTGTATGCCAGCCCTGCCTCTTGTGACCCACCGTACCGTGCCATCGACGAGCCGGCCTGAGGGGAGCTCGATCGTGACCACGTCACCGCTCCTCAATCCCTCGGCCTCGACCATCATGCCCTGCTCCGAGCGGTTGCGGACGATGATGCGGCGGAACAGGTGACCGATCCGCACGAGCAGATGCTGCGTCACGCCATAGCGCGGCTGCCGGGTAGGCCGTCCGCCCACCGGGCTCGCAGGGTTATGTGGCTGATCGGAGGTCAAGCGGCGACCAGACCGCCCATAATGTTGCGATTGATCTCGATCAGATCATTGATGTCGCCACGCCCTTGCGCCACGTCGCTCGAGTAGCGGTTAACGAAGATCGCAACCGAGATGATCTGCGCCCGCAGCTGCGCGGGAAGACTGTTGCCGGCGGACGCACAGTCCGTCGCGAAGATGTCCCACAACTGTCGATTGGCATGCAGGGCCTCGACGAGCGGGGCGCCGGCCATTTCGCCGTCGCGCGCTTTGATGAGCCGCGCAGTGATCGTGGCGAGCGCCCGATGTTCGACGGACCGCCCCGATCCCGCTTGGTTCATCACGCTTCGATAGGCATTGAGCGACATCCAACCCTCCTCTCCCAGAGCGTTCCTTTGCCCAGTGGGAATAGTGACGGCTGCGCCTAAAAAAACTTGCCGGCGGACAGTCAATTACAAGGAGCTTCATCAGTCACGGGTATCGGTTGCCGCCATGTCGAACGCACTGGGCTTCTTGGTTACGCTGCTGTGCGTTTTCGGCGGCTTCATCATTGCAGGCGGAAACGCCAAAGTCGTTTTGGAGGCGCTTCCGCATGAAATGCTGACCATCGTCGGCGCGAGTATCGGCGCCTTCGTGGTCGCCAACTCGGGTCGCATCGGCAAGGCGACACTGGCCGGCATCGGTCAAGCCTTCCGTGGCGCGCGATGGAAGAAGCAGGATTATGTCGATCTGCTGTCGCTGCTCTACCTCATGGTAGGCACGCTGAAGATCAAGGGTATCCTGGGCCTCGAAAAGCATATCGAGGCGCCCACGGAGTCATCGCTCTTCCAGCGCTTTCCGCGGCTGCTCGCCGACCGGCATCTTATCGATTTCGTCTGCGACTATTTTCGCATGCTTACGCTCAACCTCGATGATCCGCACCAGCTGGCGGACATTATCGAAGCCGATATCGAGCGGCTACGGTCGGAGGAACACGCGCCGCAGGCCGCCATGCACACCCTGGCCGATGCCTTGCCGGCCATTGGCATTGTCGCCGCCGTGCTCGGCGTCATCAATACGATGTCGTCGATCGATCAGCCGACCGAGATTCTGGGTGCGATGATCGGCAGTGCCCTGGTCGGTACGTTCCTCGGCGTGCTGCTTGCCTATTGCTTCGCCGCGCCCGTCGCGACGCGGCTCGGCCAAATCCTCGATGAGGACGCGAGCGTCTACCAGGTCGTGAAAGCTGCGCTTGTCAGCCATATGCATGGCGCATCCAAGCAGATGGCCATAGAGGCCGCGCGACGGACGATCCCGTCATGGCATGCGCCGAGCTTTATGGAACTCGAAGCGGCGCTCGACGAGCTCCCCACCGACCTCGCCGCCTGAGCAGCATCATGGCGACCTACCCCTCCCGCAACGAACGACCGTTGGTCATCAAGAAACGGCGCGGACGCCAACGTCATTCGCACCACGGGGGGGCCTGGAAGGTCGCCTATGCAGACTTTGTGACTGCGATGATGGCCTTCTTCATGCTGCTGTGGCTGACGGCCCAGACGGACAGCGTCAAGCTCCAGGGCCTCGCCGACTATTTCTCGGCCCGGCCATCAACCGTCAAATCCACCTCCGGTGCCGATAGCCTCTTCGGCGGCAAGCATGTCGGCGAGACGGCGACCGGTCAGTCAGGCGCCTCCACGCCAGCCAAGATCGTTGGGGAACCTGCCTACCGAACGGCGGCTGAGGTGACGGGCCAAGGCGAAAAGGACAAGTCGGAAGCGGCGCAACGCGTCCTCGCCGATCAGCTCATGGTCGCGCTAAAGGATACACTTGACGCCACGATGCTCAAGCAGGTCACGGTGACGCCCGCGCGCGATGGTCTTCGGATCCAGCTGATGGACTCGGCAGCTCAACCGATGTTCAAGGCGGGAACCGACGTGCTTTTCCCGCATGCGATATTGCTGCTCCAGCGCGTTGCCGAACAGCTGGCGCGCGGGGGGCAGCGCATCGCGGTCGAGGGGCACACCGACGCCAGCGGCCAGATGGATCAGAACTGGCACCTCTCCGGACTACGGGCGAACGCCGCCCGCCGCGCGCTCGTCGCCGGCGGCCTCACCGCCGACCGGATAGCCGAGGTAACCGCCTTGGCAGGCAACGAACCGCTCTATCCCGACCAGCCCGAGCGCCCCGAGAACCGCCGTATTACGCTGGTAGTGCTGTCCGAGCGCGATGTCAGCCCCAGCGATACGACCTTCAGGCGCTAACAAGATGCGGGACGCTAACAACATCGACGAGCCTACGGCACCACCGACCCGGCGGAAAAAGGCCCTCATCGCCGCGCTGGGGCTTCTTTTCGGCGCGGCTTCAGCTGCCGGTGCATATGTCGCGATGGGCGCCAAGATCGAATGGACCTCCGGTCCCAAATCGATCGAGACCGCCTATGTCGAGCCCGGGAAATTGCTCCTGCCGCTCGTTGACCGTGAAGGCGATCTCGTCGGCTACGCGGCCGTCGATGCGAAGCTGGAGGTCCTAGCAGCGGACGAGAGCGACGCGAGGCAACTGCTCCCTGTGCTGCTGCACGAGATCAACCTGGTTGCTTGGCAGACCGGCCTCTCCGCCGGGCCGGATGGAATGCTTCTCAACACCCGGGTCGCGGAAAAGCTGTATCTGGACGCAGCACGGCGCACTTACGGCAAGAACATCGTGCGCCGCGTATTGCTGACCAGCATCACCCCCGCCTGATCGGCGCTCGCCCGAAGCTCAGTGCCGCCGGTTGCGAGCCCGCCGCCGATTACGTTCGGTCTGGTTATGCTTGATCCGTGCGAGACGCTCGTCGATCGACCGGTATTCCGCCTCGTCCAAACGACCATCCGCCATCGCGTGGTCGACCATGCGCCGGATCACGGGATAGCCCTTCACCGCACCTGCGAGCAACGCGAGACGCTCTGCCTGCACCGCAGGGTCAGCCAGCGAAGCCTCAGGCGCCGGTACCGCAACAGGCGTGACAGTCGCCGACGTAGCTTGCACGGGCGCGACCGGCGGCCGGCTCAGCAGCGCCGAGGCGGTACCGACTGCCTGTATCGGCGGGAGCGAATGCGGGGCCGCGACCGGAACTGGAGTGACGAGGTAAGCCAAGCCAGACAGGACCAAGGTCGCCGACGCCGCCAGGGCCGGGGCAGCGAACATCACCATCGGGCTCCGCTGATAAGCTGTGTCTGCCGGAAGCATGTCTGCAGGCTCCTTAGGGCTAGGCTTTAACTTTCAGACCGCGGGCGACGAGTAGCTGGACCATGTCAGAAGAAGCTCTTCACCAGGCTGCCGGCCACGAGGTTCCAGCCATCGACCAGAACGAAGAAGATGAGCTTGACCGGCAGCGACACCGACACCGGCGGCATCATCATCATGCCCATCGACATCAGGATGGCGCCGACCACGAGGTCGATGAGCACGAACGGCAACAGCAGCATGAAACCGATCTCGAAGGCCCGGCGCAGCTCGCTGATGAGGAAGGCCGGCGCGACCGTGGTCATCGCAAGCTCGTCCCGGCTGGCGGCGCGCTGCTTTGCCAGATCGGCGAAGAGCGCGAGATCGGCCTCGCGCGTGTGTCGAAGCATGAAAGTCTTGAAAGGCTGCGCGGCCCGGTCCAGCGCGACCGTCTCGGTGATGGCACCACGGCTCAAGGGCTCGATCCCGTTCGTCCACGCTTGGTTGAACGTGGGCGCCATCACGAAGAAGGAGAGGAACAGCGCCAGCGAGATCAGCACCGCGTTCGGCGGCGTACCCTGAGTGCCCAGGCCGTTGCGCAGGAGCGACAGCACGACGACGAAGCGCGTGAAGCTCGTAATCGTCATCAGGATGCCCGGCGCGAGGCTCAGGACCGTCAGCAGCAGCACCAGCTGAATGGCGCGGCCGGACAGCGAGCCCTCGCCGAGGCTCATCGAGATCGACTGAGCGGCTGCCGGGCTGGCTGAGAGCGCACCGTATAGCAGGAAGAGCCGGCGCTTCATGACGTCACCGTCGCGTCCGCCACTGGCCGGCTCTCGAGGAGGAGGCCCTGCCCTACCAGGATCAGATGCTCGCGCTCGCCGTCCTTGACGACCACCAGGCGCGTCTTGGCGTCCAGCGCCAGGGTGGACACAAGCATGAGCGACTGTCCGGGTAGCTTCAGATAGTCGCGCAGCCGGTCCAGCGACTTCGATCGCCGCAGGAACGCCGCAGCGCCCACGAGGGCCGCCAGCAGCGCCGCCAGCAGCGCCAAGGCCTGCAGATAGGAAAG
>JAEZQR010000020.1 GCA_023413015.1 Pseudomonadota bacterium
CAGGCGCCGTCCTGGGGCGGCGTGCCGCCGCAGCATCTGGCGAAAATCCTTGCCGCCTACCGCCGCGTCGGACGGGCGAACGAGGCGCGCATGATGGCAGTCGAGGCGCTGACGCGCAGCTGATGGCGACGTCCTCCGACCGCGAGGCGATCGCGCTGTTCCTCGACATGCTGATGGCGGAGCGCGGCGCGGCAGCGAACACCATTGCGGCCTACGGACGCGACCTCGGACAGGCGAGCGAGCTGCTGAAAGGCCGCCTCGCCAGTGCCGACGGCGCCATGCTCGCCCGCCTCGGCGAGGAATGGCGCGCCCTCGCCCGCACCTCGGTCGCGCGCAAAGCCTCCGCGCTGCGGCGCTTCTTCGGCTTCCTCGTCGCCGAAGGCCATCGCCCCGACGATCCCTCGCGCGACCTGCCGCGCCCCAGCGCCGCGCGCACCCTTCCGAAGACGCTGTCGAATGCAGACGTCGACCGCATGTTCGCGGTACTGGACGAGGCCCCCGAGACGCTGCCCAACCTGCGCCGCCGGGCGCTGATCGAGCTGCTCTATGGCTCGGGCCTGCGTGCGACCGAGCTGGTGTCGCTGCCGCGCGGCGCGATCCGGCCCGACCGCCCCTACGCCGTGCTGCGCGGCAAGGGCGACAAGGAGCGGCTGGTGCCCGTCGGCGGCCGCGCGCTGGCCGCGGTTGCTGCGCTGCTGCCGCACGTGCCGGCGGATTCGCGTTACCTGTTCCCATCGGGCGCCAAGCATCTGTCGCGCGTGCGGCTGTTCCAGATCGTGAAGGCGCTTGCCGCCGAAGCCGGCATCCCGCCGGAGCGCGTCAGTCCGCACGTGTTGCGCCATGCCTTTGCCACGCATCTGCTCGAAGGCGGCGCCGACCTGCGCGCGCTCCAGATGATGCTCGGCCATGCCGACATCTCGACCACCCAGATCTACACGCATGTCCAGACCCGGCACCTCGTCGAGCTGGTCCAGTCGAAGCATCCGCTCGCCGACGCTTCGCCACGCGTTGACGCTGACATGAGCGGCGACTAAGCCCGCGCTCATGGTCACCTATCTCGAATTCGAGAAGCCGGTTGCCGAGCTTGAGGCTCGGATCAAGGAGCTCAAGGGCTCGTCGGGCGGCGTCGATATCGCCCCTGAGGTCGACAAGCTCGAGGCTAAGGCCGAAAAGCTGTTGCGTGACACCTATGCCAAGCTCACGCCGTGGCAGAAGACGCAGGTGGCGCGCCATCCTTCGCGACCGCACTTCAAGGATATCGTCGGCCGCCTGATCGACGATTTCACGCCCTTGGCCGGCGATCGCAAGTTTGCCGAGGACGCGGCGATCCAAGGCGGCTTGGGCCGTTTCCGCGGCCGCTCGGTCGTTGTCATGGGTCATGAGAAGGGCGCGGACACCACGTCACGCCTCAAGCATAATTTCGGCATGGCCAAGCCCGAGGGCTATCGGAAGGCGGCGCGCCTGATGGAGCTTGCCGACCGCTTCGCGCTGCCGATCCTCACCTTCGTCGACACCGCCGGCGCCTTTCCCGGCGTTCAGGCCGAGGAGCGCGGGCAGGCCGAAGCAGTGGCCCGTTCGACGCAGGCCTGCCTCCAGGTCGGCGTCCCGCTGATCGCCTCGATCGTCGGCGAGGGCGGCTCGGGCGGCGCCATCGCGCTCGCCACAGGCAACCGCGTCCTGATGTTCGAGCATGCGATCTATGCGGTGATCTCGCCCGAAGGCTGCGCTTCGATCCTCTGGCGCACTTCCGAGAAGGCCGCCGACGCCGCCGAGGCGATGCGGCTGACCGCGCAGGACCTCAAGCGCCTCGGCGTCATCGATACGATCGTCGAGGAACCGCTGGGCGGCGCGCACCGCGCGCCCGAAGACGCCATCGATCGGCTCGGCGATGCGGTGGCCAATGAGCTTAGGACGCTCGACGGCATGACGCCGCAGCAGCTCCGTACCGATCGTCGTGCCAAGTTCCTTGAAATGGGCCGAAATACCGCCTGAACGAGCATTTCAGGGCAGGTTCAGCCTGCAGCCGATACGGAACTGGACCAAAGCTAGCCGGGTTGAATGGTCAAGGTTTCCGGAAGGTAGGTCCATGAAACGCCGTTTTTCCACCTCTGTCCTGGCGCTCGCCACTGCCGCGTCCGTCGCGCTTGCCGCGACGACGCCGGTGGGTGCCCAGTCGAACAGCATGAGCGCAAGCGACAAGCGCCTCGGTGCTCAGGAGCATCCAAAGATCCTCGCCGAATTCGGCGGCGCCTATAACGGCCCCGGCGTGGCGCTGGTCAACCGTGTTGGCAAGACGATCGCGGTCCAGTCGGGCATCGCGTCGAGCGGGTCCGAATGCACGGTGACGCTGCTCAATTCGACGATCGTGAACGCGTTCGCGATTCCGGGCTGCTATGTCTACGTCACGCGCGGCCTGCTCTCGATCATGAACGACGAGGCCGAGCTTGCGTCGGTGCTGGGCCACGAGATCGGCCACGTCGCGGCCCGGCACTCGCAGAAGCGGCAGCAGCGCTCGACGATCGCCGGCATCGGCTCCATCCTCGCCGGCATCTTCCTCGGCGGACAGGTGGCACAGCTCGCCAATCTGCTCGGCCAAGCGAACGTGATGAGCTTCTCGCGAGCCCAGGAATATCAGGCGGACGATCTGGGCATCCGCTACATGGCGGCGGCGGGTTATGATCCGTACGCGTCTGCCGACATGCTCAAGTCGCTCGAAGACCAGTCGAGCCTGGAGGCGCGCATGCGCGGCCAGACCGAGGCGGCGCAGATTCCGGCATGGGCGCGCTCCCACCCGCTGACGACCGACCGTGTGACCCGCGCGACGGCACAGGCACGTGCCACCGGGCTCGCACCAGGCCAGCGGCCGCGCAACGCGCAGGCCTATTTCGCGGCGGTCGACGGCATGCTGTACGGCGACGATCCGAGCCAGGGCTATGCCGAAGACTCGGTGTTCTCGCACCCGACGCTCAAGCTGCGCTTCCAGGCACCGCAAGGCTTCTACCTCAACAACGCCTCCGACGCGGTGACGATGGACGGGCCCAACGGCCTTCGCGCCCAGTTCTCGGGCGGGCGGATCGGCAACGGCAGCCTGGACGACTATGTCACGCAGGTGGCGCGGGCGCTCGTCGGCAACGCCCAAGGCGTGCAGGCCGGACAAATCCAGCGCACGACGATCAACGGCATGGAAGCCGCGATCCTGCCGCTGCGTGCCCGCACGCAGTCGGGCACGGTTGACGCCCAGATCGCTGCCTATCGGTGGGACGGCAACACCGCCTATCACTTCATCACGATCGCGCCCGCCGGCCAGTCGAACGTCTACGACAGTCTGATTCGCTCGTTCCGTCGTCTGTCGGACAGCGAGGC
>JAEZQR010000165.1 GCA_023413015.1 Pseudomonadota bacterium
CGATGCGATTGAGATCGCCCGCGTCGAGGCATGGCAACGGCGCTGCGAGTTCGAGGGGCTGTTCAACATCGCGATGGTATTCCGCAACACGGCCGCGCCGTTCGCCAACCGCGCCATGCCCGGCACCACCCCGCCCCTGCCGCAGATCCCGGAACTGGCCGAACGCGGCCGCATCCTGATCTGGCATTTCTTCGACGGCCTGAACGAGCGGCTGGGTCAGAGCGAATATGTGGCGAGCAACCGCTATACGGTCGCCGACATCACCGCATTCGTGGCGGTCGACTTCGCGAAATGGGTGCAGATCCGCGTACCGGAAGAACATGCCAACACACGACGCTGGTACGAGGCGGTCGTGAACCGGCCGAGTGCGCGGGCGTAGTCGTCATTCGGAGATCCTGCCTTAGCGCCCGGTTACAATTGATACCCGATTTCAGCTGGCGCGGCATAAGGGAGAGACAGTGGAGACCTATAACGGTCGGCAATCGTCGTTCATAACCGACAGGAGCCACCAATGTCACGTCCGTTCGAAACCGCGCTGAGCGCCTTCGCCTCGCTGCTGACCAGCCTCGTCGTCGTCAGCGCCGCGCTTCCGTTCTAGCCAGAATGCGGCTTGCAGCGTTCCTCCCTCCACTGCGGGCCGCTTGCCCGAGAAACGAAAACAGCCCGGCTGTGAGGCCGGGCTGTCGTCATTCGAAAGAGGCGTGGCTCAGTGCAGGCGGCCGTCGAGTTCGGCGATCGCCTGGTTGGTGAGCTGTGCCTGCGTCGCAGCGTCCGACTGCTCGACAATGATGCGCTTGGCGGCTTCGGTCGCGAGCGTCGCGGCACGGGCGCGCAGGTCGGCTTCGGCTGCGCGCTCGGCGGCGGCGATCTTGTCCTCCGCCATGCGGGTGCGACGGGCGACGGTCGCCTCGGCCTGCCGCTGGGTATCGGCGACGATCGCCTGAGCCTCGCTGCGAGCCGCAGCCAGGATCGCCTCGGCGTCCTTGGCAGCCTGCGCCTGCTTGGCCTTGTAGTCGGCGAGAAGACGCTCGGCGTCCTCGCGCAGGCGGCGGGCCTCGTCGAGTTCCGCCTTCACGCGCGCGATGCGGGCGTCGAGCGCGCCGGCAATCGCCTTTGGTACCTTCAGCCACAGCAGCAGCGCGACGAAGACCACGAAGGCCGCCGCCACCCAGCCATAGCTGTCAAGGCCGAGGAAGGCCTCGTGGTGACCGCCCGCCTGCGCGTGCTCCACGCTCGCAGCAGTCGCCTCGGGCGTACCGTGGCCGACCGATTCGAGCACCACCGGCGCCGAGCTTCCGCCTTCGACCGACTGGTCGGTGACGCCGGGGCTGGCCGGCGTGCTGCCGGGCTGATCGGCGACAGCCGGCGGCTGTTCGAGTTGCGCTTCCTGCATCGTTCAGTCCTTAGCCGCGTGCCGCAATGACGGCAGCGCGGGCATCACCAGCATCAGGCCGACGGCCGGTCAGCCGCTCGACGATGTCCGAGGTCGCGGCCGCGGCGACGGCGTCGAGACCCGCGAGAGCCTCGGCCCGTGCTGCCTCAATCCGCGACGTGGCTTCGTTGATCCGAGCCTCGAGATCGGTGTCCACGACCTTCAGCCGCTCCGCCGTCTCGCGTGCCGTGCCCGCCTTGGCATCCGCCGTCACCTTGGTGGCGGCGGCGTGCGCCTCGGCCAGCGACGCCTCGTAGGCGGCGCTGGTCTGCTCGGCCTGCACCTTGGCGGCTTCCGCCTGGGCGAGGTCGTCGCCGATCACCTGCGCACGCTGCGCCGCCACCTTGTCGACCTTCGGCAGCGCCCCGAAGGACAGCGTCAGGTAGAGGATGGCGAAGATGATCGCGAGCCACACGATCTGCGGCAGCGCGTTGGCGAGTTCAAATTGAGGCATGGCGCCCTCGTTAACGTCCTACGATGGTCGTCACGTCGGTCGCCCGGCAAAGCCGGGCGCCGGTCGTAATCAGACGACGAAGAGCAGGATGAGCGCGACGAGGAACGAGAAGATGCCGAGCGCTTCGGTCACGGCGAAGCCGAACAGCAGGTTCGGGCGCATCGCGTTGGCAGCCGCCGGGTTGCGCAGCGCGCCCGACAGGAACATGCCGAAGATGATGCCCACGCCCAGCGCGGCGAGGCCCATGCCGAAGGTAGCGATGCCCGCTCCCAGAAGCTTTGCAGCAGCAGCGTCCATTTCAAATCCCCTTGAGTTGAAAAGCGTTAGTGACTCAGGTTGATCGAGTCGTTCAGGTACACGCAGGTGAGCAGCGCGAAGACATAGGCCTGCACGACCGCAACCAGCAGCTCGAGCGCATAGAGCGCCACGTTCATCGCCATCGGCAGCACGCCGATCAGCGGCAGCACCCCGCCGGCGAGACCGAGGCTGATGATGAAGCCGGCGAACACCTTCAGTAGGATGTGACCGGCCGTCATGTTCGCGAACAGTCGGACGCTGAGCGTCAGCGGACGCGACAGGAACGAGATCAGCTCGATGATCACGATCAGCGGGAGCAGGAAGATCGGCGTCTGCGGCGGCACGAACAGCGAGAAGAAGTGCAGGCCGTGCTTCGCGATGCCGATGATCACGCAGAGGAGGAAGATGAACGCCGCGAACGCGAAGGTGACCGCGATGTGGCTCGTCACCGTGAATGCGTAGGGCAGAAGCCCAATCAGATTGGCGATCAGGATGAACACGAACAGCGAGAAGATGAAGGGAATGAACGCGCGCCCCTTCGGCCCGATGTTCTCGTCGACCATGCCGGCGACGAATTCGTGGACACTCTCCACGGCGGACTGCCAGCGGCCCGGCACGAGGCTGGCGCGGCGCATGCCGAAGAACATGAATGCCCAGGTCGCCAGCAGCGCCAGCGTCATGAACAGCGACGCGTTCGTGAACGACACGTCATGACCGGCCACCTCAAGCGGCACGATCGGCTTGATCTGGAACTGTTCGAGCGGACTTGCCACCGAGCTATCGCTCCTCGTCGTCTAAGACCTTGGGCAGCTGGTCCAGCTCCGCCTGGCTCACCTTCGCCGCCTCGTGGTTGACCACGCGCAGCAGGTTCCTGAACCCGACGTAGAGACCCAGCATGAAAAACACGAGCATCAGCCACGGCGTCGTACCCAACCAGCGGTCGAGCCCGTAACCGAGACCGGCACCGACAAGCACGCCCGAGACAAGCTCGAGCGCCAGCCGTGTCCCCTGCCCGAACGCCGAACCGGCGACCTGCAGCGGAGCCGGCTCCGGAAAGGCCTTGCGCTTGGCCTCCGACAGACGGGCCTCGAGGCTATCGAGGTCGTCGGTGGGGCGCTGGCTCGTCACCGGAACAGGTCTCCCGCAGGTCTTGCGCAGTTGCGCGAGCAGGGCTCACGGCGGCTGCCCGCCGAAGCGAGGCCCGTTTAGTGGCGGGCCTATGGCAAGTCAACCACAGGATGCGGCGGTGCAGCAACGTTGCGGGAACGTCGCGAACTACTCCGCCGCGAGCAGCATCTCGGCGCGGGCAAGATCGACCGAGACGAGCTGGCTGACGCCCTTCTCCGCCATGGTGACGCCGAACAGGCGGTGCATGCGGCTCATGGTGACCGCATTGTGCGTGACGATCAGGAAGCGCGTGTCGGTGAGCTGCGTCATGCGGTCGAGTAGGTCGCAGAAACGCTCGACGTTCGCGTCGTCTAGGGGGGCATCAACTTCGTCGAGAACGCAGATCGGGGCGGGGTTGGTGAGGAAAACGGCGAAGATCAGCGCGACGGCGGTGAGCGCCTGCTCGCCGCCGGAGAGGAGCGTCAGCGACTGCAGCTTCTTGCCCGGCGGCTGCGCCATGATCTCGAGGCCGGCTTCGAGCGGATCGTCGGATTCGATGAGCTCGAGGTGCGCCGCGCCGCCGCCGAACAGCGAGGTGAACAGCTCGCGGAAATGCGTGTTCACCGCCTCGAACGCGGCGAGCAGGCGCACGCGGCCCTCACGGTTGAGGCTGCCGATACTGCCGCGCAGGCGCGCGATGGCGGTCTCCAGCTCCTGCCGCTCGTCTTCCGAGGTCTGGCGTGTGGCGTCCAGCTCGCCCAGCTCGACCTCGGCGCGCAGGTTGACGGGGCCGATGCGCTCGCGGTCGAGCGTCAGCCGTTCGAGATCGGCGGACAGGACCTCGGCGACGCCGACGTTCGCCTCGTCGAAACCCAGCCGCTCGGGCAGCAGCGGCGGTGGACACTGGAACCGCTCGCCAGCCTGCCTAGCCACCTCGACGCGGCGCAGCTCGTGCTGCTCGGCAAGCGTCGCCAGCCGCGCCCGCTCCTCGCGCGCCTGCGCCTGGCGTTCGCTCACCTGCCGCAGCTCGGTCTCGACCGCGCGCAGGCCCGATTCGGCCTGCGCCAGCGCATCCGCCGCAGCGCGCCGCGCGGCCTCGGCCTGATGAAGCTCCTCGGCGAGCGTCGCCTGCTTTTCGGCGATGGCCGCAGGCCGCTCCGCCAGTACCGCCAGCTCTTCGGCGATGGCGGTCGAGCGCGATTCGAGCTCGGCGCGCTGGGCGCCGCTGCCGGCCAGCCGCCGTTCCCAGCCGGCGCGTTCGGACGCGATCGCCGTCAGCCGTGCTTCGTCATTCTCGATGCCGCGCGACAGCCCGGCGTGGTCGGCCCGCGCGGACGCCAGCGCCGCCCGGCTGGCCTCGAC
>JAEZQR010000217.1 GCA_023413015.1 Pseudomonadota bacterium
GTTCGGGAACGCGCCTTTGTTACGAAGAATGTCGATGAAGACGCGATAGCGCCCCTCGGCGTGCAGACGCTGGATCGCGTCCTCGAAAATCCTGCCGTAGTCCACGCTTTACGCGTCCTTCCGCTCAACTAGCGCCGGTTTAACCGTTCTGGCCCCGGATTTCTAGCGACGCGAGGTCGCGTCCGCATTGATCCAGCGCAAAATCAGAAGGCGAGATCGCCGCCCTCGGGCGGCTGGAAGTAGCGGTCGATCTCGGCGTCGCTCACCTCGGCGAGCATCGCGGGGCGCCATTTCGGGTTGCGGTCCTTGTCGATCAACTGCGCGCGGATGCCTTCGTAGAAGTCGTGGCCGTGCTTGGCCGCGCAGACGATGCGATATTCGTTCCGGAGCGCGTCGGCGATGTCGAGCCCGGCGCCCTCGCGAAGTGCGCGGAGCGTGATCTTGCACGAGGTCGGCGACATGCGGAGCAGCGTCTCCTGCTGCTCCTTGGCCCACTCGTCGCCCTGCCCCAGCGACTCGATGATCGCTTCCATGCTGTCGTGGACGAAATGGCGGTCGATGGCGACATGGTTCGATGCCAGCGAGTCGGGCCCGTGGTCGGTGCCGAACTCACCAAGCACCGCTTCGACCGGCCGGTCGCCGGCCGCGAGCGCCTCGACCAGCGCCTCGATCCGGTCGCTGGCGGTGAAGTGGGTCGCGATGCCGGCATGGACGCAGTCACCGCCCTTCAGCCGCGCACCGGTGAGACCGAGATAGGTGCCGAGCTCGCCCTTGAGGCGCGGCAACGCATGCGTGCCGCCGACGTCGGGGATGAGGCCGATGCCGGTCTCGGGCATAGCGAACAGCGTGCGCTCGGTCGCGACGCGGTAGGGCGCGTGGATCGACAGGCCGACGCCGCCGCCCATAGTGATGCCATCGATCAGCGCGACATAGGGCTTGGCGTAGGTCGCGATCGCATGGTTCATGCGATATTCGTCGTAGAAGAAGGCTTCCCAGTCGGGGCTGTCGTTCCTGCCCGCGTGATAGACGGTGACCACGTCGCCGCCCGCGCAGAAGGCGCGGTCGCCGGCGCCCCGGATCACCACGGCCTCGACCTCCGGATCGTCGCGCCAGTCGTCGAGCAGCCGGTGGATCGTCAGGCACATCGTCCGGTTGATCGCGTTGAGCGCCTGTGGACGGTTGAGCGTGATAAGGCCGATCGCCCCCCGCTTCTCGGACAGAATCTCGTCGGTCATTTGCGCTCCACCATCATGTGCTTGTCGGGCATCGGGCTGGGCATGGCGGTGCAGCTCATGCGCGCCAGATGCTTGCCGTCAGGGTCGAAAAGGTCGGATTCCATATAGGCCACGCGCTTGCCGAGCTTGAGGCAGCGCCCTTCGGCGAACAGTTCGCCGGCGCGCGCGGGCGCCAGGAAGGTCGTCTTGAACTCGAGCGTCGGGACGACGATGCGCTCGCCGGCCTTGACGATCGCCGAGATGGCGGCGGTATCGTCGAGCATGGCGGCCACGAACCCGCCCTGCACATGACCCATCGGGTTGCAGAACTCGGGCTTCGCTTCCCAGCGGGCGCGCACCCAGCCTCGTGCGCTGTCGAGTTCGAGCAGCCGGAAACCGAGCAGCACCGCGGTCGGCGGCACGAAGCTGTTCATGCGCTCAAGCAACTGCTCGTCGGTCATCGGCATCGCGGTTTGCCCCCGTCAGAGATAGTCGATCTCGGTGAGGCCGAAGCGTGCAAGCGCGGGGCGTAGCGCGTCAACGTCCTCACTTTGCGAGGTGAGCACCGCCCGGCCTGGTGCCGGTTCGCCCCATTCCGCGCCGTCGAGCAGATAGGCCGTCCGCCGGGCGATCCCCTCCCCGCCATCGACGAATGTCAGCGGACGCGGGCTTGCCGCCGCGAGCCTATCCTTCACGAGCGGGAAGTGCGTGCAGGCGAGCACGACGGTATCCATGCGATCGCCATGCGGCTGATCGAACAGCCCGGCGAGGACGTCGGCATAGTCGGCGACGCTCCCCGGCCGGCCGCGAATCTCGTCCTCCGCTAGCTGAACCAGTTTCGCAGACCCGTGACGCAGCACATTACAATCGCTGGCGAAATCATTCGACAGCTTGTCGACGTAGGGCTGGCGCACGGTTGCCTGCGTGCCGAGCACGCCGATCACCTTGCTCCTGGTAAGCGCCGCCGCCGGCTTGATCGCCGGCACTGTCCCCACCACCGGCACGTCGAGCGCGGCGCGCACATGCGCGAGCGCGATGGTGCAGGCGGTGTTGCAGGCGATGACGATCAGCCGCGGCTTGTAGCGTTCGGTCAGCCGCCCGAGCAGCGCGCACACTCGCGTCGCGATCTCCATCTCGGTCTTGGGGCCGTAGGGAAACCCGCCGTTGTCAGCGACATAAACGACCGGCGCCTGCGGCAGCAGCGCCCGGATCGGCCCGAGCACCGAAAGGCCGCCAACGCCTGAATCGAAGACGAGTATCGGCTGAGTCATGCGTGTCGGGGCATAGACAGCAGCCCCGCGGTTTGCAACGAAGGCACCATGATCCACGCTTCCTATCCTGCCCTTCGCCTTCGCCGTACCCGCGCGCACGCCTGGTCGCGCGCGATGGTGGCGGAGACCCGCCTTGCGCCTTCCGACTTCATCTGGCCGCTGTTCGTGACGCAAGGCTCGCAGAACCGCGAGCCCATCAAGTCGATGCCGAGCGTCGAGCGGCTGTCGGTTGATCTGCTGGCGGCGGCCGCGCGCGAGGCGCGCGACCTCGGCATTCCCTGTCTGGCGTTGTTCCCGAACACCGAGCCCGAGCGGCGTTCGGACGATGGCCGCGAGGCGCTCAATCCCGACAATCTGATGTGCCGCGCGATCAAGGCGATCAAGGACGCGGTGCCCGAGATCGGCGTGCTGACCGACGTCGCGCTCGATCCCTACACCAGCCACGGCCAGGACGGCCTCGTCGACGAGGCCGGCTACGTGCAGAACGACGCCACCGTCGAAGCCCTGGTGAAACAGGCCCTGTCGCACGCGCGCGCCGGCGCCGACGTGGTGGCCCCCAGCGACATGATGGACGGCCGCATCGGCGCCATCCGCATGGCGCTGGAAGAGGACGGCCATGTGCATACGCGCATCCTGGCCTATGCCGCCAAGTACGCCTCCAGCTTCTACGGCCCCTTCCGCGACGCCGTGGGTTCGGCGTCCGCGCTGGGCAAGGCCGACAAGCGCACCTACCAGATGGACCCCGGCAACACCGACGAAGCCCTGCGCGAAGTCGCCGCCGACCTCGACGAGGGCGCCGACATGGTGATGGTGAAGCCCGGCATGCCCTACCTGGACGTGGTGCGCCGGGTGAAGGAGACCTTCGGCGTGCCGACCTTCGCCTACCAGGTCAGCGGCGAGTACGCGATGCTCAAGGCCGCCGCGGCCAACGGCTGGCTGGACGAGCGCGCCTGCGCGCTCGAGGCACTGCTCGGCTTCAAGCGCGCGGGTGCCGACGGCGTGCTGACGTACTTCGCACTCGACGCCGCGCGCTGGCTGCGCGAAGGCTGAGCCGGCCGCGGGCCGGCACCCGGCGCGAATGACGCCATCCGGCACGGCCCGGGCGTAGACTCCATGGCACGGGCCGGCGCTCCGCGCGCCGCCACGCATCCGGGAGGCAGTCATGAAGCACTACGCCGTGTTCGGGCATCCGGTCGCGCACTCGCTATCGCCGCGCATCCACGCCAGCTTCGGCCGCGACGCCGGCATCGCCATCGACTACCAGGCCATCGACGCCGGGCCTGACGACTTCGCCCGGCTGCTGGCCGAATTCGCCACCCGTGGCGGCGCCGGCGCCAACGTCACCCTGCCGCTGAAGGAGGCCGCGCTGGCGCTGTGCGCC
>JAEZQR010000241.1 GCA_023413015.1 Pseudomonadota bacterium
GCTGCTTCTGTGTTCCGCCGCAATTGCCCAGCCGCGAAGCGTCTCGCCCCGCGATGCCATGCTCATCCGGCAGATGATCGAAAATCTGCAGCAGGCCCTCAACACGAACAACCCGGAGGCCTGGGGCGCGGAATTCGCCACCGATGCGCGATTCATCAACCGTGATGGCCAGGTGCTGCAGGGACAGAAGGCGATCCGCACCAGCGCCGCCAATGCCTTCACCGGCTTTCTGAAGGGCGCGAACAGCATGTTCCGGATCGACCGCATCATACCGCTCGGCCCGGATTTCGCGCTCGTCGACGCAACCCACTTCGTCACTAACGTCCGCCAGATGCCCGCTTGGGCAACCCCCACCGGCCGTGGGGCGTACCAGCCCCGCGCCCGCTATGTCGTGCAGCGCTTCTCCGGTACTGATTGGCAGGTTCTCGCCCTACAGATCACCCCCATCAGGCCGCCCCAGCAAGTCAGGCGCTGACCACACCGTTTCACGGAGCAAACTTGGAAACCCGGCCGAGAGATTTTAGACCAAACAAACGGCTGGCGTTGGCCAAAGCACCGTCATAGATTGCTGCACTCTCAATCAGTCCTGCAGACACGATCTGAGAGGGGGGAACAGATGCGTCGCTCGGATTTCGCTATCCTGCTGTTGCCACTCGGGTTTTCGGCAGTTGCTGTTGCCGATGAACCGGCAAAGCCGGCACCGGCTGCGCCAGCCGCCCAGCCGGCGCCAAAGCTCACGCTCGGCCAGCGCAAATATCAGTCGATCTTCCCGGTGAACACGCCGAAGGAAGTCCTGGAGCCGCTGAAGGCCGAGGAGGGCGTGTGGGATGCCGATGTCGAGCTCTACGTCGGCGATCCCGCCAAGCGGCCGATCCGCAAGACCGGCATCCAGACCAACCGCCTCGTCTCGAACGGCAATGCGATGCTGAACGAGTTCCGTTATTCGGACGGCTCGTACCACGGCACCGGGCTGTGGGGCTGGGATGCCTACGACAACCGCTACACCGGCACCTGGATCGACAGCGACACGCACCTCGTGCGCCACGACGTCGGCTATTATTTTCCCGAAACCAAGACGTTCCGCTGGGAAGCCGACACCATGCAGCCGGACGGCGTCACCAACCGCCTGCGCATCACGCAGCGGTTCATGGGCGACAAGCGGACCTTCCAGATCGACGTTATGGACGCGAAGACCGGCGAATTCTCGAAGCTGATCTTCATGACCTTCACCAAGCGCAAGGCGTAGGATCAGGCCAGGTAAGGCGCGGAACCCTCGGTCCCGCGCCGTCCCCGATCAGGTTACAGGACCTCGAACAGCCCGGCCGCGCCCTGCCCGCCGCCGACGCACATCGTAACGACGACGTACTTCGCGCCGCGGCGCTTGCCTTCGAGCAACGCGTGGCCGGTTAGGCGCGCGCCCGACATGCCATAGGGGTGGCCGACCGAGATCGCGCCGCCGTTGACATTCAGCCGCTCATTCGGAATGCCGAGCTTGTCGCGGCAGTAAACGACCTGCACCGCGAACGCCTCGTTCAGCTCCCACAGGCCGATGTCGTCGATCTTGAGGTTATTGGCCTTCAGGAGCTTCGGGATCGCATAGACCGGCCCGATGCCCATCTCGTCGGGCTCGAGGCCGGCGACCGCCATGCCGACATAACGGCCGAGCGGCTGGAGGCCGCGGCGCTCCGCCTCCTTCGCCTCCATCAGGACGCTGGCGCTCGCGCCGTCCGAAAGCTGGCTGGCGTTGCCGGCGGTTACGTTCATGCCGGGCCCGCGCACCGGCTGCAGCCCCTTCAGGCCCTCGAGCGTCGTCTCGGGCCGGTTGCCCTCATCCTTCTCGAGCCGCACCTCATGCTTGGTGACCTCGCCGGTCTCCTTGTTCTTCATGACCATGACCGAGGCCATCGGCACGATCTCGGCGTCGAAGCGGCCCTCGCGCTGCGCTTCCGCCGTGCGCATCTGCGACTGGAAGGCGTACTCGTCGCACACGTCGCGGCTGATGCCGTAGCGCTTGGCGACGATCTCGGCGGTGTCGATCATCGGCATGTACGCCGCCGGATGCATCTCGACGAGGCTCATGTCCGGCTCGATACGCGACTTCTCGGTCTGCACCATCGAGATCGACTCGACGCCGCCGCCGACGGCGATCGCCTGCCCGTCGACGATGATCTGCTTGGCCGCGATCGCGATTGCCATCAGGCCGGACGCGCACTGCCGGTCGACCGACTGGCCGGCGACCGATGTCGGTAGCCCAGCGCGCAGCGCGGCCAGCCGGCCGATGTTCGGCGACTGCACGCCCTGCTGCATCGCCGCGCCGATGATCACGTCGTCGACCTCGCCGCCCTCGATCCCGGCGCGCTTCACCGCTTCGGCGATGGCATGGCCGGCGAGCGTCGGCGACGGCGTGGCATTGAACGCACCGCGATACGCCTTGCCGATCGGCGTGCGGGCGGTGGAAACGATAACGGCTTCACGCATGTTGGAGCTCCTTGAATTCTAGGCGGTGGGGAAACGGGCCGCGCCCGCTTCAAGCGGCAGGTCGAACGCGCCGCACAGCAACGACACGCCATGGTAGAAAGCGACGAGTTGGATCACTTCGTAGATCTGCGGCTCATCGAAATGCGCGCGCAGGCGTGTGAACTCGGCATCGCCCAGCCGCTTGCGATCGAGCAGCGCATCGACGGTGGCGATCAGTGCGGCCTCCTCGGGTGTCCAATTGCCGTCCTCGGCATCGCCCAGAACCGTCGAACGCAACTGAGCCGCGCTGAGCCCGGCCCGATCGGCGAAGATTTGGACGTGGACGCCCCACTCATATTCGCAGCCGCAGCGCGCGGTCGTTCGATCGATCACGATCTCGCGATGGCGCAGCGAAAGCGGCCCTTTGTCGAGCAGGCTGCCGGCGCTGAATTTGCCCCAGTGGCGTGGACTCGCGCCGAGCGCCTTGAACAAGGCCAGCGGCTCCGCTCCCGGCGGCATCGTACGCTCCATCGCCGCTGCGAACTCAGGCGGGAACGGGCGCTCCAAAAGGACGACGCGCGGGCTCATACGTACGCCAGCGTGACCCACTCGGCGATCAGCGCCGGCTTGTCCTCGCCGTCGATCTCGACCGTCACCTCGACGGTCGATTGCAGCACGCCCGGCTGGCGCTCGGTCACGTCGGCCAGCTTGAACCGGCCGCGGATGCGCTTGCCCGACTTCACCGGCGCCATGAAACGCACTTTGTTGAGGCCGTAATTCACGCCCATCTTCGTGCCCTCGATCCCGGGCATCGCATCATAGGCCATCGCCGACAGCAACGAGAGCGTGAGATAGCCATGCGCGATCGTGGTGCCGAACGGCGTCGCCTTCGCCTTCTCGGGATCGACATGGATGAATTGATGGTCGCCGGTGCATTCGGCGAAGGCGTCGATGCGCGACTGGCTGACCGTGATCCAGTCGGACACGCCCAGTTCCTGCCCCACCTGGCCCCGGTAATCATCCTTCGACAATTGTCGCGTCCGCGCCATTCGCCACTCCCTTTCAAACCGTCGCACTATCCATTGCCGTGCCTCAAACCGGAAGCGCCATCGTGCTCTTCACTTCCTCGAGCACCGCATAGGTCCGCGTCTCGCGCACGCCCGGCAGCGTCACCAGCGTGTCGCCGAGGAATGCCCGATAGGCCGCCATGTCCTTCACTCTCGCTTTGATCAGGTAGTCGAAGCCGCCCGCCACCATATGGCACTCCATGATCTCCGGATGACGGCGCACCGCGGCGGCGAACTCCTCGAACACGTCGCCCGTCGTGCGATCAAGCACCACCTCGACGAAGATCAGCAGCGCGCGGTCGAGCAGCACCGGGTCGAGCACCGCCATCGTGCCGGTGACATAACCCTTGCCGCGCAACCGCTTGACCCGATCGAAGCAGGCCGCCGGGGAGATGTGGCAACGCTCGGCGAGCGCCTGGTTGGTGATGCGCCCGTCGGCCTGCAGCAGGCGCAGGATTCGGCGATCGATCTCGTCGAGCATGGCTGAATTTCCTTCGCCTTACCGGAGCTGATCCCGTATTTTCATCGGCCGAAGCCGCGAAGATAACAAGCACCTTCGGCCCGAAAACGGGCATTGAGCCTGAAATCGCTGATTCAAGGAAAGCCATGAACGACCTCGCCGCCGCCCGTACGCAGATGAGCCGCCTCCACCGTGCACCGGAGCCCGACGTGCTGCGCGAGCTTCTGCCGGCTGCGACGCTCGACGGCGCGACGCGCGAACGGGTGGTGAATCGCGCGCTCGGCCTGCTCGCCGACCTGCGCGCCGCGCAATCGGAAGGCTGGGTCAACCGCTTCCTCCATCAGTATCGCCTCAACACGCAGGAGGGCGTGGCCCTGCTCGCGCTCGCCGAGGCCTTCCTGCGCGTCCCCGATCCCGAGACTGCCGACCTGCTGATCCGCGACAAGCTCGGCACCGCCGACTGGTCGGCGCACAAGGGCCAGTCGGATTCGCTCCTGGTCAATTCCGCCACCTGGGGCCTCGTTCTCACCCGCGCCGTCGTCGGCGAAGGCGAGAAGGCCGGAACCCTGCGCCGCCTGATCCAGCGCGCTGGCGAGCCGTTTGTGCGCACCGCCGTCGGCACAGCGATGCGGTTGATGGGCCAGGTGTTCGTCATGGGCCGCACCATCGACGAGGCCCTGTCGCGCGCCGACGAGTCCGACTATCGCGGCTTCACCGCCAGCTTCGACATGCTCGGCGAGGCCGCCCGCACCCGTGAGGACGCCGAGCGCTACTTCGAAAGCTATCGCGACGCCATCGCCCGCGTCGGCGGCTCGAACACCAAGAAGGAACATTCGATCTCGGTGAAGCTCTCGGCGCTGCACCCGCGCTACGAGACGACGCACGCCGACACCTGCGTGCCCGAGCTGACCGCGATGACGCGCGAGCTCGCGCGCCAGGCGGCCGAGGTTGGCATCGGCCTCACCGTCGACGCCGAGGAGTCGGAGCGGCTGATGATGTCGCTCGACATCATCGAAGGCGTCGCCCGCGATCCGAAACTGAAAGGCTGGGACGGCTTCGGCATGGCGGCGCAGGCCTATGGCAAGCGCGCGCGTCCGGTGATCGCCTGGGCGCAGGCGCTCGCCGCCGAGACCAACCGCAAGATGACCGTGCGCCTCGTCAAGGGCGCCTATTGGGACAGCGAGATCAAGCGCACGCAGGAAGCCGGCCTGTCCGACTATCCGCTCTACACCCGCAAGGCGGCGACCGATGTCTCCTACCTCGCGGTCGCCAAGGACATGCTGGCAGCCCCCAACCTGTTCCCGGCGTTCGCCAGCCATAACGCGCTCACCGTCGCCACCATCCTCGACTGGGCCGGAAGCCGTCGCGACTTCGAATTCCAGCGCCTGCACGGCATGGGCAACGGCCTCTACGAGCGGCTGGTGCAGGAGGAAGGCTACCACTGCCGCATCTACGCGCCGGTCGGCGGCCACCGCGACCTGCTCGCCTATCTCGTCCGCCGCCTGCTGGAGAACGGCGCCAACTCGAGCTTCGTGCACCAGCTCGCCGACCCCAGCGTCACCGAGGAAGACCTGCTCGCCGATCCGGCGGCCAAGATCGCGCGGGTGAAGGGCACACCGCACCCGAGCATCCCCGCCCCGCTCCACATCTTCCCCGGCCGCCGCAACTCCGAAGGCATCGACCTGCAGGACGCCGAGGTGCTGCACCGCACCGCCTCCGCCATCGCCGCCACGCCGCTGCCGCAGGCCGCGCCGGCCGCCGACGTCGGTGCCGCCATCGCCCGCGCGCATGCCGCCACCGACGCCTGGAGCCGGACGTCCGTCGACGCCCGCGCCGCCTGTCTCGACCGCTTGGCCGACCTCATGGAGGCGAACCGCACCGAGCTGA
>JAEZQR010000269.1 GCA_023413015.1 Pseudomonadota bacterium
GTGTCGCTCACCCAGTGCTGATACTTGCCCGAGGACGGCGGGTTGACGACGCCGGCGATATGCCCTGAGCCGGCGAGCACGAAGCGGACCGGCCCCTTGAAGTGGTGGACGATCTTGTAGACCGACTTCGCCGGCGCGATGTGATCCTCCTTGCCGGCCTGGACATAGGTCGGAGTCTTCACCTCGCCGAGGTCGATCGGCACGCCGTCGATCGTGATGCCGCCGGTCTCGACCAGCTTGTTGTCGCGGTAAAGCTCGCGGAGATAGGCGCCATGCCAGGCGGCCGGCACGTTGGTGGCGTCGGAGTTCCAGTACAGGAGGTCGAAGGGCAGATAGTCCTTGCCCATCATGTAATTGTTGACCACGTAGTTCCAGATCAGATCGTTCGACCGGAGCAGGTTGAACGTCGTCGCCATATAGCGGCCGTCGAGATAGCCCTTCTCCTTCGACAGCGTCTGGATCGTCTCGAGTTGCGCGTCATCGACGAACAGCTTGAGGTCGCCGGGCTCGGAGAAATCGACCTGCGCCGTGAAGAAGGTCGCGGTCCTCACCTTCTTCGCCTCGCCTTTGGCCGCGAGATAGGCGAGGGTGGCCGCGAGCGTGGTGCCGGCGACGCAGTAGCCGATCGCGTGCACGCTCTTCGCGCCGGTCGCCTCGATCGCCTTGTCGATCGCCGTCAGCAGCCCGTCTTTCACATAATGGTCGAGCGTAACGTCGCGGTGGCTCTCGTCCGGGTTGGCCCAGGAGACGACGAACACGGTCAGCCCCTGATCGACCGCCCAGCGGACGAAGCTCTTCTCCGCCGTCAGGTCGAGGATGTAGAATTTGTTGATCCAGGGCGGGAAGATGATGAGCGGGGTCTCGTAGACCTGCTCGGTGGTCGGCGCATACTGGATGAGCTGGAACATCCGGTTCTCGAACACGACCTTGCCGGGCGTTGCCGCCACGTTGCGGCCGACCTCGAACGCCGTCTCGTCGACCATGCGCATCCGGCCGGCCGCGATATCCTCGATCAGGTTCTCGAGGCCCTTTATCAGGTTCTCGCCCTTGCTCTCGACCGTCGCGTTGATGACGTCCGGATTGGTGAGCGCGAAGTTCGACGGGCTCATCGCATCGACGAACTGCTTGGTCAGGAACAGCGCCTTGCCGCGCGAGGCCTCGTCCATGCCTTCGAGCGCGCCGACGGCCTCGAGCAGGTGCTGCGCGGTCATCAGATAGGATTGGCGCATGAACTCGAACGCCGGGTTCTCGCGCCACGCCGGGCTGGCGAAGCGCTTGTCCTTGGTCTCGGCTGCCGGCCCCTGCTCGGGATGGCCGCTCAGGAAGGCGGACCACAGCTTGACGCTGTCCTGCCAGAGCGCGGTTTGCGCCTCGACGAGCTTGGCGGGATCGGCTGCGGCGGCGTTGGCGACCGCCTGCCACGTCTGCATCAGGCCGAGCGGATCGAGGCCGAGCGACGCGGCGCTGCTGCCCTGCCGTGTCCAGAATTCGAGCATGAGCTGCTGCGCCCGGCCCATGAGGTGCGTCCAGCGCTGGAACTGCTCCAAGGCGTTCTCGGAACCTGCGATTTCGCTCATTCGGGCCTCGCCATCACGCCATCGGACTGCTTATAACACATACAGCGTTTGATGCTGCGTTCGTGAAAGAAAGTTACAAAGCATGTCCGATGATTTCTACCGCATCCGTCGTCTGCCGCCCTATGTGTTCGCCGAGGTGAACGCGATGAAGGCAGCCGCACGGGCACGCGGTGAGGATATCATCGACCTCGGCATGGGCAACCCCGACACGCCGCCGCCGCCGCATGTTGTCGCCAAGCTCGCCGAGGTGGCGGCGAAGCCCGACGCGCACGGCTATTCGGCCTCGAAGGGCATTCCGGGCCTGCGCAAGGCGAAGGCCGCCTATTACGCTCGCCGCTTCGGCGTCGACCTCGACCCCGAGACCGAAGTCGTCGTGACGCTGGGGAGCAAGGAGGGGCTCGCCAATCTGGCGCAGGCGATCACCGCGCCCGGCGACGTGGTGCTGGCGCCCAACCCCAGCTACCCGATCCATACCTTCGGCTTCATCATCGCGGGCGCGGCGATCCGCTCGATCCCGGCCGCACCGGGGCCGGAGTTCTTCGACAAGCTTGAAAAGGCGATCCGCTATTCGGTGCCCAAGCCGACCTGCCTCGTGATGGGCTATCCATCGAACCCGACGGCGGAAGTCGTCGATCTGAAATTCTACGAGCAGGTCGTGGCGTTCGCGAAGGAGCATGACATCTGGGTGCTCTCCGACCTCGCCTATGCCGAAATCTATTTCGACGGCGTGCCGACGCCGTCGATCCTGCAGGTGCCCGGCGCTAAGGACGTCGCGATCGAGTTCACCTCGATGTCGAAGACCTATTCGATGGCCGGCTGGCGCATCGGCTTCGCGGTCGGTAACAAGAAGCTGATTGCGGCGCTGACGCGCGTGAAGTCCTACCTCGACTATGGCGCGTTCACGCCGATCCAGGCGGCGGCCGTCGCCGCCCTGAACGGCCCGCAGGACTGCATCGAGGAGGCGCGCCAGCTCTACAAGCGCCGCCGCGACGTGCTGGTCGAAAGCTTCGCCCGCGCCGGCTGGGACGTGCCGAGCCCGCGGGCCTCGATGTTCGCCTGGGCGCCGATCCCGCCCGCGCTGCGCCATCTCGGCGCGCTCGAATTCTCGAAGCAGCTGCTGACGCACGCGCAGGTGGCAGTGGCGCCGGGCGTCGGCTTCGGCGAGGAGGGCGAGGGCTATGTCCGCATCGCGCTCGTCGAGAACGAGCATCGCATCCGGCAGGCCGCGCGCAACATCAAGCGCTACCTTCAATCGATGGGCGTGAATACGCCGGCAATGAAGAAAGCAGTGGGGGCGTAATGCAGGCGTTACGAGTGGGGCTCGCCGGCCTCGGTACGGTCGGCGCGGGCGTGGTGAAATTGCTCGATGCGAACCGCGAGCTCGTCGAGCGGCGGGCGAACCGGCCGATCGAGGTGGTGGCAGTGTCGGCGCGCGACCGACATCGCGAGCGCGGGATCGATCTCGGGCGCTTCGCCTGGGTCGACGATGCGACCCAGCTCTGCCACCGCGACGACGTCGATGTGGTCGTCGAGCTGATCGGCGGCGCGGATGGGCCGGCGCTGACCTTGGCGCGCGCCACGTTCGACTGCGGCAAGGCGCTGGTCACCGCCAACAAGGCGATGCTTGCGCATCATGGACTTGAACTCGCCGAGCGGGCCGAAAAGGCCGGCGCGGCGCTCAAGTACGAGGCGGCGGTCGCGGGCGGCATCCCGGTCATCAAGGGCCTGCGCGAAGGCGCGGCCGCCAACGAGATCAGCCACGTCTACGGCATCCTCAACGGCACCTGTAACTACATCCTGACCTCGATGGAGCAGGACGGGTTGCCGTTCGCCGCGGTGCTGGCCGAGGCGCAGCGGTTGGGCTTCGCCGAGGCCGATCCGTCGTTTGACATCGACGGGGTGGACGCCGCGCACAAGCTGTCGATCCTGGCCAGCCTTGCCTTTGGCGCGCAGCCCGACTTCGCCAACGTCGCGACGCAGGGCATCCGCGAGGTCGATATCGCCGACATCCAGCACGCCGCGACGCTCGGCTTCCGTATCAAGCTAGTGGGTCTCGCGCGTCAGGAGGCAGGCGGGCTATTCCAGCGCGTCCATCCCTGTCTCGTGCCGCTCAGCCATCCGCTCGCCCATGTCGACGGATCGCTCAATGCCGTGGTGGCGGAGGGCAATTTCGTCGGGCGGCTGTTCTTCCAAGGCCGCGGCGCGGGCGAGGGACCGACCGCCAGCGCGGTGGTCGCCGACCTGATCGACGTGGCGCGCGGCGAGTTCGGCCCCGCCTTCGCGATGCCGGCCCGCCGGCTGGGCAGCCTGCCGGCCGCGGCACAGGGCGACCATGTCGGCCGCTACTATCTCCGTCTGACGGTGGCCGACCGGCCCGGCGTGCTCGCCGAGCTGACCGCCGCGCTTCGCGACGAGGCGGTATCGATCGAGAGCCTGATCCAGCGCGGGCAGGCGGCGAACGGCGGCGTCTATGTCGTCATGGTCACGCATGAAGGGCCCGAGCGTGCAGTGCGCGCGGCACTGGCCCGGATGAGCGCGTCCGCCAGCGTGATCGGCCAGCCGATGATGATGCACATCCTCGACTTCTAGACCTTGCCGGGTTACGGGCCGTCCCAACGGGGGATACTCCATAACAGGGATGGTCATGGTCCAAGCCAGCAAAGTTCTCGATCGCGTCCTGGTTCTCGAAATGGTGCGCGTCACCGAATGCGCCGCCATGTCCGCGTCGCACATGATCGGCCGCGGCGACGAGAAGGCGGCCGATGCTGCTGCCGTCGAGGGCATGCGCAACGCCTTGAACGGCCTCGACATCGACGGCACCGTGGTGATCGGCGAGGGCGAGCGCGACGAGGCGCCGATGCTGTACATCGGCGAGAAGGTCGGCACGGCGCAGGGCGTCGGCCCCAAGATCGACATCGCGCTCGATCCGCTCGAAGGCACGACGATCACCGCCAAGGCCGGGCCGAATGCGCTCGCGGTGCTGGCGATCGCCGAGCACGGCGGGCTCCTCAATGCGCCCGACGTCTACATGGACAAGCTGGCGATCGGGCCGGGCTATCCGGAAGGCACGATCGACCTCAACCGCTCGGTCACCGAGAATATCGAGTCGATCGCGCGTGCGAAGGGCGTGCAGCCGAACGAGATCATCGCCTGCGTGCTCGACCGTCCGCGCCACGAGGCCATTATCCGCGAGCTTCGTTCGATCGGCTGCGGCGTGAAGCTGATCCCCGACGGCGACGTGGCGGGCGTCATCGCCGTCACCGATCCGGACACGACGATCGACGTGTACATGGGCTCGGGCGGCGCGCCGGAAGGCGTGCTGGCGGCGGCTGCGCTGCGCTGCGTCGGCGGGCAATTCCAAGGCCGCCTGCTGTTCCGCAACGACGACGAGCGCGCCCGCGCCCGCCGCTGGGGCATCGAGGACCTCGACCGCGTCTATCATCTGAACGACCTCGCCAAGGGCGACGTGATCTTCGCTGCCACCGGCGTCACTGACGGCTCGCTGCTCGAAGGCGTAAAGCATCGCCGCGACGGCACGATCACCACCGAATCGGTGGTGATGCGCGCCTCGTCCGGCACCGTCCGCTGGGTCTATGGCGAGCACCGCCGCGAGCCGCGCCGGTAAGCCTGGGCGACAACGCTATCCCCGCCTTCGCGGGGATGGCGATTTGAGTTAGCGTATGCGTATGAGGGGCAGGGCATGAACGCGGTCTTCGGCGTCGAGCGGTCGGTGCTCGGACAGCCGTGGCGCTGGCGGGGCGGGCGCGAGCGCGCCGCCGAGCTGGCGGGCCGCGCCGGCATCGACGATATCGTCGCGCAGCTCTTCCTCGCCCGCGGGGCGGCATTCGAGGAGATCGACCGCCTGCGCGCGCCGACCATTCGCGACTGGCTGCCCGACCCCACGATCTTCCGCGACATGGAAACCGCTGCCGACCGCGTCGCCCATGCGGTGCGTCGGGCGGAGCCGATCGTGGTGTTCGGCGACTATGACGTCGACGGTGCGACCTCGGCGGCGCTGCTGATCCGTGCCCTGCGCGCCTGCAGGGCGGACGTCGATTACTATATCCCCGACCGCCTGATGGAGGGCTACGGCCCCTCGGGCGAGGCGCTCGAGGCGCTGGCGCGCAAGGGCAAGCGCCTGGCGATCACCGTCGACTGCGGCACGCAGGCGTTCGAGGCGCTCGATCGCGCCTGCGCCGCCGGGCTCGACGTGGTGGTGGTCGACCACCACAAGGCCTCGACCGCGCTGCCGAAATGCGTGGCGGTGGTGAACCCCAACCGCCTCGACGAGGACGGTGGCGCCGCCTACGGCCACTTGGCCGCCGTCGGCATGGCGTTCATGCTGGCGGTCGCGGTCAACCGCCGCCTGCGCGACCTCGGCCATTTCGCGGGCCGGCCCGAGCCGAAGCTCATCGAACTCCTCGACCTCGTCGCGCTCGGCACGGTGGCGGACGTGGTGCCGCTCACCGGCCTCAACCGCGCCTTCGTGGCGCAGGGCCTCAAGGTCATGGCCGCGCGCCGCAACATCGGCATGTCGGCGCTGATCGACGTATCGCGGCTCGACCGCGCGCCGCAGGCTGGCGATCTCGGTTTCCTGCTGGGCCCGCGAATCAATGCTGGCGGGCGGGTGGGACGCTCCGATCTCGGCGTGCGTCTGCTCACGACGGAAGATGCCGACGAGGCCCGCCAGATCGCGGCCGAGCTCGACAAGCTCAACGCCGAGCGGCGGACGCTCGAAGCGCTGATCACCGACGCGGCCACCGCCGCGTCCGGGGGGCAGGCGAACCAGGCGGTGGCAGTGATTGCCGGGCATGGCTGGCACGCCGGCGTGATCGGCATCGTCGCCAGTCGTCTCAAGGACAAGCTCGGCAAGCCAACGGTCGTGATCGGCATCGACGGGGACGGGGTCGGCAAGGGCTCGGGCCGCTCGCTGCCCGGCGTCGATCTCGGCGGTGCGGTGCTCGCCGCGAAGGACAGCGGCCTGCTCGTCGCGGGCGGCGGCCACGCGATGGCGGCCGGCCTCACGGTCGAGGCCGATAAGGTGGCAGCGCTCGCCGAATTCCTCAACGACCGGCTCGCCGCCGACGTGACGCGCGCGCAGGAGAAGAACGCGCTCATGCTCGACGCCGCGCTGGCGCCGGGCGGCGTCTGCGTCGAGCTTGCCGAAGCGCTCGACGGGGCAGGGCCCTACGGCGCCGGCTGGCCGCAGCCGCGCGTCGCGGCCGGGCCCTGCTCGGTGGTGAAATGCGATGTGGTCGGCACCGATCATGTCCGCGTCGTGCTCGCGGGCGCGGACGGCACGCGGGTGAAGGCGGTCGCCTTCCGCCACGCCGGCACGATGCTGGGCCAGGCGCTCGCCAACGCGCGTGGACGCAAGCTCTACGTCGCCGGCCGCCTGAAGCGCGACGACTGGGGTTCGCGTCCCAGTGCCGAATTGCATCTTGATGATGCCGCGTGGGCCGACTGAGCCCAATCGAGGTTGACCCGGCCGCAAGGCGTGGCTAAGTCGGCGCCGCGCTGGAGAGCCGAACGACGGCTCCACCGATGGCCCCATCGTCTAGCGGTCTAGGACGTCGCCCTTTCACGGCGAAAACACGGGTTCGAGTCCCGTTGGGGTCACCACCATTGAATAGGCTGAAGAATTTCAGCCACACCCGGCGCTTTACCCCTCTCGAGAATTGACGCTCCCGCTTTAGCGAGGGGTGCGTTCGGCCGTGTCGGCTGGCATTAAGAACCAAGTTTCAAATCGACACGGGGTTACCATGGCTGAACTGTTCGACCTGACCGGCAAATCGGCGATCGTGACGGGCTCGTCGCGCGGGATCGGCAAGGCGATCGCGCACCGGCTGGCGGAGCATGGCGCCAACGTCGTGGTGTCGTCGCGCAAGCTCGATGCCTGCGAGGCGGCGGTGGCCGAGATCAACGCCGCGGTCGGGCGCGAGGCGGCGATCGCGGTGCCGGCGAACATCTCGTCGAAGGACGATCTCCAGCGCCTCGTCGACGAGACCAACCGCGCCTTCGGCAAGATCGACATCCTCGTCTGCAATGCCGCGTCGAACCCCTATTTCGGGCCGATGGCCGGGATCGCCGACGAGCAGTTCGTGAAGATCCTGCAGAACAACATCGTGTCGAACCACTGGCTGATCCAGATGGCGGCGCCGCAGATGGTCGAGCGCAAGGACGGCGCGATCGTCGTGATCTCCTCGATCGGCGGCCTCAAGGCCTCGACGGTGATCGGCGCCTACAACATCTCGAAGGCGGCCGACCTGCAGCTCGTGCGCAACTATGCCGCCGAGTATGGGCCGGCCGGCGTGCGCGTCAACGCGATCTGCCCCGGCCTCGTGCAGACCGACTTCGCCCGCGCGCTATGGGAGAATCCGGAGATCCTCAAGGCCTCGACGGCGCACTCGTGCCTGAAGCGCATCGGCCAGCCCGACGAGATCGCCGGCATGGCGGTGTTCCTTGCCTCGAGAGCCGGCGCCTTCACCACCGGCCAGAGCTTCGTGATCGACGGCGGCGCGACGATCGTCTAGCCGCCAGCGGCTCCGATCCGCCTATTCGAGTTCGAAGACCACGTTAACGTTCGCCGTCGCCTCGACCTCGCCGGGCGCGACGGGCGTCGTGGCATCCTTGGCGACCATCGCCTCGGCGCGAGCCATCGGGACAGGGTAGGGCGGGGGCACCATGCCGCCGCTTTCGCTGATCTGCACGATCCGCTTCACGCGCATGCCGGTGGCGCCGGCATAGAGCTCGGCGCGCGAGCGTGCCTTGGCGAGCGCCTCGACGCGGGCCTTGTCGAGCGCCGCATCGGGCTTGTCGAGGCGGAACATCGGGCCGTTGATCTGGTTCGAGCCCTGCGCGACGAGAGCGTCGATCGTGCGGCCCATGTTGCCCAGGTTGCGCACCCGCACCGTCACATTGTTGATCGCCTGGTAGCCGGTGAGCTGCGGCGGCTGGTTCTCGCGGTAGACATATTGCGGGTTGAGGTTGATTCCCGCCGTCTGGATGTCGCGCTCGGCGATGCCGGCACGCTTCAGCGCGGCAACCACCGACGTCATCCGCTCGGCATTGGCTCGCATGGCCTCGGTTGCCGTGCCGGCCTGCGTGACCACGCCGGCCGTCAGGTCGGCGACGTCGGGCGCGCTCTGGACCCGTCCTTCGGCGGTGACGCTGAGCAGCGTCGCGCCTGATGGCGCGGGCGTGCGCGGGTTCTCGGCGATGGGCTGCGCGACAGCGGGGGCGGCGCAGCCAATGAGCAGGGCTACGGCAGCGAATTTATGCATCATGCGAAGGGCCTCCAATGAAACCGTTACGGCATCGTATCCCAGATGACGGCTTTCGTCAGGCTGAACGGGTCAGCTGCGGATGCGGCTGTTCAGGA
>JAEZQR010000281.1 GCA_023413015.1 Pseudomonadota bacterium
CGCGCCGTGCTCCGGGGGTTGAGCGGAGCACCGCGTCTTGGAGCCAGTGGCCGGCTAGTGGCCCTTGCCGCCACCCTTGCTATGGCCAAAGGCGTTGCCCTTGCCGTTGCTGTGACCTTTGCTGCCGCCGGGGCCGTGGGCGCTGCTGCCAGTCGGGCCGTGGCCGCGGCCTTTGCTGCCACCCATGCCCCAGCCCTTGCCACCCTTGCCACCATGGGCCGGATGGCCGCTTGAGGCCGCGATCGCCTTCGAGCTCAAGGTCGTCGACAACAGGAAGGTCACGGCCGGCGGCGTGATGGCGGCGTAGGTCCCACACTTCTTCAGGAAGGCGCGGCGACCATCCTCCTCGGTGCCGATGACGTTGTCATTCTCGCTACCGGGCTGCATGTCATCCTCCTTGGCAAGCGGAAGGCACAGGATAGACCGGAGGCTACGGCCCCACCATCGGCCAGCCCGGACTACCCCGTTTGGGACCGTGGCGCGGAAGCGGTACGAACGCGAACAGGGCACCTAAAGCGCCCGCTGTCCTCCCCCTGAGAGGGCTAGTGGCTGTGACCGACGGCTTCCCCAAGGAAAACGGCCCGCGCTCTCGGGGGATGGAGCGCGGGCTGGTTCTGTTTTGTCCGACACGAGCGGGGGCAAGAGCGTCGGACATCAGCCTCAACTGTCTGTGGGGAAGCGAGTTCCGGGTGCGGCTGGCTGCTGCGGTGATGGCGGGTCCCCAAGGGGGGAGGCGGCCCGCCGGGCGACGGCCCGACCGACCCGAACCCGCGCTTCTAGCACTCCAGCCACCAGTACGGCGTAGACGCTACGTACGCTTCATTGTCATTGGCACGACTTGCCACAAGTCGTCGCCAGCGGTGGCTGTGCCGGCCAAACATATGGCAGCTATGGAAGCTATGGACGTGTCGGGAAGCGTACGGGCCCATGACGAGGTGCTCCGATGCAGCCACGACCAGATTACGCCCACCGCACTCCCGGTCCTAGTGACGAGAGCTACGTACCACAAAGTAGTTGCTTTCTCAGGCACGCTACGCGTGGCGTGACGGAGCTCTGAGATGCTACGGTGAAACTGGGACCCACTTCCCGGCTATAGAAGAACGCTAAGGGATCGGCTGTCTGCGGTCTGCTCGCTTGTCGGCTGTTCCGGAAGCGGGGAGGCGGCCAGGCTACGGGTGGAGGCAGTGATGTTTACGCTTGCCTTGCGATGCATTCTGGCTGGCGCGCTCGTCCTGGCCGTTCGGCTGCCCGCGCAGGTGTTCGAGGTCGGCGACGACGGCACGATTCGCGACGCCCCCGGCCTTGGGCCCTCGAAAGTGGCTCCGCCGGGACTAGACGAGGGGCAGCCGTCCCCCCGACGCCCGACCTCTCGGACAAGTGCCCGCGCCGAGTGGGTGGTGCAGCTCGGGGCCTATCCGAGCCGAGCATTGCTGGACGCCGACTGGCAACGTATCAGCGAGCGCCACGCCGATCTGCTTGCCGCCTATTCAATGGCAATGGCCGAAGTGCTGGTCGCCGGACGTCGGCACATCCGCCTCTCGGTCACGGGACTGGAAGACCGGCAGGCGGCGCTACAGTTGTGCGAGCAGCTGCGTGCGCAGGGCACCGGCTGCTTCGTACGCAGGGCCGAACCTCTCGCGGCGTCTCAGAGGCAGTAGGCGATCGCCGAGTCGAGCCAGACGAGCGCTCCCCATCGAGCCCAGAGCAGCCCACCGGCCAGCAGGCCAACCACAGCGGCGGCCGCCCAGAGGCCGTGCCGCCTCATGCCGCCACCGGACGCGACACTGCCATGTCGCGGATGGGCAGGTGCAGCAGCGCCGCCAAGAGCCCGAGCGCGATCGAGGCATTCCAGGCGAAGTCGTAGTTGCCGGTGAGGTCGTAGGCATAGCCCGCTGCCCAGGCGCCGAAGAAGCTTCCCACCTGATGGCTCAGGAACACGACGCCGTAGAGCGTCGAGAGATAGCGCACGCCGAAGATTTGACCGACCAGCCCCGAGGTCAGCGGCACGGTCCCGAGCCAAAGGAAGCCGATGCCAGCCGCGAACATCAACGCGGTCGCCGTCGACAATGGGACGGCCACGAACCAGGCGATGAGCAGCGCCCGCGCCAGATAGATGCCGCTCAGGAGGTATTTCTTGCGCCAGCGGTCGCCCCAGGCGCCGAACAGGTAGGAGCCGGCGATGTTGAACAGCCCGACGAGCGCGAGGCACATCGCGCCGGTGTTCGGGTCGAGGCCGCCGTCGGTGAGATAGGCCGGCAGGTGCGTCGCGACGAAGGCGATGTGGAAGCCGCACACGAAGAAGCCGCCGTTGAGCAGCCAGTAGCCGCGGTGACGGCCGGCCTCGGCGAGCGCGCCCGACAGCGACTGCGCGGGCCCGGCATCGCTCGTCTCGGCCGGCTTGCCGGCCACGCCGAAGCTCAGGCCGATCATCAGCGACACGACACCGGCGAGCACCAGCAGCGCCGTCCGCCAGCCGAGCTCGGTCAGCAGCCCTTGGGCGCCCGGCACCACGAGGAACTGACCGAGCGATCCGCCGGCGGTCGTGAGGCCGAAGGCGAGACTGCGCCGGTGTGGTGGCACCACACGGCCAACGGCACCGAGCACGACCACGAAGGTCGTCGCGGCGAGCGCGAGGCCGATCATGACGCCGAAGGAGACATGAAGCCCGAGCGCGCTCGTTGCGACCGATGCCAGCGCGAGGCCGGCGGCATAGAGGATCGCCCCGCCCGCGATGATCCGGCCGGCGCCGTGCCGGTCGGCCAGCGCGCCAATGAAGGGCTGGACCAAGCCGAACAGCAGGTTCTGAAAGGCGATCGCCAGCCCGAACACATCGCGGCCGACGCCGAGGTCCATGCCGACGGGGCGCATGAACAGGCCGAACGCCTGGCGCACCCCCATGGCGAGCGTGACGATGACCGCCCCGCAGGCGACGACCAGCCACGGGTTGCGTCGGGCAAGCGCGTTCATCGGCCGGTCTCCTGCTCATTGGAAAGTGCCTCGACCTTGTCGAGCAAGGCGAAGAGGCGTGCGCTATCCTCGCCGCCGAGATGCGCGCTGACCCGGGCCTGCGCCGCCTGCCAGCCGGGCTCGGCAGCGGCGATCGCGGCATGGCCCTTGTTGGTGATGGCGACGCCCCGGGAACGCTGGTCGGTGCCCGCACCGATGCTGACGAGGCCGGCGTCCACGAGTGGCCGCAGGTTGCGGGTCATCGCGCTGCGCTCGTGCCCTGTGGCCTGCGCCAGCACCGTCACGGAAGACACACCTAGCCGTGTCAGGTTGCGCAGGATGGCGAATTGGGTGGTGGTGAGGCCGGCGGGAGCGAGCGCCTCGTCGTAGATGCGCGTCAGCGCCCGCGAGGCGCGGCGGACCTTCGAGCAAGCGCAGGCGGCCA
>JAEZQR010000297.1 GCA_023413015.1 Pseudomonadota bacterium
TAAGCTCTGAAGGGGCTGTTGCCGCGAACCGGCAAGGCGTATCGCCGAATCCGATCGATGTTCCCGCTCGTCCACCATCCCGACTATGTCGCGCCGCTGCCGCCGGGGCACAGCTTCCCGATGGACAAGTACGGGCTGGTGATGGTGGCGCTGCGCGAGGCTGGTGCGGCGTGGGACGAGCACGCACCCGAGCCTTGCCCTCGCGAATGGGTCGAGGCAGTGCACACGCCCGACTATGTCGACATGGTGATGACAGCGAGCGTCGACCGCGAGCGCGAGCGGCGGATCGGCTTTCCGGTGACCGAGCGGGTGCGGCGCCGGTCGCTGCTGTCGTCGGGCGGCACCTATCTCGCTGCCAGGCTGGCGATCGGTGCAGGCTATGCGGCGAACACCGCGGGCGGCAGCCATCATGCGATGCCCGATACCGGCGCGGGCTATTGCGTGCTCAACGATCTGGCGATCGCCGCGAACCGTCTGCTTGCCGAAGGGGTCGTCCGGCGCGTGATGATCGTCGACCTCGACGTGCACCAGGGCGACGGAACGGCGGTGATGCTCGCCGGGCGGATGGACGCGTTCACCTTCTCGATGCACGGCGCCAAGAATTTTCCGGTGCGCAAGGCCCGCTCGTCGCGCGACGTCGAGCTGCCTGATGGCATGATGGACGACGCCTATTTCGAAACGCTGGCGCGCGAGCTGCCGGTGTGCCTCGACGAATTTTTACCCGATCTCGTCCTTTACCAGGCTGGGGTTGATCCCCATGTGGACGACCGGCTCGGACGGCTGGCGCTGACCGACGAGGGGCTGGAGGCGCGCGACCGCTTCGTGATGCGCGCGTGCCGGCAGCGCGGAATTCCGCTCATGAGCGTGCTGGGCGGCGGATATAGCAGGGACGGCGACAGGATGACGGTGGCGCGACGGCACGCTCGATCGATCATCGCGCTCGCCGATGAGGCCCAACGGCTTTAGCCGGGGCCATATTTTCTTCTTTGAGGCGCCCCCGCTGGGGGCGTAGGGACAATTCAGGTATAACTCAGATGGCACGGGGCGGCTGAGAGAGCGTATGGCGACCGCACTTAAGAACATGATTTTCGGCGACGACAAGGCCCGCGCGGAAGTGCGCGAGGCGGTGGTCGTCCGCTTCGCCGGCGACTCCGGCGACGGCATGCAGCTGACGGGCGGACAGTTCACGCTGTCGACCGCGCTCGCGGGCAACGACCTCGCGACCTTCCCCGACTTCCCCGCCGAGATCCGCGCGCCGCAGGGCACGACCTTCGGCGTGTCGGCGTTCCAGATCAACTTCGGCTCGACCGACATCGAGACCGCGGGCGACGAGCCCGATGTGCTGGTGGCGATGAACCCGGCCGCGCTGAAGGTGAACATCGCCGCGCTGCGCAAGGGCGGACTGGTGATCGCCGACACCGGCGAGTTCAGCCAGCGCAACCTCGCCAAGGCCGGCTACGCGGCGAACCCGCTCGAGGACGGCAGCCTCGCGCCGTACCAGGTGCTCGCGTTCAACATCTCGCAGCTGACGCTCGAGGCCGTGAAGCCGTTCGGGCTCGGCAACAAGGAAGCGCTGCGCTGCAAGAACATGTGGACGCTGGGCCTCGCGCTCTGGATGTTCGACCGCGACCGCCAGCCGCTCGTCGACTGGCTCAAGTCCAAGTTCGCGAAGAACGAGACGCTGGCCGAGGCGAACATCGCTGCGCTCAACGCCGGCCACGCTTATGGCGAGACCGCCGAGATCGGCGGGCCGCTGAAGCAGTTCTCGATCGCGCCGGCCGACGTAGCGCCGGGCCAGTACCGCACGGTGACGGGTGCCGAGGCGCTGTCGATGGGTCTCGTCGCGGGCGCGCAGCTCGCCGGACTGCCGATGTTCTTCGGCTCCTACCCGATCACGCCGGCCTCCTCGCTGCTCCACACGCTGTCGCGGCTGAAGGAGTTCGGCGTCACCACCTTCCAGGCCGAGGACGAGATCGCCGCGATCGCGTCGGCGATCGGCGCCTCCTACGCCGGCCAGCTCGGCGTCACCTCGTCGTCGGGGCCGGGCATCGCCTTGAAGACCGAGGCGATCGGCCTGGCGATCATGACCGAGCTGCCGCTCGTCATCGTCAACTCGCAGCGCGGCGGGCCTTCGACCGGCCTGCCGACCAAGACCGAGCAGTCAGACCTTTATCAGGCGATCTACGGCCGCAACGGCGATGCGCCGCTGCCCGTCATTGCCTCGCGCTCGCCGGCGGATGCGTTCGAGGTAGCGATCGAGGCGTGCCGGCTGGCGGTCCAGTTCATGACGCCGGTCATGCTGCTGACCGACGGATATATCGCCAACGCCGCCGAGCCGTGGCGCATGCCCGACATGAACGGCTATGCGCCGTTCCCGGTCAGCTTCCACACGGAGGTTCCAGCCGAGGGCAAGCAAAGCCCGTACGAGCGCGATCCGGAGACGCTGAAGCGCGTGTGGATCAAGCCGGGCACGCCGGGCCTGATGCACCGCATCGGCGGCATCGAGAAGAGCTTTGCGACCGGCCACATCAACTATGAGCCGTCCAACCACCAGAAGATGACCGATACCCGCAAGGGCAAGGTCGACGGCATCGCGCGCTACATTCCCGACCAGGAGGTCGAGCTGGGGGCGCCGGGCGGCAAGCTCGCGGTCGTCGGCTGGGGCTCGACCTTCGGGCCGATCCATCAGGCGGTGCGTCGCGCCCGCGCCAAGGGCCACGACGTCAGCCATATCCATATCCGTCACCTGTGGCCGCTGCCGCAGAACCTGGGCGAGCTGTTGAAGAGCTACGACCGCATCCTGGTGCCGGAGATGAACACCGGTCAGCTCAAGACCGTGCTGCGTGACCAGTATCTGGTCGACGCCAAGCCGCTCAACAAAGTGTCGGGACACCCCTTCAAGATCGCCGAGATCGAAGCGGCGATCGAGCAGGCGCTGGCGGCTTAATATGAAACCGGCTCCGTTCGTCCCGAGCAACGTCGAGGGGCGGTGGCGCCAACGTGTCTCGACTTCGCTCGACACGAACGGACTTAGGTAAGGGTTCGGCCCATGAACGAGATGACGAAGATCACCACGCCCGACGATTGGGCGACCGACCAGGAAGTTCGCTGGTGCCCGGGCTGCGGCGACTATGCGATCCTGAAGGCGGTGCAGCGCACGATGCCGGAGATCGGCGCGACGCCGGAGAACACGGTGTTCGTGAGCGGCATCGGCTGCTCGTCGCGCTTCCCCTATTATATGGAAACCTACGGCTTCCACACGATCCACGGCCGGGCGCCGGCGGTAGCGACGGGCGTCAAGCTCGCCAACCCCGAGCTCGACGTGTGGATCATCACTGGCGACGGCGACGGCCTGTCGATCGGCGGCAACCACATGTTGCACCTGTTGCGCCGCAACCTCGACTGCCAGGTGCTGCTGTTCAACAACGAGATCTACGGCCTCACCAAGGGCCAGTACTCGCCGACCAGCCGCGTCGGCACGCGCTCGCCCTCGACGCCCTACGGCTCGGTCGACCGGCCGACCAACCCCTGCGCCTTCGCGATCGGCGCCGGCGGGCGGTTCATCGCGCGCGGCATCGACACGCACAAGAACTTGGGCGGAGTGCTGAAGGCGGCCTACGCCAACAAGGGCACGAGCTTCGTCGAGATCTACCAGAACTGCATCGTCTACAATGACGGCGTGTTCGAGAACTTCACCGAGAAGAAGAACGCGGCGAACTCGCAGCTCTGGCTCGAGCACGGCAAGCCGATGCTGTTCGCGAACGGCACCAAGGGCATCACCCTCAACCGCGAGACGCTGCGGCTCGAGGTGGTGGACGTGGTCGACGGCGACGTCTCGAACGTGATCGTCCATGACGAGACCAACAAGGCGGTCGCGCAGATGCTGGTTGAAATGCCGTTCCCGGCCTTCCCGGTGGCGATGGGCGTGATCTACCGCGACCCGGCGCCGACCTTCGAGACGGCGGTCGTCGAGCAGAACCGCCAAGTGTCGGCGGGCAAGAGCCCCGACCTCAACGCGCTGATCCGCAAGGGCCAGACCTGGGAGGTCAACCAGAAGCAGCCGCACGTCATCTAGGCGGCTCTAGCCTTACAAGCACCGTCATCCCGGCGAAGGCCGGGATCCAGTGGCCACTATCGCGCTGGGTCCCGGCCTTCGCCGGGATGACGTGTTTTTAACGACCGTGTGAACGGCCCGCGGGGGATTCATTTCACGCCTCGCGTATTCCCCGCATATGCTGAAAGCGATGGACGCACCCGAGCTGGCCGACGATGCGCTGATGGCGCGGATCGCACATGGTGACCGGACCGCGTTCCGGCTGCTGACCGGCCGTCTCTACGGCCCCGCGATCCGGCTCGCGACCCGCGTGCTCGGCGACCGGGCCGAGGGCGAGGACGCGGTGCAGGCGGCGCTGGTCAAGCTGTGGCAGGGCGCGTCGCGGTTCGACGCCCAACGCGGTTCGGTCGATGGCTGGTTCCGCCGCGTGGTGGTCAACGCCTGCATCGACCGCCGCCGCTCGATCAAGCCGGTGGCGCCGATCGAAGCGGCAGCCGACGTCGCTTCGTCCGAGGCCACGCCGCACGAGGCGGCCGAGGCGAGCGACCGGGCGGCGCGGGTGCAGGCGGCGATGGCGCGGCTCAACCCGCGGCAGCGCGCGGCGATCGCGCTCTTCCACATGGAAGGCGCGTCGATGGCGGAAATCGCTTCGGCACTGGAGACGACCCCCAAGGCGGTCGAGGGATTGTTGGCGCGGGCCCGAGCGGAGCTTGCTGCCATGTTGGCCGGGACGAAGGAGTAACAGTGATGGACCGGACACGCGTACAGGAGATCATCGCGGCCTACGGCGCCGACGTGGCGCGCTGGCCAAAGCAGGAGCGCGAGGCAGCGCAGGCGCTGATGGCGCATGATGCCGGCCTGCGGGCCGAGTTCGATGCCGCCGCGGCGCTCGACAGCGACATCATGGCGTGGGCGATGGCACCGCTCGCCGCCGAGGATCATGCGGCGACGGCCGCCGCCGATCGGGCGCTGGCGAATGCGCCGGCCCCGCGCCGGTGGTGGCCGTCCCTCATCGCCGGCGGATCGATCGCCGCATCGCTGATGGTGGCGGCGCTGGTTCTGCCATCAGATCGGAAATCGACCGACAGCGTGCAGGTCGCTCAAACGACGCCGTCGGTGCAGACGACCCCCGTGCAAACCGCTCAGGTGCAGCAGGATCTGCAGGTCTGGGCCGCGGTATTCACCCCGACTCCCGAAGAGGAATCCGTCATATGACCCAGCTTTCGCTGAAAGCGGCCTGCGCTGCTCTCGCGGTGGCGATCGCCGCTCCTGCGCTTGCCCAAGTCGCCCCGCCGGCACCACCGGCGCCGCCGCCCGGGCCCGCCGTGATCCGCATCAGCCCCGGCATGGAAGGCAGGCGCTGGGTCGATCGGTTCGAGGGGATGTCACCCGAAGGGCGGCGCATCCTTTCTGAGGCGATGCGCCCGCAGATGACGCCGCAGGACC
>JAEZQR010000016.1 GCA_023413015.1 Pseudomonadota bacterium
GTTCCAGGCAGGCTGCTATCCCGTATCCGCCAATGTATTGTTTGGTAAGGATGTAGGAGCCCTTCCTGACGGAAGACTGGCGAAAGCACCTCTTGCAGACGGCGTATCCCCAAGACAGGGCGCATGCCGCTTGCGCGTTCGACGGCGTCGCGGAACTTGGCCGGGTGCGCGGTGGCGAGCGTGACGACCGGCACTTCGGCGGCAAGCTCAACCTCGCGCGCAGCGGCAAGCCCGATCGCGGTATGCGGATCGATCAACTCGCCCGCGTTCGCACAGGCCCAGCGCAGCGCAAGCTCCATGCCGTCCTCGTCGATGCGGCAGGACGTGAACAACGAAGCCTGCGCCAGCATGTCGGCGTCGAGCTTGAGCGTCTTCGTCGTCTCGAAGCCCCGCATCGTGGCAGCCAATGCATCCGCATCGCGGCCATGCAGATCGAACAGCAGCCGCTCGAAGTTGGAGCTGACCTGGATGTCCATCGACGGGGCGGCCGTGGGCTGGACCTGACCGACCGAATAGTCGCCGCTGGTGAGTGCCCGGTGGAGGATGTCGTTGACGTTCGTGGCAACGATCAGCCGCTCGATCGGCAGCCCCATCCTGGCGGCGACATAGCCGGCGAACACGTCGCCGAAATTGCCGGTCGGCACGGAGAAGGCCACCGGCCGTTCGGGAGCCCCCAGCCGCACGGCGGCATAGAAATAATAGACCACCTGCGCCATCAGGCGCGCCCAGTTGATCGAGTTTACCGCCGACAGGTGGAAGCGGCGGGCGAAGGCGGCATCGTTGAACATCGCTTTGACGAGCGCCTGCGCGTCGTCGAACGTGCCTTCGACTGCGATGTTGTGGACGTTGGGCGCCATCACGGTCGTCATCTGCCGCCGCTGCACGTCGGAGACACGGCCTTGGGGGTGCAGCATGAAGATGTCGACCTTGGCACGACCGGCGAGCGCATGGATCGCGGCCGAGCCGGTATCGCCGCTGGTGGCGCCGACGACGGTCAGATGCTCCGAGCGGTTCGACAGGAAGCGCTCGAACAACAGCCCCAGAAGCTGGAGCGCCACGTCCTTGAACGCGAGTGTCGGGCCGTGGAACAGCTCGAGGAGCCAGTGGCGCTCGTCGAGCTGGACGAGCGGGGTCACGGCCGCGTGTGCGAAGCCAGCATAGGCCTGTCGCATCAGCTCGCGCAGCTCGGCTTCGGGAATGACATCGCCGACGAACGGCCGGCAGACGCGCACAGCGGTCTCGACGTAGCTCAGGCCTTTGAGCGCCGCGATCTCGCCTGCCGACAGTTGCGGCCAGGCTTCGGGGACATAGAGGCCGCCGTCGCTCGCCAGACCGGCGAGCGTCACTTCCTCGAAATTCAGGATCGGCGCGTTCCCGCGCGTGCTGACGTAACGCATGCTTCAGCGCTTAGCGGCGCACGGCCGGCTTTGCAAAAGCATCACGCCGGAGCGCCACTCCGGCGGCGCAGATAGATGACGTAGATCGCCAGCAGCGTGGCCGCGAAGAAGAACCACTGCAGGGCATAGGCCATGTGGTTGTTCGGGATCGATTCGGGTGTCGGCGGGGCTTCCTTCGCCAGCGGCGGCACCGGTGTCTCGGCGACGAGGAGGAACGACGGCTGGCTTCCGCGCGGGACCAGAGGGCCGATGAACGCCGTTCCGGCCGGCACCGCGACGCGTGTGGACGGATCCAGCGCGACGCCGAGCGACACAATCACCGGATCGCCCTGTCCCTCGCTGCACCAGATCGCCTGCCTGTAGCCGGCCGCACCGGTCACAGCGCGCGCGGCCGACGGCTGCCATGGCCTGACCTCACGACAGGTGGTGCTCACGCGGCGGAAGCTCAGTTCGTCCTCGCGGCCGGCGAACACGGCCGGCTTGTCGACAACCGGCGCCTGCATGTTGGTGGCGAGGCGCACGAGCAGCGCCTCCTTCCAGTCGGCGCGCTGGAGCTGCCAGACGCCGAGGCCGATCATCACCGGCACGGCGACGAGCACGAGCAGCGTCGGCAGGAGCGGAAGGCGCCTCATACGCGGTCGTCGAGACGGCCTTCGGCGGCCTTGTGGCGGTATTCGAGCGCGAGCAGCACGCCCTTGCTGACGCGCAGCGCAGCGACGGCGCCGACGATCACGAGCGGAGTCCAAAGCAGGACATGAACCCACCAGGGCGGCGCAAAGCTCAGCTCGACCCAGAGGGCGAGCCCGACGACGATCGCGCCGATGATCAGGATAAGAAAAGCCGCCGGCCCGTCGCCGACGTTGAAGCGGGCAAGCTCGAGCCCGCAGACCGGGCATCGGTCGTTGAACCGCAGCAGCCCGGCGTAGATCGGTCCGCGGCCGCAGCGGGGGCATCGGCCCGCCGCTGCGACGCGAAGCTCGTCAGTCAGATTAACCGTGGGCACCCGCCACGACCGCGGCGCCGAAGTCGCTGCCCCACACGTAGATCGACAGGAACAGGAACAGCCAGACGACGTCGACGAAGTGCCAGTACCAGGCCGCTGCCTCGAAGCCGAAATGCTGCTTCGGCGTGAAGTCGCCGCGGTAGGCGCGGACCAGGCAGACGATCAGGAAGATGGTGCCGACGATCACGTGGAAGCCGTGGAAGCCGGTCGCCATGTAGAAGGTCGCGCCGTAGATGTTGCCCGAGAAGCCGAAGGCAGCGTGGTGATATTCATACGCCTGAACGCAGCTGAAGAGCAGGCCGAGGAGGACCGTCAGCCACAGGCCCTGCTTCAGGCCCTTGCGATCACCGTGGATCAGCGAGTGGTGCGCCCAAGTCACCGTCGTGCCCGACAGCAGCAGGATGAGCGTGTTGAGCAGCGGGAAGACGAAGGGATCGAGCACTTCGATACCCTTCGGCGGCCACACGCCGCCTACCGCCTCGACGTCCGACGGCGCGAGCGCGGCGTTGAAATAGGCCCAGAACCACGCGACGAAGAACATCACCTCGGAGGCGATGAACAGGATCATGCCGTAGCGGTGATGGAGCTGCACGACCGGCGTGTGATCGCCGCTGTTGGCCTCGTGCACGACATCCGCCCACCAGCCGTACATGGTGAACAGAATACCCGCGATACCCAGCGCGAATACCCAGGGGCCCCAGGCGACCTCATGCATCCAGGCAATGCCGCCGGCCGCAGCGGAGAGCGCCGCGAAGGAAGCGATCAACGGCCACGGGCTGGGTGGGACAACATGGTAATCATGGTTCTTGGCGGTCGCCATTGTCAGCTCATCCCTGATTGTTGCGCGCGCTTTTGCTTTGCGCGGTCGTTGTGGCCTTCTGCCCCGCCGCTGCTGGCGTGTCCACGGGGTAGAAGGTGTAGCTCAGCGTAATCTCCTCAATGCGCTTGCCGTCGGGATCGTCCACGATTGCGGGATCGACGAAATAGACGACGGGCATATCGATCGACTGGCCAGGCTGAAGCGTCTGCTCGGTGAAGCAGAAGCACTGGATTTTCATGAAGAAGGAGCCCGCCGTATCCGGCGAGACGTTGAACGTCGCCGTGCCGGTCAGCGGCTTGTCGCTCAGGTTCGCAGCCCGGAAGAAGACCAGACGACGTTCGCCGATGCGCACCGTCTCGTTCGGCTTCACCGGCGCGAACGACCATGACAGTCCGGGCGCGACGTTCGAGTCGAAACGAACGCTGATGGTCTTGGCGAGCGGCCGGGCCGGCACGGCGCTCTCGGCGACGCGCATCGTGGTGCCGCCGAAGCCGGTTACCTGGCAGAACATGCGGTAGAGCGGCACGGCGGCGTACGCCAGCCCGACCATGCCGATCGCCACCAAGGCGGCGATCAAACCAGTGCGCACAGCCGCGCGATTCGTTGCCGCCCCGCCGGTCATTACGCCATCCTCGCGATCGTGATGAAGTAGAACAGCACCACAAGCGCCACGAGCACCAGCCCGAGGACGAAATTGCGGCTGCGCTGACGGGCGCGAAACTCGTCGTCCGGGATCATGCCAGCACCCAACGGTCGACGACGAGCGCTGCGAACAGCACGAACAGGTAAAGGACCGAGAAGGCGAACAGTCGCTTCTCGGGCTTCATCTCCGACGGCTCGCTTGCCTTGTTGCGTGCAACGGCGGTCGCCAGCCACAGGAACACGGCGCCCAGCGCGACGGCGGTCGCGCCGTAGATCGCCCCGGTCAGCGCCAGCGCCCAGGGCGCCACGCTCGCGGCGATCAGCGGCAGCGTATAGATCAGCACCTGCCGGCGCGTCTCGGCGTTGCCGGCGGTGACGGGAAGCATCGGAACGCCAGCCTTGGCATAGTCGCTGCGCACGAACAGCGCGAGCGCCCAGAAATGCGGCGGCGTCCACAGGAAGATGATCGTGAACAGCAGGACCGGCAGCGTCGTCACATCGCCGGTCACGGCAGCCCAACCGATCACTGGCGGGAAAGCGCCGGCCGCGCCGCCGATGACGATGTTCTGCGGCGTCCGGCGCTTCAGCCAGATCGTGTAAACGAAGACGTAGAAGAGAATGGAGGCGAGCAGCAGCAGCGCCGCCGTCAGATTGACCGCCAATCCCATGATGGCGACCGAACCCACCGCGAGCGTCACCGCGAAGGCGAGCGCCGAGCCTGGGTCCATGCGCCCGGCCGGCAGCGGCCGATTGGCCGTCCGCTTCATCGCGGCGTCGAGATCGGCCTCATACCATTGGTTCAGCGCGCCAGCCGCACCTGCTCCAACCGCGATGCAGAGGATCGCGGTGAAGGCGATCACCGGATGGATGGGCGCCGGCGCTGCCAGCAGGCCGCACAGGCCGGTGAACACCACGAGCGACATGACCCGTGGCTTGAGCAACGCAACATAATCGCGCCAATCAGCCATCATGGCCGGGGCGCTGGCCCCGGCCATGACCGACGTATCGGCATCAAGGTTACTGGTGCGCATGTGCAAGCTTGATCCAAAGGTCGCTTACTTCACGACCGGAAGCGTCTCGAACTGGTGGAACGGCGGCGGCGACGACAGCGTCCACTCGAGCGTGGTTGCACCCTCGCCCCAGTAGTTGCCCTCGACGCGACGGCCGGCGAACAGCGACCAGATCACGTTGATGAAGAAGAAGACCATGCCGATCGCCATGATGAAGTAACCGACAGTGGCGATGTAGTTGTAGTGGGCAAAGGCGTTCGGATAGTCCGGAATGCGCCGCGGCATGCCGTCCTGGCCGAGGAAGTGCATCGGGAAGAACAGCACGTTCACACCGATGAAGAAGATCCAGAAGTGGAGCTGGCCGAGGAACTCGTTGTACGCCCGGCCCGACATCTTGCCGAACCAATAGTAGAAGCCCGCGAACAGCCCGAACACGGCGCCGAGGCTAAGCACATAGTGGAAGTGCGCCACGACGTAGTAGGTGTCGTGCATGTAGGTGTCGATGCCGGCGTTCGACAGCACGACGCCGGTGACGCCGCCGAGCGTGAACATGATGATGAACCCGATCGCCCAGAGCATCGGCGTCTTGAAGCTGATCGAGCCGCCCCACATCGTCGCGATCCACGAGAAGATCTTGATGCCGGTCGGCACCGCGATGACCATGGTTGCGGCGGTGAAGTACATCTTGGTGTTCACGTCGAGGCCGACGGTGAACATGTGGTGCGCCCACACGATGAAGCCGATGAAGCCGATGGCGACCATGGCGTAGGCCATGCCGAGATAGCCGAACGCCGGCTTCTTCGAGAAGGTCGCGACGACCTGGCTGACGATCCCGAACGCGGGCAGGATCATGATGTACACTTCGGGGTGGCCGAAGAACCAGAACAGGTGCTGATAGAGGACCGGATCGCCACCGCCCGACGGATCGAAGAAGGTGGTGCCGAAGTTGCGATCGGTCAGCAGCATGGTGATCGCGCCGGCGAGAACCGGAAGGGCCAGCAGCAGCAGGAACGCCGTCACCAGGATCGACCACACGAACAGCGGCATCTTGTGGAGCGTCATGCCCGGCGCGCGCATGTTGAAGATGGTCGTGATCAGGTTGATCGCGCCCAGGATCGACGAAGCGCCCGACAGGTGAAGCGACAGGATCGCCATGTCGACCGCCGGTCCGGGGTGGCCACTCGTCGACAGCGTCGGGTAGACCGTCCAGCCGGTACCCGCGCCGTTGAAGCCCGCCGGACCCTCGACGAACATCGAACCCAGCAGCAGCAGGAACGACGGTACGAGCAGCCAGAAGGCGATGTTGTTGATGCGCGGGAACGCGGTGTCCGGCGCGCCGATCATCAGCGGCACGAAATAGTTGCCGAACGCACCGAAGGTCGCCGGCATCACCATGAAGAACACCATGATGAGACCGTGCGCGGTGATGAACACGTTCCAGAGATGGTAGGCGCCGTCGAGATTGCCGCCGACGAATGCCGGCAGGATCTGCATGCCCGGCTCGGCGAGCTCCATGCGCATGACGCCCGAGATCGCACCGCCGATGATGCCGGCGACGATCGAGAAGATCAGGTAGAGGACACCGATATCCTTGTGGTTGGTCGAGAAGAACCAACGCTTGAAGAAGCCCGGCGTATCGTGGTCATGCGCGTGCGCGTCATGACCGGCGGTGAATTCGGCGGTGTTGGCCATATACGGTCTCGCTTACTCGGCAGCCGGAGCCGGCGTCGTGGAGGTCGGGGAAGGATTGGCGACCGGAGTCGTCTCGGGCGCGCCAGCCGGAGCTGCCGCCGTCGCCGGCGCCGGCGCACCGGCAAGCTTCACCAGCTTGCCGTCAGCGCCGCGACCGAAGCGGGGGCCAGGCGTGGTCGCGCCGGCATCAGCCTCCTTGGCGGCAACCCAGGCGTTGAACACGGCCGGATCGACGACCTCGACGGCGATCGGCATGAAGCCATGCTTGGTGCCGCAAAGCTCCGAGCATTGACCGTAGTAGACGCCGGGGCGATCGACCTTGAACCAGGTCTCGTTGATGCGGCCCGGTACGGCGTCCATCTTCACCCAGAAGCTCGGCATCGCCCAGCTGTGGATCACGTCGGCCGAGGTGGTCAGCACCTTCACGACGGCACCGGCCGGCACGACGATGCGGTTGTCGGTATCGAGGAGGCGCGGCACGCCCTTCTCAGCCGACTCCTGCTCGTTCAGCATGATCGCGTCGAAGGTGAAAGCGCCGTAGTCGGGATATTCATATTCCCAGTACCACTGATGGCCAGTCGCCTTGATCGTCAGGTCCGGCTTCGGCGGGTCGTACTGGTTGGCGAGCAGGCGGAACGACGGCACCGCGATGACCACGAGGATCAGCACCGGCACCACGGTCCAGATCACCTCGACCAGCGTGTTGTGCGTCGTGCGCGAGGCGACCGGGTTACGCTTCGCCGCGAAGCGCCACATCGCATAGGCGAGCAGCGCAAACACGATCAGGGTGACGACCGCCATGATCGGCAGCAGGAGTTGATTGTTGAACCAGCGGGCGTAGCTGCCGAGCTCGGTATGCTGATCCTGAACGTCCCAGCCGCCGATGGGCTGACCGACGTGCGGGGTCGGCTTCATGCCCTCGTAGGGCGTGCTCTGGTCGGCAGCCGCAGCATAGGCCTGGCTGGCGCTGCCCTGGCCGTCAACGACCGAAGGAGTCGCGGGCGCGCCCGGCAGGGTCGGCTTCGGCGTGGTCGCTGCTTCGGAGGCTGCGCGCTCGGCCGGGACGGTCGCCGCGTTGGTGCCTTGGCCAGCCTGCTGCGGCGCCTGGACAGCACCGGCGGCAGGCGCCGTCGGCGCCTTCGCCGTGGTCGCCGATATGTCGCGGCTCGCGTTGGTCGGCCCCTGGTTCGCCGCCTGCGCGAAGGCGAGGTTCGGCAGAACCGCCAGCGCCGCTGCGACCGCCAAGAATTTCGTTCGTCCCATCAGACCCCTCGGGTGTTCGGATGCCGTCCCTTGACCGGGAGTCGGCGTTAAAGCACGCGCCTTATAGGCAGCGCACCCCGTCGTCACAAGCGTTCGGTTTGCCGCATTCGGCGCAGTTCAGCCCGCTTTCAGATCCTGGAAGCAGGGCGTCTCGCGCGCCATCTGCGCCTTCACCGCCACTTCCATGTCTTCGCCCGGCAGCATCGCGGCATTCCAGACGGCGACATATTCCAGCCCCTCCTCGACCGTGCGTCCACGTCCGTGGTTCAGAACCTGCTTGATGCCGGCGATCGCCATCGGCGACTTGGACGAAATCTCGCGCGCCAACGCCATGCCGGCTTGGACCGCCGCTTCATGGCCGTCGTGCAGCGAGTTGACGAAGCCATAGCGCAGCGCTTCCTCAGCGGTGAAGCGCCGGCCGGTGTAGGCGAGCTCGCGCACGAGGCCTTGGGGCAGCAGATGCGGGATGCGCTGCAGCGTACCCACGTCCGCGACGATGCCGACATTCACCTCCTGAATGGTGAAGAAGCAGTCGGCGGTGCCGATCCGCATGTCGCAGGCGGTAACGAGATCGACGCCGCCGCCGATGCAGCCGCCCTGCACCACCGCGATTACCGGCACGCGGCAGCGGTCGATGACGTTGAAGCTCTCCTGCATCCGCTTGACCTTGCGGCGCAGCGCCTCGCGGGTGCGTGCCGTCTCGCCGCCGCGGCTCGCCAGCCCGTCCTCGGCTGCCCATTTGAGGTCGAGCCCGGCGGTGAAATGCTTGCCCGAGGACGAGATCACCACCGCGCGCACCGATCCGTCGCGCTCGATCGCCTCGAACACCTCGATCATGTCGGTCCAAAAGGCGGCGTTCATCGTGTTGAGCGCCGCGGCGCGCGTCATCTGCACATGCGCGACATGGTCCGCGACGTCGAGGCGCAGCGTTTCCAGTTCCATCGGGTCCTCCCGTCAAGTATCGGTCAGGGCATGACCCGGTTCACCGTCAACGGCAACCCCGTAGAATATCAGCTTCCCGCCGACACCCCGCTGCTGTGGGCGCTGCGCGACGCCTCCAACCTCACCGGCACGAAATATGGCTGCGGCGTCGGCCTGTGCGGCGCCTGCACCGTCCACATCGACGGCATCGCGCAGCGCTCCTGCCAGGTGCGCATCGGCGACATCGAAGGCACCTTCATCACCACGATCGAGGGCCTGTCCGACGACCGATCGCACCCCGTCCAACAGGCCTGGATCGCCGAGAACGTGCCGCAGTGCGGCTATTGCCAGTCGGGCATGATCATGGCGGCAGCTGCTCTCCTGAAGGACAATCCCTCGCCTTCGGAAGAGGACATCAAGACCGGCATCACCAATCTGTGCCGCTGCGGCACCTATCCGCGCATCAAGCGCGCCATCCTGCGCGCCGCGACGTCGATCCAGGCGGGGGTCGCCCCGGCGACCGTACCGCCGCCCGGCACCTCGGTGCGGCAGGCGGCGCGCGCGGTGCCGGCGCTGACCAGTCCGGAGGACGAACAGCCCTAGCCGACCAGCGCCGGCTCGGGGCTTCTCGCCACGTAATTCGGCAGGCGCGCGATCACGGCTTCGGCTTCGGCGAGTGTGCGGCGCACGATCTCGGCGCACGGCAGAATCTCGGCAATTCCGCCGCCGCCCTGCCCGGCCGCCAGGCACTGACGCGCGGGGTCGACACCGTCGACGATGCCGGCGATTGGCCCCAAGCGATTGTTCTTCACCGAGTCGATCACCTGCAGCGGGAACGGCTGCGCCGGCTTGTTCTCCCACTCCTTCGTCGTCTCGTTGGCGATGGCGCGCAGCGTCTTGCCGGTGAAGGCGCGGCTGATCACCGTGTCGCTTTCGGTCATCCCGATGATCGCGTCCTTGTAGGGCTGGCCGGCATGCGCCTCGACGCTGGCGATGAAGCGCGTGCCCATCCACACGCCCTGACAGCCGAAGGCGAGTGCGGCCGCGAGACCACGACCGTCGAACAGGCCGCCGGCGGCGATCACCGGCACGTCGACCGCGTCGACCACCTGTGGCCACAGCGCGACGCTCGCCACCGATCCGGTGTGGCCGCCGCCCTCGGTGCCCTGCGCGATCACCACGTCGCAGCCGGCCTCGGCGGCCTTCACCGCATGGCGAACCGAGCCGCACATGCTCATGACGATGACGCCAGCGCTCTTCAGTTGGTCGAGGATCGACACCGGCACGCCGAGGCCGGCGATGAACGCCTTGGCGCCTTCCTCGATGATCACGTCGACCGAGGCGGTGAGCGTTTCCGGCTGCGCGGCGAGCAGGTCGACGCCGAACGGCTTGTCGGTCAGGTCCTTCACGCGCCGCATCTGGTCGCGGATGAAAGCGGGGGACTGGCCCGCCATGCCGAGCGAACCGAAGCCGCCAGCCGCCGACACCGCCGCGCACACCTCGGCGTAGGATACACCTCCCATGCCGGCGAGCAGGATCGGATGCTCGATACCGAGCAGGTCGCAGATAGGCGTGCGAAGGGTCATGGCCGTCTCCCCAATGCTTCGTTCATTGGGGCACATGTTAGACCCTTACGGTCGGTGCGGCGTAACTCGCGCTTGTAATAAGCCCGTCACTTGCCGCCCTTGGCGATCAGCTACGCTTGGGTGCCGCCAGCGCCTTCTCGATCGCAGCGGTAACCTGCGGGTCGTCCGGCGTCACCTTGCTCGGGAAGGCAGCGATCAGCTTGCCGTCACGCCCGACGAGATATTTGTGGAAGTTCCACTTGGGCGTGTTGTCCGCCCCCAGCTCGGCCGCCGCCCACTGATAGAAGGGCGCGGCATTGGGGCCGACGACGTCCGCCTTCTCCGTCATCGGGAAGCGGATGCCGAACTTCGACTCGCAGAACTGCGCGATCTCCTTGTTCGATCCATATTCCTGGTTCTTGAAGTCACCGGACGGAATGCCGAGCACGGTGAAGCCCTTGGCCTTGTAGGTCTCATGCACCTTCTGCAGCGCCTCATACTGCGGGGTGAAGCCGCAGAAGGATGCGGTGTTCACCACGAGCATGACCTGCCCCTTGTACTTCGACAGCGGCAGCGGCTTGCCGTCGATCGCGGTCATCTTGAAGTCGTAGGCCGACTTCACGGCCGGCGCGGCGGCGATCACGGCGACGGCGGACGCAGCAACGAGCATGGGCTTCAGCATGGCAGGACCTCTCTGTAGTCAACCGCCAGCCTAGCCTTTCCGTCATCCCGGCGAAAGCCGGGAGCCAGGATGACGGTTGAAACAGGGTCAGATTTCGCGTGTGGCGTGCTTCAGCCAGTCCTGCACCTCGTCAGGCAGGATCGGCGCCAGCGCTTCGCGGACGCGGGCATGATAGGCGTTGAGCCAGCCGCGCTCCTTCGGGCTCAGCATCGCCGGTTCGACGAGGTCGAGATTGATCGGCGCGAGCGTCAGGTCTTCGAAGCCAAGCATCTCCTTCTCGGCACCGGGGATGTCCTTCTTCACGACCAGCACGAGATTCTCGACGCGGATGCCGTACTCGCCGGTCTTGTAGTAGCCAGGCTCGTTCGACAGGATCATGCCCTCGACGAGCGGCTCGTCGCCACCCGCCTGGCCGCTGCCCGGCGTTGCGATGCGCTGCGGCCCCTCATGCACCGCGAGATAGCTTCCGACCCCGTGGCCGGTGCCATGCGCATAGTCGAGCCCGGCTTCCCACAGATACTGCCGCGCGAGCGTATCAAGCTGAACGCCGCGCGTCCCCTTCGGGAAGATCGCGGTAGCGACCGCGATATGGCCCTTGAGCACACGGGTGAAGCGGTCGCGCATCTCGGCCGTCGGCGTGCCGACGACGAGCGTGCGCGTCACGTCGGTGGTGCCGTCGAGATACTGGCCGCCCGAGTCGATCAGATAGATGCTGTCCTTCTCGATCTTGCGGTTGGTCTCGGGCGATGCACGGTAGTGGACGATCGCGCCGTTCGGGCCGGCGCCCGAGATCGAATCGAAGCTCAGGTCCTGGAGCTGATTGGTCTCGCGGCGGAAGCGCTCGAGCTGGTCCGAGGCGGTCAGCTCGTCGAGCTCGCCCTTGGGCGCCTCCCTGTCGAACCAGTGGAGGAAGCGGGTCAGCGCCGCGCCGTCGCGGACATGCGCCGCCTTGGTGCCGGCGATCTCGACCGAATTCTTCTTCGCCTTGGGCAGGATGCACGGGTCGCGCGCCTCAATGATCGTCGCGCCGCCCGCCTTCAGTCGCTCGAAGATCGCAGCGACGCAGGTGGCCGGATCGGCAACCACCCTGCCGCCCAGCCTCTCGAGCGCGGCGGCGAACTCGCTGCGCGGGCGGATGCGGACGTCGGGCCCAAGGTGCGTCTTGAGCGCGTCATCGACCTTGGCGGGGTCGACGAACAGCTCCGCGCTCGCATCGGCGCGGACGATCGCGAAGGCAAGGCCCACCGGCGTGCGCGACACGTCCTTGCCGCGGACATTGAACAGCCAGGCGATCGAGTCGAGCGCGGCGACCACGGCCGCATCGGCACCCTTCGCCTTCAGGAACTCGGCTACCTCGCGACGCTTGTCGGCGGAAGAGCGGCCGGCCAGCTCATCCGGGTGCGGCACCAGCCGCTCGGCCGAGGGCACCGGCTGGTCGCGCCACACGCGGTCGATCGGGTTCTCCTCGATCGCCACCAGCTCGGCGCCCTTCTCGCGCAAGCTGCTCGTGGTCGATTCGACCCAGCCCCTGGTGTGGAGCCACGGATCGTAGCCGATGCGGTCGCCGGCACGGGCCTGCTCGGCGAGCCAGGCGGCAACGGTGGTGTCCGGCACGCTCTGGTAGCTGAACAGATTGCCGTCGACCTGATCGCGCACCTGGAGCGTGTAGCGACCGTCGACGAAGATCGCCGCCTTGTCCGACAGCACGGCGGCCGAGCCGGCGGAGCCCTCGAAGCCGGTCAGCCAGGCGAGCCGCTGCGCATAGGCGCCGACATATTCGCTCATATGTTCATCGGTGAGCGGCACGACGAAGCCATTCAGCCGCTGGTTGCCGAGCTGGGCGCGTAGCGCCTCCAAACGATCCTTGTGGGTGGACATGACGCCTCCGGGAAGATTTCAGGCGTCTGAATTAGGACGGTCGCCGCGCTCGCGCCAGCCTTCGGTGCTCGATGACCCAAACGATACGGGCGTCCGAGGCAGAAACCCCGGACGCCCTCGCGCAGCCCCCCGCTCCGGTTGCCCCCGACTGACCGAGCGTGCGCGCGAAACCTTGGAGGTTAGGCCGATGCCTGCCGCTCGATCTTCGAAACGAAACGTCCGCGTTGCCAGATCTGAATCGCCGGCGCGGAGCCCAGCCGCGCCTGCGCTTGGCAGAGCGCATCGCGGTCATCACTGCATAGTGCATCGGCGACGTCCACGAACGAGCCAACCCGATCGAGCAGGTAGAAACGATAATGTATCACGCCGTCCCCCGAAGACGTGTCAACAATAGTTAACAAACCAATAGCTATTGTCGCCGGCAGTTCGCTAGATGGTAGATATACGGGAACCGGGGGCGGGTCGGACGGCTCGCCCGGCTGGACGATGAAGGGCGAACCCGATAGTCCGGAGGACATGCTGAAAGCCCTGCCGAACGCCCCCGCCGCTGCCGTCGAGCCGCACGCCAGCACCCATCACGGCATCACGATCACCGATCCGTACCACTGGCTGCGCGATCCCGGCTATCCCGAGGTTAAGGACGAGCGCGTGCTCGATTACCTTAGGGCAGAGAACGCCTACTTCGAGGCCGCGATGGCGCCGCGCAAGGCGCTGGTCGACACGCTGTTCGAGGAGATGAAGGGCCGCCTCAAGGAGGACGAGTCCAGCGTCCCGCAGAAGGACGGCGACTTCCTTTACTGGTGGGGCTTCGACAAGGGCGCGCAGTACCGCAAATGGTACCGGAAGCCCGTCGCGGGCGGCGCCGATCAGGTGATCGTCGACGAGCCGGCACTGGCGGAAGGCAAAGGATATTTCCGCCTCGGCGGCGCGACCGTCAGCCCCGACGGGCGGCTGATCGCCTATTCCGTCGATGACGACGGCTCGGAACGCTACAAGCTCAAGGTCCGCGACCTCGCGACGGGCGAGGATTTGGCGACCGTCTCCGACACCGCGATCGGTGCACCCGAATGGTCGGCGGACTCCGCCTATCTCGCCTACACCGAGGTGGACGAGAACTGGCGCCCCCTGCGCGTGCGGCTCCACCGGCTCGGCACGCCGGGCGGCGAGCCGGACCCGGTGATCTATGAGGAGGCGGACAAAGGCTTTTTCGTCGGTATCCACCGCTCGCAGGACCGCAGCCACTGGATCATCTCGACCGGCGATCAGGTGACGAGCGAGGCCTATCTCGTCCCGACCGACGACCCTACGGCCAAGCCGCGGCTCGTCGCGCCACGCCAGAAGGACCGGCAGTACGACGTCGATGTGCGCGAGGGCCGGCTCTACATCCGCGTCAACGACACGCATCCGAACTACCGGATCGTCACCGCGCCGCTCGCCTCGACCGAGGCGTGGGAGGAGCTGATTCCCGGTTCGGACCGTCACTATATCCGCGGCCTAACCGCCTTCCGCGACCTGCTCGCGGTCACCGAGCGGATCGACGGCCTCGATCAGCTGCGCCTGCGCACCTACGACGGGCAGGAACATTATGTCCGCTTCCCCGAGGCGAGCTATTCGGCGGCCCTCGGCCACAATCCCGAATATGCGCCGACGCAGCTGCGCATCGGCTATCAGTCGATGGTCACGCCGAGCACGGTCTACGACTATGACTTGGCGACCCGCGAGCTGATCGTCCGCAAGGTGCAGGAGATCCCCTCGGGCTACGACGCGAGCGCCTACGAGACGGTGCGGCTGATGGCGCCGGCGCGCGACGGCACGCTGGTGCCGGTATCGGTCGTCTACAAGAAGGGCTTCCCCACCGACGGCTCGGGCCGACTGCACGTCTATGCCTATGGCGCCTACGGCCATGCCATCCCGCCGGTGTTCTCGACCGCTCGCCTCAGCCTGCTCGACCGCGGCTTCGCCTATGCCATCGCGCATATCCGCGGCGGCGACGATTTGGGTCGGCACTGGTACTTCGACGGCAAGCTCCAGAAGCGGATGAACACCTTCACCGACTTCATCGACGTCACCCGCTTCCTGATCGACCAGGGCTATGCACGACCCGGCCGGGTATCGGCCTCGGGCGGCTCGGCCGGCGGCGAATTGATGGGTGCCGTCTCCAACATGGCGCCCGACCTTTATGGCGCCATCGTCGCGCACGTGCCGTTCGTCGACGTGCTCAACACCATGCTCGACGATACGCTGCCGCTCACCCCGCCCGAGTGGCCGGAATGGGGCAACCCGATCGTCGATCGCGACGCCTTCGAGTATATCCGCAGCTACAGCCCCTACGACAATGTCGCGAAGCAGGCCTATCCGGCGATGCTGGTGACCGGCGGCCTGAACGACCCGCGCGTCACCTATTGGGAACCGGCGAAATGGGTCGCGCGCCTGCGGGCTGAGAAGACCGACGATAATCTGCTGCTCCTCAAGATCAACATGGGCGCAGGGCATGGCGGCAAGTCCGGCCGCTGGGACTCGCTCGTCGAGGTCGCCGAGGAGTTCGCCTTCGTCATCTCGGCGCTCGAGGACTGATGGCGCTGCCCGCCGACCGCCCAGTCTTCGAGCTGCCGCTGACGCCCCAGCCCGCCGACATCGACGAGTTGGGCCACGTCAACAACGCGGTCTACGTGCGCTGGATTCAGGACGTCGCCACCGCCCACTGGCGCGCGGTGGCCAACCCTGAGCATGTCGACTGCTACGTCTGGGTCGTGACGCGGCACGAGATCGACTACCGCCGGGCGACCCGGCTCGGCGAGAAGCTGACCGCGCGCACCTGGGTCGGCGAGCCGCAAGGCGCCCGCTTCGACCGCTTCGTCGAAATCGTCGGTGAGGACGGCAAGCCGCGCGTCGAGGCCCGCACCGTCTGGGCGCTGGTAGAGCTCAGCTCGATGCGGCCACTCCGGATTTCACCAGAGCTGGCCGCACCATTCCTTGGCTAAGGGTTCAATACTTCCCTGTTCGGCGGAAAACTTCGGCCTCGACCGCCTTGTAGAGCTTATCGCCCGCCGCCGTCCCGTTGTTGAGCGCAACGCGCAGGTAGTTGCCGTTGCCGGCCATTCGTGTCGCGAGAAGATGGGGCTCATTTATCAGGTTTACGTTGTTCTCACGGCATTCGGTCGACGTCTTCGCACACCAGAGGTCGCCGGTGATGCGGGAGGCGGTCGGCTGGCCATATTTGGCGTCGATGCGTTGCCGGAACGTCGCATAATCCAGACGGTCGACCGGGATTTGATACATGACGCTCTCGATCCGCGAGCCTTCGGCCGGATTTATGAAGAACAGATCCACCTGGGCCCCATTCGGATGCTCGAACGTGAGCCCCTGCACGCCCTGACCTTTAGGAAGGTCAGGGTTCCGGCCGTTGCGCCTGTCGACCTCGAGTTGGACTCTTTGCTCGAACGTCAGATCGTAACGCGGCGGCGATTTGGCCGACGGCCGGTAGCCGGCCGCCGTCAGGATGGCCGTTGCCTGCTCGGTCGTCATGCCGAGCTTTACGCCGGCCACATCGAACGACGCCGGGTCGCGGCGCGCGGCATCGGCCGCCGAGCCGGCTTTCACCGTAACCGGCCCCTGTCCTGCTTTGACCATTGCTGCGGCAATCTTCGCGCCTTCGGCCTCCTTGAGGGCATGACGGCGCCTCTCCTCATTACCTCCTATAGAGAGCAGGAGCGTTCGCCCGCCCGTCGTGAAGCGCTCCATCGATAGACGCGGCTTCCGCGAACCGGCGTCATCGTTGCACTTCGTGACGCCGGGGGAGCACCAATAGTCGATGGCCATGGTCGCCTTGCTGACCGTCTGCGTCGGCGCTCCATATTTAGAGCGGACATGTGCATCGATCTCATCGGCACGGTCGCGCATGGCTTGGCCGCCTCGGTAGATCACAAAGGCGGCGCGCGGCCCATCGGACCAGTCCAGAAAGGTGACCACCACCTCGCTGCCATTGGCCGCTTGGCTCGTTATACCGCTGATCGCCGTCGTCTTCGGGGGGTTCGGAAGGTGGATGCCGAGCTGGCTTTCCGCAGCCGAATGCGCATCGGCGGCGAATGACGGCCCGCGATCAATGTCCAGGTCCCAAGTCTTGCGATTGTACTTAGGGCCATAGCCGGCCGCCTGTAGTGCCTGCAGAACCTGCTCCGGCATCATGCCGAGCCTTATGCCGACGATGTCGAACGCCGCCGGATCGTGCGTCTGCGCGGCGGCGAGCGACGGAGTCATGAACAACGCTGCCGCAGCAGCAACGAAAAGCTGGCGCCAGTTGCGCAAATCCGACAACAACATGGCCTGTACAGAGCCCCCTCAGCCCGGAGCGGATAGGATCGCCGCTCCCGCGCCTGGGACAGAATTGGGAAGCCCGGCCCAAGTCAATCCGGAGATCGACAAATGGCTAACGGGGGCCCTTCAACGGCACACCGGTGACAAGCGTGACGAGGTGGGCGGCAGCTATGCAGAAGCCGAGGATGCCGAGGAAGAGCAGCCCGTGCCACGGCACGTAGGATACCTCCCCGAAGCCGCGTTTTCGCCGCACACCCCACAAGCTCAGCCCCACGAGCGCGGCAGTCAGTAACATCAGACTACAGGTGATCCGAAGGTCCATGACCTTCTCCCGTAACGATTATCGCGCTAAAAGCTATCGGTAGAGCTGCAAAGGAAAGCCGGAAATGTCTCGTTTCACTCGCGCTATGTTTCTCGTTGCCGCGGCCGCGATCGTTGCGCCTGCCGCCATCGCTGTTGCGCAGCATCACGACCACACCGCAATGCTGATCGACCAGGCGCTTGCCGGCGCACACCGATCGGACGCCAACAAGGCGCGCGATCAGTACCGTCACCCGAAGCAGACGCTCACCTTCTGCGGCCTGCAGCCGAACATGACGGTCGTGGAAGTCACGCCGGGCGGCGGCTGGTACACCGAGGTGCTGGCTCCCGTGCTCAAGGACAAGGGCACCTTCTATGCAGCGCACGCGAATCCCGCGGCCAGCGAGAACGCCGCCAAGGCGGTCGAAAGCTTCAAGGCAAAATTGGCGTCGAGCCCGGTCTATTCCAACGTGAAGGTCACGAGCTTCGCCAAGGATCATTATGATAAGCTTGCGCCTGCCGGCTCGGCCGACATGGTGCTGACGTTCCGCAACGTCCACAATTGGTATATTCAAGGCTTCGCGCCGCAGGCGTTCAAGGCCTTCTATGATGCCTTGAAGCCCGGCGGCACGCTGTGCCTCGAGGAGCACCGCCTGCCCGAGAACCGCCCCGACGAGGCGATGAAGTCGAGCGGCTATATGAAGGTGTCGGCCGTACGGAAACTCGCCGAGGATGCCGGTTTCCGCTTCGCGGGCAGTTCCGAAGTGAATGCCAACTCCAAGGACACGGCCGATTATCCCAAAGGCGTGTGGACGCTGCCGCCGACCTTTACCGAGGGAGACAAGGACCGGGCGAAGTACGCTGCGATCGGCGAGTCCGATCGCATGACGCTAAAGTTCGTGAAGCCGGCGAAGTAACGCGCCGCGCGCTGCATCTTTCGCGAAGTACGTCATCCCGGCGAAGGCTGGGATGACGCTTCTTGGGCTGGGTGCGCTACTTCTTGCTGAGCTTCTCCAGCTGTTCCTGCAGCGCCGCCATCTGCGCCTTGAGCGCGGCAAGCTCGTCGCCGGACGCGGCCGGCGCCGGCGCTTCGGCGGGCTTGCGCCCTGTAAGCATGTCGGCGGCGGCCTGGAACATCGCCATGTTCTGCTTGGCGAGATGCTCGAACGGCTTGAACGCGCCGGCGCCGAACGCACCCGATACCGCCTGCCGGAACTGCTCCTGGTTGCGGCGGAACGCCTCCATCGAGGCTTCGAGATAGGGCGGCACCATCGACTGCATCGAGTCGCCGTACATCGCGATGAGTTGGCGCAGGAAGGAGGTCGGCAGCATCGTCTGGCCGCGCGTCTCCTCCTCCATGATGATCTGCGTCAGCACCGACCGAGTGATGTCCTCCCCGGTCTTGGCGTCGACCACCTTGAAGTCGCGCCCCTCGCGCGTCATCGCCGCCAGATGATCGAGCGTGATATAGCTCGAGCTGTCGGTGTTATAGAGCCGCCGGTTCGCGTATTTCTTGATGACGATCGGTTCGGGCTTTTCGGATTCGGCCATGGCGCAACCCATTGAGGAAGTACCGAGCCTAGCACGCGGTGATGTTGCGCCGCAACAACGCCCCCGCGGCCCCCACCCCCTGCCCGTTTTCCTGGATATTGCGGCGCAGGCCGTTGGCGCCGACCGGGACCGCATGGCAGCGGTCCTCGCCGGCGTGCGCGCCTATCAGGAGCACCCGTACCGACGCGAGCTGCCGCCTCCACCCGCCGTAGCGCAGATCGGTGCCGTTCGCCTGCTCGACTATGGCGGCGAAGGACGCCCTGCTGTGTTCGTCCCCTCGCTGATCAACCCACCGACCGTGCTCGACCTTGCGACCGACAACTCGCTGCTGCGCTGGTTGAGCGACGAGGGCGTGCGGCCCCTGCTGATCGATTGGGGAAGACCGGAGGCGGAAGAACGTGGCCTGTCGATCGACGGCTATATCGACGAACGATTGCTGCCGCTGCTCACCCACGTCCCGGATGCAGCGGTGGTCGGCTACTGCCTCGGCGGCACGATGGCGCTCGCCGCAGCAACGGCCCAGCCGCCGACCAGGCTGGCGCTGATCGCCACACCGTGGAACTTTAGCGGCTACGACGCCAGGCCACGCGCCGCGCTGGCGCAGGCATGGAGCGGCATCGCCGCGGCCGCAACGTCACTGGGCGTGGTGCCGATGGAAATGGTGCAGCCGCTGTTCTGGCGGCTCGATCCCGCCGGCACGGTCGCGAAGTTCGAACGCTTCGGTCGTCTGCCCACCGATAGTGCTCAGGCTCGCGCTTTCGTCGCGCTCGAGGATTGGGCGAACGAGGGCCCGCCACTCAGCTTGCCGGCCATGCGACAATGCTTCGAGGATTTCTTCGCGGCAGATGCCCCCGGCAATGGCCAGTGGGGCGGTGATCCCGCAAAGCTTCGCTGCCCAATCCTCAACCTTGTCTCGACGTATGATCGCATCGTGCCTGCTGCTGCCGCACCGGCGATAGGTGAGCGGATCGACATCGATGCCGGACATGTCGGCATGATGGTGGGAAGCCGGAGCCGGGAGCTGGTTTGGCGGCGGCTCCGCGATTGGTTAGCATTGTGAGGCGAGCGAAACGACTGGGGGCACGACGGTGAATTTGGATTGCTGCCACTTCGGCCTGCAGGTCGCCTCACTGGACCAGGCGCGCCACTTTTACGTCGATGCCCTTGCATTGACGGTCCTGCAGGACATGCCTGCTATGGGACTGCTTGCTGTCAGAGCTGGCGGCGTGCGGCTTTCGATATTCGAGGTTCCTGCCCCCACCCTGATACCGGAAGGCAGCATCATCTTGCGTACCGACAATCTGGATCAGTTCGTCGCCGTTTTGGCGGACGCGGGCATTGCGCCCGAAGGCCACGTGCACGAAGCACCCGGCTTCATGCGCTATATCATTCTGCGTGATCCGAGCGGCAATCCGATTGGCATTGCCGAGTATCAGCGGGATCCCCTTGCTGCCGTCTGATCGTGCGATGCGACGATCCGTTACCGAGGAGTGTTGGCTTTTTCTTCGCACCTGCACAATACTGGTTTCAATTTGAAACGCGAGCAGGAGTAGTCCCATGACCGATGTCGTCATCGTCGCCGCCAAGCGCACCCCGGTCGGCAGCTTCCTCGGCGCCTTCGCCGCGACGCCGGCGCACGAGCTAGGCCGTGTCGCGATCGAGGCGGCACTCAGCGAAGCCAAGGTTGATGCGAGCGAGGTCTCCGAGGTGATCCTCGGCCAGGTGCTCACCGCCGGCCAAGGCCAGAATCCGGCGCGACAGGCGTCGATGGCCGCTGGTATCGCCAAGGAGACGCCGGCCTGGGGCGTCAATCAGGTGTGCGGCTCGGGCCTCCGTGCGGTGGCCCTCGGCTATCAGGCGATCCGGAACGGCGACGCCGCCGTCGTCGTGGCCGGCGGCCAGGAATCGATGAGCCTCAGCCCCCATGCGCAGGCGCTGCGCGGCGGCACCAAGATGGGCGCGGTCGAGCTGGTCGACACGATGATCAAGGACGGCCTGTGGGACGCCTTCAACGGCTATCACATGGGCATCACCGCCGAAAACCTCGCGGAGAAATATCAGATCACCCGCGCCGCACAGGACGAGTTCGCGGTGGCCAGCCAGAACAAGGCAGAAGCCGCACGCCGCGAAGGCCGCTTCAGGGATGAGATCGCCGGCGTGACGCTCAAGACCCGCAAGGGGGAGACGGTCGTCGACGCCGACGAATATATCCGCGACGGCGCGACGCTCGACGGCGTGTCGGGGCTGAAGCCCGCGTTCAGGAAGGACGGCACGGTCACGGCCGCGAACGCCAGCGGCATCAACGACGGCGCTGCGGCGCTCGTCCTGATGAGCGCCGACGAAGCCACGCGTCGCGGCCTCACCCCGCTCGCGCGTATCGCCTCCTGGGCGAGCGCCGGCGTCGATCCGTCGATCATGGGCATCGGTCCGGTGCCGGCATCCCGTCGCGCGCTCGAGAAGGCCGGCTGGTCGGTCGCCGATCTCGACCTCATCGAGGCGAACGAGGCCTTCGCGGCGCAGTCGCTCGCGGTCGGGCAGGAGCTCGGCTGGGATCCGGCCAAGGTCAACGTCAACGGCGGCGCGATCGCGATCGGCCACCCGATCGGCGCGTCCGGCGCCCGTGTGCTCACCACCCTCCTCCACGAGATGAAGCGCCGCGACGCCAAGAAGGGCCTTGCCACGCTGTGCATCGGCGGCGGCATGGGCATCGCCATGTGCGTGGAGCGTTGATCGCCTACGTCTGGCGCTACGTCGTCCGGCCTGAGCACCGCACCGATTTCGAGCGGGTGTACTAGTCGGGCTCGACAATCGGCTGTTCAGTTGCCAGCTTCATCTTCATGCGGCCAACGGTACAGGAACTCCGCGCCTATTATACGACGCGCGACGGGCGGCGCGTGGCCCGTCAGCTCGCCAGCATCGTCGCACCGGCGATTCGACGCGGGCCGACCGCGCGGCTGCTCGCGCTCGGCTACTGCGCGCCGCTGCTCACCGGGCTCGATCCGTCGGCTCTCGAACGGCTCGCCATGGTCATGCCCGATGGTCAGGGCTCGCATCGCTGGCCGCCGCAACGGCCGAACTGTGCCCTGCGCGCCGACGAGTTCGCGCTGCCCTTTGCCGAGGCGATGTTCGACCAGGCGCTGCTCGCCCACGCACTCGAGTTCGCCGAGCCGCCGCGCAAGCTGCTGCGCGAGCTGTGGCGGGTGCTCGGGCCTGCGGGCGAGCTGGTGCTGATCGTGCCCAATCGACTGGGGGTGTGGACGCACTTCGAGGCCACCCCGTTCGGCCAAGGCCGGCCGTGGGGCCGGGGCGAGCTCAGCCGCCTGCTGCAGGAAGCGATGTTCGAACCCGTCTCGTGCCGGACCGCGCTCGTGGCGCCGCCTGTCAGGGGACTACGCTGGCTCGACCGGCCGCTGACACGTATCGCCCGTGGTTTCGGCGGCATCCACTTCGTGCTAGCCAAGAAGGTGGACGGTCTGGCACCCAAGATGGTCGGCAAGGTAGCGAAAGCACCGGTCGCGGCGACCGTAGGCTCAGGCCTCCCAGTCGCGCTCCAGGCGCCGCGACGCCAGGAAGAACAGCGCCGCGCTGATGAGATAGAAGCCTAGCCCGATCAGGATCGAGTAGCGCAGCGATTGATCGCCGAAGCTGGGTGCCAACTTGTCCGAGATCAGCCCGAACAGCACGGTGCCGAGCCCGATGCCGATCAGGTTGTTGACGAACAAGAAGATCGCTGATGCCGTCGTCCGCATGCTGGCCGGCGCCACATGCTGAATTGCCGACAGTACGGGGCCGAGCCACATCAGTCCGAGCGCCTGCGGGATCAGGAACATGACGTAGGTGACGGGGAGCGCGTCCGACATCACGCCGACTGCATAGCAGGGGGCAGCGATCAGGAAGGCAATAGCGGGAATGCGCGCGTAAGCCGCGCGGCTGGCGCGGCCCAGCCGGTCGGCGAGCCAGCCGCCACCCCAGATGCCGATGATGCCGCCGATTAGGATGATCGAGCCGTAGAACTGCGAGACCTGGATCAGTTCGAGATCGTAGGTGCGGGCGAAGAAGGACGGCAGCCAGAAGATCAGGCCGTAGCCGAGGATCGAGCAGGAGCCGGCACCGAACGCCAGCAGCCAGAATGAGGGCTTGGCCGCCAGCGTGCGTATCACCTGCGCGAATGGCGGCGCCGGAACCTGCGCCTTGGGCGGATCGAAGCGACCGCGCACCGGCTCACGCACCGCAAGGCGGAACAGCGGTGCCAGCACCAGACCAGCCAGGCCCACGGCGATGAAGGCGGTGCGCCAGTCGATCGCGGACGCGATCCAGCCGCCGAGGAAGATGCCGGCAGCCGACCCCGCCGGGATGCCGAACGAGTAGACGGCGAGCGCGCGGGCGCGCTGGTCGGGCGGGAAATAGTCGGCGATCAGCGAATAGGCCGGCGCGACGCCACCGGCTTCGCCGACGCCCACGCCCATCCGCGCGAGGAACAGCTGCCAGAAGCTCTGCGCCAGCCCGCAGAGCG
>JAEZQR010000041.1 GCA_023413015.1 Pseudomonadota bacterium
ACCTTGATGCCGTGCGGCTTGGAGAAATGCAGCAAGGTGACCCGGATGGTGGGGTCGAGACGCCGCCCGAGCAGGCGCTCCTGCTCGGCCACCACATCCAGCGTAGCCAGTCGGGTCCGCAGCGCCGCGATCCGATCGTCCAACCGCTGCCCGAGCAGGTCGCGCCGAAAGCCGGGAAAGTCCGCCTCCTGCAAGGAAACCAGGATGGATCGCAGCTGCGGAAGTGAGACGTTGAAGGCATCCCATGCCGCCTCGTCCCAATAGGGGCTCGCCTGAAGCGGCGGCTTCAGCCTGGTCTCGGCGGCATCAATCAAGGCCAGCAGGCCGGCAAGGGAGTCGGTCGGGCCGGCCGAGAAATAGAGGCACAAGGCTGGCGACAACAGCGCCTTGCGCTTGGCGGCAGCGGCCTTGGCTTGCCGAATCCGGTCCAGCGCCGCCCCCGGAAGGCGCGGCGCGAAAGCGGCGACTTCGGCGCGGTAATGACGGGCGTAGAAGTCGTCGCCTGACAAGGGCGACAGAAAGCAGAGCGCATCCAGCCCTTCCGACCCGCCAATCTCCCAGCGCGTCCGGGCCGGATCGGCGCGCGAGGATGGGGAAGCGATCGCAGGGGCGGCAGCAGCCGCCAAGGCGGCCGCGATGAATTCGCGTCTGTGCATGGCGCCGGTCTAGCGCCGGCTGACGACCCCGGTCTTGAATGGATTTGATGTCGCGGTTCGCCAGCGGCCCGGTGGCGCGCCGGTTATCGCGGTGACGCCGCGGGTCATATGCGCCTGATCCGCAAAGCCGGCTTCCGCTGCGATGATCGACAACGGCGCATCGGTCGAGACGATCGCGCGCCAGGCCCTGCGCACTTGGACATCGGCGCGGTAGCGCGCCGGTCCCACGCCATAGGCCGCCGCAAAGCCGCGCGACACGCTTGCCGGCGCCAAGCCGTTGTCGTGGGCCCAACGGGATAGTGATAATTCGGGGTCCTGTCGTAGGGCCGCAGCCAATGTATCTGGCCAATCGCCGGCACACGCCGGAACGGCCTTGGCAACCTCGACGACACGACCGGCGGCTTCGCGGCCGTCGCGTTCAGCCAAGCGGGCAATTTCGTCGGGGTCGCCGAGCCGCAAGATCGGCGGCAGCTCGATTCCGGCTAGTAGCGGCAGGTTCAGCACCTCGGCGCCGTTTGGGCCGAAGCGGTCCATATGTGCCTCGAACGGGCCATGGACCAGTACGTCGCCGGGCGCGACCGCGAAGCGGCCGGTATCGCCGGCTTCGACATAGCCGCCGCTCAAGATGACGGCGAGATAGCCGGTGCGGTGTCGGTGGCGGGGCAGGCGGTCGGTGGCGCCGTGCAGCTCCCGTCCCGGCCGCGATGCGGCGATCGGGAGCTGCACCGGCATCGGCGGAGCGTCAGATCTTCGGTGCGATGACCATCAGCATCTGACGGCCTTCCATCTTCGGATGCTGCTCGACCTTGGCGATCTCGTTGGTATCACCCTGCACGCGCTGCATGAGCAGCATGCCGAGCTGGCCCTGCGTCACCTCGCGACCGCGGAAGCGCAGGGTGATCTTCACCTTGTCGCCTTCCTCGATGAAGCGATGGATCGCCTTCATCTTGGTGTCGTAGTCGTGGTCGTCGATGTTCGGACGCATCTTGATCTCTTTGATCTCCTGCGTCTTCTGGTTCTTGCGCGCGGCCGAGGCCTTCTTCTGTGCCTCGTACTTGTACTTGCCGATGTCGAGGAACTTGCAGACCGGCGGGTCCGAGTTCGGGCTGATCTCGACGAGGTCGAGGCCCACTTCCGCAGCGGCCGCGATCGCTTCGCGGGTGTACATGACGCCGAGGTTTTCGCCCTCATGGTCGATCACGCGCACACGCGGCACGTTGATGTGCTCGTTGAAGCGGGGACCGGAAAGGGGCGGGGGCGGCGCGAGCGAGCGCCGGGCGAACGGTGGACGGATGGCTTTATCTCCAGTTGTTGAGCCGTGTTTCAGCGTCCGCATTTAATGCGGATTGCGTTCTCGGAAAAGGCCGCACGTCGAGCGCGGTTCCGATTTCCGCGCCGATGTGATGCGTCAGCCCGCCTGACGCGCCAGATCGGGCGGGGTCGCCTCGGCGCTCAGACGTTCGACGATCGCGTCGAGCGACACCACTTCCTGCCCGCCTTCGGCACCCAGCCGGCGCACCGCGACCGTGCCCTCCTCCGCCTCGCGCTTGCCGACGACGAGCAGGTAGGGGACCTTGGCGAGGCTGTGCTCGCGCACCTTGTAGTTGATCTTCTCGTTGCGAAGATCGGCCTCGGCGCGGATGCCCGCCGCCTTGAGCTTCTCGACCGCCTGGACCGCATAGTCGTCGGCGTCCGACACGATCGTCGCGACTACCGCCTGCACCGGCGCCAGCCAGACCGGGAAGCGGCCGGCATAATGCTCGATCAGGATGCCGATGAAGCGCTCGAACGTGCCGAGGATCGCACGGTGGAGCATCACCGGGCGATGCCGCTGGCCGTCCTCGGCGACGTAGCTTGCATCGAGTCGCTCCGGCAGCACCGTGTCCGCCTGGATCGTGCCGACCTGCCAGGTACGGCCGATCGCGTCGGTCAGGTGGAATTCGAGCTTGGGCGCGTAGAAGGCGCCTTCGCCCGGCAGTTCCTCCCAGCCGAACTCCGGCGTGGCACGTCCCGCGGCGGCCACCGCGTCGCGCAGGATCTGCTCGGCCTTGTCCCACATCTCGTCGGAGCCGAAGCGCTTCTCGGGCCGCAGCGCCAGCTTGATCGCGTAGGACTCGAAGCCCAGGTCGCGATAGACGCTGTCGAGCAGGTCGCAGAAGTCCTTGATCTCGTCGATCAGCTGGTCCTCGCGGCAGAAGATATGCGCGTCGTCCTGCGTGAACTGGCGCACGCGCATGATGCCGTGGAGCGCGCCGTGCGGCTCGTTGCGGTGGCAGCAGCCGAACTCGGCCATGCGGATCGGCAGGTCGCGGTAGCTGGTGATACCCTGCTTGAACACCAGCACGTGCGCCGGGCAGTTCATCGGCTTCAGCGCCATGAGGTCGGCGTCGCCGGAAAGCACCGGCCCCTCCTCCTCGGTCGAGGGGATCTCGTCGGGCACCACGAACATGTTCTCGCGGTACTTGCCCCAGTGGCCCGACTGCTCCCACTGCTTGGCGTCCATCAGCTGCGGCGTCTTCACCTCGACATAGCCGGCCGCATCGAGCCGGCGGCGCATATACGCCTCGAGCTGCCGCCAAATCAGATAGCCCTTGGGGTGCCAGAACACCGACCCCTGTGCCTCCGACTGGAGGTGGAACAGGTCCATCTCCGCGCCGATCTTGCGGTGGTCGCGCTTGGCCGCTTCCTCGAGCCGCGTCAGATGCGCGTCGAGCTGCTTCTTGTTGAGCCAGCCGGTGCCGTAGATGCGGCTGAGCATCGCGTTCTTCTGGTCGCCGCGCCAGTAGGCGCCCGACACGCGCGTCAGCTTGAACGCCTGCGGATCGAGCTTGCCGGTCGAGGCGAGGTGGGGACCGCGGCACATGTCGAGCCACTGGCCGGCACGATAGACCGTCAGCTCCTCGCCCTCAGGAAGCTCGCCCGCCCACTCGGCCTTGAACGTCTCGCCCTGCTTCCTGAAGTAGTCGATCAACTGGTCGCGCGTCCAAACCTCGCGGACGAGCTTCTCGTCGCGCGCGATGATGCGGCGCATCTCCGCTTCGATCGCCGGCAGATCCTCTTCGGTGAACGGCCGGTCCTTCGGCGCGAAGTCGTAGTAGAAGCCGTCCTCGGTCGCCGGCCCGAAGGTGATCTGCGTTCCCGGGAACAGATTCTGCACCGCTTCGGCGAGCACGTGCGCATAGTCGTGGCGCGCCAGCTCGAGCGCGTCGGCCTCGTCCTTCGAGGTGACGATCGCGAGGCTCCCGTCGCGCTCGATCGGCCGCTCGAGGTCGACGACCACCCCGTCGATGCGCGCCGCCAGCGCCGCCTTCGCCAGCCCCGCCCCGATCGACCGCGCGACGTCGCCCGCGGTCGTCCCGCGCGGCACGTCGCGCACGGAACCGTCGGGAAGCGTCAGGTGGATGATGTCGGACACGGGAAAAGCCTCGGCGATTGGAAAAATGCTGCGGCGCAACCTATGGATGGGCGCCCGATAGTCAAGGCAAGACAATGAGCGAGACACAGTACCTCGATCGCAACGGCATCCGGCTGGCCTATCGGCACCGAAACGGCGCCGGCCCGACGGTCGTGTTCCTGTCCGGCTACATGTCCGACATGAGCGGCACCAAGGCCGAGGCGCTCGACGTCTGGGCGGCGGAGCGCGGTCGCGCCTTCCTGCGGCTCGACTATTCAGGCTGCGGCGCGAGCGGCGGCGATTTCGAGGCGGGCACGATCGGTCGGTGGCGCGACGACGCGCTGGCGGTGATCGATGCGGTGGCGCCGGGGCCGGTGGCGCTGGTCGGCTCGTCGATGGGCGGCTGGATCGCGCTGCTGATCGCCCGCGCCCGGCCGAGCCGGGTGTCGGCACTCGTCGGCATCGCGGCGGCGCCCGACTTCGTCGACTGGGGCCTATGGTCGGACCTCGACGAGACGCAGCGTGAAGCGCTGATGCGCGTCGGGCGGATCGAGCTGCCGAGCGGCTATGTCGACAGCCCCTATGTTTACACGCGTGCGCTGGTCGAGGACGGCCGCGCCAACCGCGTATTGGATAGGAGCATCGGCTATGCGGGCCCGGTGCGGCTGCTGCAGGGCCAGGCCGATCCCGAGGTGCCGTGGCGCCTCAGCCTCGATATCGCCGAGCGGCTCGATTCATCGGACGTGCAGGTGCTTCTGGTTAAGGATGGCGACCACCGGCTGTCGCGCGCCGCTGATCTGGCGCTGCTGACCGCCACGCTCGACCGCCTGCTGGAGCCTCATGCGTAAGATCATTGGCGCCCTGCTGCTGGGCCTCACCGCCACCACCGCCCTTGCGCAGCAAGCGCGTAGCCCTGCCGACCGCGAACGCTATCAGGCCTGCATCGCGCAGACGAAAAGCGACCCGGCCAAGGCGATCGAGACGGCGAACGGCTGGCGCGCGGCGGGCGGCGGGCTCCCGGCCCGCCACTGCCTCGCGATGGCCTATCTTGCGC
>JAEZQR010000074.1 GCA_023413015.1 Pseudomonadota bacterium
GATGCGCCGTCCGCGCGGCAGATGTACCGCGCGATGGTGCCGATCGGCGAGCTGCCGCGCGGCGAGCTGGCGCATGTCGAGGATTTGTCGATCCCCGGCGATCATGGCCACTCGGTCCCGGCCCGCCTCTACTGCCCGGTTGCGCGCGGCGGTCAGCCGGCGCCGGTGCTGATCTACTATCACGGCGGCGGCTGGGTGATCGGCGACCTCGAGACGCACGACTCGCTCTGCGCCGAGATCGCGCGGACGCTGGGCATGACAGTGATCGCGATCGACTACCGCCTCGCACCCGAGCACCCCTTCCCGGCGGCGGCCGAGGACTGCCTTGCCGCTACGCGCTGGGTCGCCGGCTCGCCGAAGGAGATCGGCCACGCCGTCACCGGTATCGTCGTCGCGGGCGACAGCGCCGGCGGCAATCTTGCCGCGGTCTGCGCGCAGCAGCTGCACGACGGCCTGCCCGTGCCGATCCTCGCGCAGTGGCTGATCTACCCCGGCGTCGACATGACCGCGAGCAGCGGCTCGATGGAGGAGTTCGCCGAAGGCTATCTGCTCACGCAGAAGGGCATGGCATGGTTCTCGGCGCATTACATGGGCGACGGTGCGCAGGTGCTTCACCCGCATGCCTCTCCCCATCACACCGACCGCTTCCACGGTCTGCCGCCGGCGCTCGTCTTCACCTGCGGGCTCGATCCGCTGCGCGACCAGGGCCGCGCCTATGCCGGCAAGCTGATCGAGCACGGCGTCCCCACCGTCTTCCGCGAAGCCAAGGGCCAGATCCACGGCAGCCTGACGCTCCGTCAGGCGATCCCGAGCGCGCAGGGTGACCTCATGGGCTGCCTCGCGGCGCTACGCGAGATCATCAACGAAGCACAGGCCGAAGCCACGATGGCGCAGGCCGCCGAGGGCACCGCGCAAGCGGCGGAGTAATCCTCCTGCCTTCATCGTCATCCCGGCCTTCGCCGGGATGACGCGGACGGCGCGTTGTGCTTATAGCCCCCCATGCCCGACGCTCCCGCCACTCCTTCGAACCACCCCTCCGGTCTGCCCTATCGCGCCGGCGTGGGCGTGATGCTGTTGAACGACCGCGACGAGGTGTTCGTCGGCCAGCGCCTCGATTCGACGCTCGAGGCCTGGCAGATGCCGCAGGGCGGCATCGACGAAGGCGAGGACCCGCTCGAAGCCGCCTTCCGCGAGCTGGAGGAGGAGACCGGCGTCCGCCGCCACCTCGCCGAGATCGTTGCCGCCAGCCGCGACTGGCTCTGCTACGACCTGCCCGACGACCTGATCGGCAAGATCTGGAACGGGCAATACTGCGGGCAGCGCCAGATGTGGTACGCGATGCGCTTCCTCGGGCGCGATACCGACGTGAACCTCCACACCGCGCATCCCGAGTTCCGCGCCTGGATGTGGGCGCCGGCGCGCGACCTCCCGAACCTCATCGTCCCCTTCAAGCGCGACCTCTACACCACCGTCCTCGCCGAGTTCGCCGACCTCGTCGCACGGTAGCGGCAGCCCGCCGACCGGACCGCAACACCTTCGTCCTGCTTTCGTTCAGCGCGCATTCCCCATCCGTCAGGAGATTGCGTCATGCCCGATCCGCAGAACCAGCGCGTGCTCATCGTCGCCACCGACGGCTTCGAGCAGTCCGAGCTCATCGGTCCGCTCGATGCCTTTCGCGAGGCCGGGCTGACGGTCGAGATCGCCTCGATCAAGCCGGGCCGGATCCAAGGCATGGTGCATGACGAGAAGGGCGAGACGGTCGAGGCGACGCTGGCCGTCGCCGATGTCGAGGCCGACGACTATGACGCGCTGGTGCTGCCCGGCGGCGTCGCCAACCCCGACAAGCTGCGCACCAACGAGGATGCCGTGCAGCTGGTCCGCGACTTCATGGAGGCCGGCAAGCCGGTGGCCGCGATCTGCCACGGGCCGTGGCTGCTGGCCGAGGCCGACGTGCTGCGCGGCCGGCGCGTCACCTCCTGGCCGTCGATCCGGACCGACCTGCGCAACGCCGGCGCCGAGGTGGTCGACGCGCAGGTCACGGTCGACGGCAACCTGATCACCAGCCGCAAGCCCGACGACGTACCCGCGTTCAGCCGCGCCGTGATCGAGGCGCTAGGCGCGAAAGCCGGCCAGCGTTCGGCCGCCTGAAGGCCGCCGGCGGTCCGGGTTTCCGCGACCGCCGGCCTGCCGCGTTCGCTTTTCCGTCCGTCTGCGTTATAATCCGTCGCTCGACGGCCCCTGTTGCGTTGCGTTCGCTTCGGGAGGAGAACGGCGATGATCCAGGCGTGGAAGCTTCTCGGCCTGTCAGCGGGCGCGGCGCTGCTCGCGACGGCGACACCGGCGCCGGCCGAATACCGGCTGTCCGAAGCCGCGCTCCGACTGCTCGATCCGACACGCGCGCTGGCCAGTCTCTGTGGCCAGGGCCGCGCCCGGGGCGAGGCGCTGCGCCAGCGGCTGCAGCTCGCGATGGCAGCCACGCCGGCCGCCCCGGCGCCGAGCCGACCACCGATCCTGTTCGATGACCTAGGTGGCGTCCACCACAAGATCTCCACGAGCAACGATCTCGCCCAGCGCTACTTCGATCAGGGCCTCGCGCTCAGCTACGGCTTCAACCATGCCGAGGCGATCCGCGCCTTCCAGCAGGCGCAGAAGCTCGACCCTGCTTGCGCGATGTGCTGGTGGGGCGAGGCGTTCGCGCACGGCCCCAACATCAACGCGCCCTATGACCCGGAGGTCAACGCGCGCGTGATCGAGACCGTCCGACGCGCGATGGCGCTGCGCGACCGCGCGACGCCCGCCGAACGCGCGCTGATCGAGGCGGTCGCGACGCGCTATTCGCCCGATGCCGCCGCCGACCGCGTCGCGCTCGACAAGGCTTTCGCCGACGCGATGGTCGGCGTCGCTGCCCGCTTCCCGGCCGATGACGACATCGCCGTGATCGCCGCCGAAGCGCTGATGGACACGCAGCCCTGGGATTACTGGGAGCCGGACGGCCGTACGCCCAAGGGCCGGATGGGCGAGGCGATCACACTCGTCGAGCGCGTGCTCGCGCTCAATCCCGATCACCCACAGGCCGACCACCTTTATATTCACCTGATCGAGGCCTCGGCCGATCCGGCGCGCGCCGAGCCCTATGCCGACCGGCTCGCCAAGCGAATGATCCCGTCCGCCGGACATCTGGTCCACATGCCCAGCCACCTCTATGTCCGCGTCGGCCGCTTCAAGGATGCCATTCGCGTCAACGTCGATGCGGCCAAGGCCGACGAAGCCTTCCTGCGGTCATCCGGCGACAA
>JAEZQR010000081.1 GCA_023413015.1 Pseudomonadota bacterium
TGCCGGCTGACGTGCTCCAGAAGATCGTGGCGAAGATCCCGGTCGGGCGCTTGGGTCAGGCCCACGAGATCGCCCGCGGCGTCGCCTTCCTCTGCTCCGACGACGCCGGTTTCATCACAGGATCAACCATGAGCATCAACGGCGGACAGCATATGTACTGAGATGCCGGAGGCCGGGCTCATCAAGCGGTCGGTGACCATCCAAGGGCACCGAACCTCGTTCAGCCTGGAGCCGGTGTTCTGGGACGCCCTGCGCGAGGCGGCGGCGGTGGATGGCAAGCCACTCAACGCGCTCGTCGCCGAGATCGACGAGGCGCGGACGACTAACCTTTCGAGCGCGATCCGGGTGTGGCTGTTCGAACGTGCGAGGTCGGGCGTCAGCAATTCATAGCCAGGTGACGTGGCCCATCTTGCGGCCCGGCTTCACCTCGCTCTTGCCGTAAAGATGGAGGTGCGCAGTCGGGTCGGCGAGGATGTTGGCCCAGTCATGGACCGCATCACCAAGCAGGTTCTCCATGCGCACCGACGGCGCAGTCAGCTCGGTCGACCCGAGCGGCAGGCCGCAGACGGCGCGGATGTGATTCTCGAACTGGCTGGTGCGCGCACCTTCGATCGTCCAGTGACCGCTGTTGTGCACGCGCGGGGCCATCTCATTGAACACCGGCCCCTCGTTGGTCGCAAAGAATTCGAGTGTGAGCAGGCCGACGTAATCGAGCGCCTCGCCGACCTTGCGCGCGAGCGTGGTTGCTGCCTCGACCTGACTATCGATCGGTTCGCCGGCCGGCACGCTCGATTGCGCGAGAATGCCGCCTTCATGCTGGTTGCGCGGGCAGGGATAGGCGGCGGTTTCACCGTTGGCGCTACGCGCCAGCAACACCGAGAATTCGGCGTCGAAGTTGACGAAGCCTTCGAGCACGCACGGCCGCCCGCCAAGCGAGGTCCAAGCAGCCTCGGCATCTTGGCCTGTCTGGAGCCGTGCCTGCCCCTTGCCGTCATAACCCATGCGGCGGGTCTTGAGGATCGCCGGCGCCCCCAGCTCGGCGAGTGCAATGCCGAGATCGTGAAGGCTGTCGACCGGCCGATAGGGGGCGGGACGGCCACCGATCGAGGCGACGAAATCCTTCTCGGCGAGACGGTCCTGGCTGATCTCGAGCGCCTGCACGTCGGGGCGGACGGACACGCGTTCGGCCAAGTGCCGGACCGCGGCGACGTCGACATTCTCGAACTCATAGGTGACGACGTCGACGCTGGCGGCGAAGCGGTCGAGCGCAGCAAAATCGGTATAGGCCGCGCGCGTCGACTCCGCTGATACGTCGGCGGCCGGCTGCTCCTCGTCGGGCGCGAAGATATGGACGCGGTAGCCCATGCTCGCGGCAGCGATCGACAGCATCCGGCCGAGCTGGCCGCCGCCGAGGATGCCGATCGTCGAGCCGGGCGGGATCATTCGGGTGTTTCGTCGATGCTGTCGGTCTGTGCCTGGCGGAAGGCGTCGACGCGCGCCGCGAGCGCCGGATCGTTCGTTGCCAGCATCGCGGCGGCGAAGAGCGCGGCGTTGACCGCGCCGGCCTTGCCGATGGCGAGCGTGCCGACGGGAATTCCGGCGGGCATCTGGACGATCGACAGCAGGCTGTCGATGCCCTTCAGCGTCTTCGATTCGATGGGGACACCGAGAACCGGCAGGCGCGTGAGCGAGGCGGTCATGCCGGGCAGGTGCGCGGCCCCGCCGGCGGCGGCGATGATGACCTTGAGCCCTCGGCCGGCCGCGGCCTGCGCATAGTCGTACATGCGCTGCGGCGTCCGATGCGCCGAGACGACCTTCGCCTCGAACGGCACGCCGAGCTCGCGCAACGTGTCGGCGGTGTGGCGCATCGTCTCCCAGTCGGAACGGCTGCCCATGATGACGCCGACGACCGGCGCTTCGTCCGCCATTTCTGCTCCCTTGGCCCTGACCTTCAAGAAGCGGCGCAACCTAAGCAGGTCGCGTGCCCGAGTCGAGCGGTTAGCGATCCTTTAGATAATAGCGCTCGGTGGGCTGAAGCGAGGCATCGAGCTCGTAGACGATCGGCTCGCCCGTCGGGATTTCGAGCAGCGGGATTTCCTCGTCCGAGATGTCCGAGAGGTGCTTGACCAGCGCCCGCAGCGAGTTGCCGTGCGCCGAGATGATCACGCGTTTGCCGGCCTTGAGCTCGGGCGCGATGGCGTTGTCCCAATAGGGCAGCACACGGGCGATCGTGTCCTTGAGACTTTCGGTCTTCGGCACGTCGATGCCGGCGTAGCGGGGGTCGGCCGACAGATCATAGGGGCTGCCGTCCTCGATCGGCGGCGGCGGCACGTCGAACGAGCGGCGCCAGATCTTCACCTGCTCCTCGCCGGCCTTGGCGATCGTCTCGGCCTTGTTGAGCCCGGTGAGCCCGCCGTAGTGGCGCTCGTTCAGCCGCCAGTCCTTGACCACCGGCAGCCACAGCCGGTCCATCGCTTCGAGCACGAGGTTCAGCGTCTTGATCGCGCGCTTCTGGTAGCTGGTGAAGCAGAGGTCGAAGTCGAAGCCGTGCTTGCGCAGCAGCTCGCCCGCCGCCGACGCCTCGGCCGCACCCTGCTCGGTGACGTCGACATCCCACCAGCCGGTGAAGCGGTTCTCGAGGTTCCAGGCGCTCTGGCCGTGACGGATGAGGACGAGCTGGGGCACTACGCACTCCTAGGGATTGGTGCGACGCGCTCGCCCTTCGACAGGCTCAGGGTGAGCGCGACTGGAACGATGGCTTCATCAGGCGCTCGCCCTGAGCCTGTCGAAGGGCGAGCGCCGCAGCGCCTAACGCAGCTCGTCGATGACCTCAAGCAGCGCGGCCAAGCAGTCGCGGCCGAGCGCCTTGCTCCGCTCGGGCGACCAGCCCTGCAGCGGGTCCGGGTGGTTGCTCGCGTCCTTGAACGGCATCTCGAGCGTCATCGCGAGGCAGCCGAAGCGCTCGGCGACCGCGTTGGTGCTCATCGAGAGGTTCGCTTGGCCGGGTTCCGCGATCTCGTAGCCGACCTGCGTCTGGAAGTCGGGCGTGAGGCGCGCGAGCACGGTCTTGTAGCGGCTGAGCAGGCGGAGCTGGCGATCGGTGATCGAGGGAATGCCCTCGAAACCGGCGATGAAATTATGCGGAATCGCCTCGTCGCCATGCACGTCGAGCGCGAAGTCGACACCGGTCGCCTTCATACGCTCCAAGACATGGTAGACCTCGGGGCTGCGCTCGAGGGTCGGCGCGTTCCACTCGCGGTTGAGGTTCACTCCGGCAGCGTTGGTGCGCAGGTGGCCGCGGCGCGAGCCGTCGGGGTTCATGTTGGGGACGATGTGGAGCCGGGCCTTCGCCCGGAGCCGGCGGGCGACGGGATCGGCAGGATCGACGAGGCGTTCGAGCGCCCCTTCCATCCACCACTCGGCCATCGTCTCGCCGGGGTGCTGGCGGGCGTAGAGCCACACGACGCGCTCGCCCTCGCCCATCGTGATCAGGTCGATGTCCTGCCCGTCGAGCGTCTGGCCGAGTACCTCGACAGTGACGCCGGGCTCCTGCGCGACCTCGGCGACGAGGTCGTGGTGCCGTTCCATGCTGTAGGGCGCGAAATAGGCGAACCAGGTGCTGTTCGTCTCCGGGCGGTAGCGGATCGTCATCACGCCGTCGGCGTAGGACGTCTCTGCGCGCGTCCATAGCACGCGGTCCTCCGACACGCAGGCGCGATAGTCGGGCCAGCCGAGCGGATAGGCGCTTCCCGCCAGATCGACGATGCGCAGCACCACCTCCTGACCGGCGGCGCCGGTGAGGCGGAAGTGGAACCACTGATAGAAATCGGACTGATGATCCTTGCGGATCGCGAGTTCGATATCCTGCGGACCGGCGATGCGGCGCACCTCGATGTTGCCGCTGTCGAAGGCGGCGGAGACGGCGATGGTCATGGGCCTCGGCTAAGCTAGAGTCGGACGCGTACGGTCTGGCCTGACGGGCCAGGGAAGTCCCGGAATAGCGCGTCGGCGAGCGCGGGCACAACCGTTCCCGCCGCGCCAGCGCGGCTCTCGGCCGTCGCGCGGCCTTCCCAGATCACGCTGCTGTCCGAACGGCGCTTGAGCTGCACGCTGAGCGTGGTGACCGCGATGTCGTTCGGCTTGGACTGGCCGACCGGGATGTTGACGCTACCGCCGACGCCGACATGGCGGCCGAAGGTCCCGCCGCCGATACCGATCGAGAGCCCGCTTCCGCGCGATAGCGACTCGCGGGTTCCCCGGGTCACATCGACCGCGCCGACCAGCTCAGCCTGTGCCAGGCTGGGCGCGGCCGTGAAGCCGAGCTGGCGCAACTTGTCGCTTACGACCGCAGCGTAGGTGCGGAACTCAAGGCTCGAAGCGTCGGCCGGATTGGCCGATGTGACGAACACCGACGAGCGGGCGACCGGCTGCCCGAGATGGAAGCGCGTGACGTCCGCCTGCTGCGTGCTTGCGCAGGAAGCCAGCAGGGCTGCACCGGTAATGATGGCGGCGCGGAAGAGGTGGGCATTGTTCATGGGAGTCATTCTTCCCAAACCGTTTATCGCAATCGGGGGAACGCCTGAAGCAACATATGTGCCTCACATCGGTTTGACGGTCATGCCGACAAGCTGAGGAGGTTGGGTGATGGAGTCGCGTATTCCTGTCCTGGTGACGGGTGGTGCCGGTTATATCGGCAGTCATGCTGTACTGGCGCTGAAGGACGCGGGCTTTCGCGTTGTCGTGATCGACAATCTTTCCACGGGCTTCCGCTGGGCGGTACCGGACGATGTGCCCTTCTACGAGGGCGATATCGCCGACGAGGCGCTGATCGACCGGATCGCGGACGACGAGGATATCGAGGCCATCATGCACTTCGCCGGCTCGATCATCGTGCCGGAATCGGTCGAGAACCCACTCAAATATTATCTGAACAACACCGCTAAGAGCCGCTCGCTGATCGAGTCGGCGGTTCGGAACGGTATCCGCCACTTCATCTTCTCCTCGACGGCTGCGGTCTACGGCATGCCGGAGACGATCCCGGTCGAGGAAGACGCACACAAGCTGCCGATCAATCCCTACGGCACATCAAAGCTGATGACCGAGCTGATGCTCGCCGACGTGGCGGCGGCCCATGCATTGAACTACGGCGCGTTGCGCTACTTCAACGTGGCGGGGGCCGACCCGCAGGCGCGCACCGGCCAGTCGACGGCTGGCGCCACCCACCTCATCAAGGTCGCGGTCGAAGCCGCGATCGGCAAGCGCGAGGCGGTCCATGTCTACGGCACCGACTATCCGACCGCCGACGGCACCGGCGTGCGCGACTACATCCATGTGAGCGATCTGGCCGAGGCGCATGTGATTGCGCTTCGTCACCTGATCGAGAACCCCGAGCAGTCGCTGACGCTCAACTGCGGCTACAACCGCGGCTTCTCGGTCCTGGAGGTGCTCGAGGCGGTCGAGCGCGTCGCGGGCGTCAAGCTCAAGCGCGTAATGAGCGAACGGCGGGCCGGCGACCCGCCGGCGCTCGTCTCCGAGAACCGCCGCATCCGCGAGACCTTCAGCTGGCAGCCGCGCTACGGCAACCTCGACACCATCGTCAGCCACGCGCTCGCCTGGGAGCAGAAGCTCAGCCAAATACGAGCCGCCGAGGAAAAAGAAGCAGCTTAAGGAAGCGTCGACAGGTACCGGCGCGTGCCGCCCTCCAGAACGAGGGCGGTGAGCCGGCCGGTGGCGTAGGCGCCGGTGTCGATGCCGATGCGGTTGTCGCGCTCGTCCACGTTGGGCGTGATGCTATGGCCGTGGACGACTACGTAGCCGTGGTCGTCCCGGCAATTCAGAAACTCGTCGCGAATCCAGAGCAGGTCGCGATCCGCCTGCGCCTCAAGCGGAACACCAGGCCGGATGCCGGCATGAACAAACAGATAGTCGCCGACGCGGCGTGTGCGCTTGAGGCGGCGCAGGAAGTTCAGATGCCGAAGCGGGATGCGCACGCGGAGTTCCGCTTCGATCGCGTCCAGATCGTCGCCATAGGCCAGTAGTGCCGGCATGCCGTAGCTGCGCAGTGTCTCGCATCCGCCGTTGTCGAGCCAGATGCGCAGTACACGCCGGGCATTCGCGTCGCCTTGGGTGGCATCGAGCATCGCCTGCTCGTGATTGCCACGCAGTATGGTCCAGTGTGCCCAGTCCGGAAGCGATCCGGAAATCAGGTCGAGCAACTGCGCCGATTGCGGCCCGCGGTCGATATAGTCGCCGAGCAGTACGACCTCGGTCTGCCCGTTCCAGTTGAGGCGATCCTGCTCGATTCGGCGGAGAAGCTCCTCGAACAGGTCGAGTCGCCCGTGGACGTCGCCGATGGCGTAGATACGCCGGCCTTTCGGCACCTGCGGGGGTGAGCGTTCACCGGCAAAGAAGCGCTTAATGCGAGCAGCAACCATCGATCTAGAACTTAGGGGGCAGAAACGCGGGTGACTACCTTGACTTCGGTAGGCACGCTCCGTAGTTAGCCGCGCTTTCCGGAATAACGCTTACCGATCGGAACGGACCATGAAGATCCGCAACTCGTTGAAGTCGCTCAAGAGCCGCCACCGCGATTGTCGCGTCATTCGCCGCCGCGGCCGTACCTACGTCATCAACAAGACGAACCGTCGCTTCAAGGCGCGCCAGGGATAATGATCCCGAGCGCGACGGACGCACGCGCGAAGCGTGCGCCCAAGGCGCTCAACTCGGTCGTCTTCGACGTCGGCGGGGTGCTGTACCAGTGGCACCCCCGCCACCTCTATTCCAAGCTGATCGATGATCCCGAGCGCCTTGAATGGTTCTTGGAGAACGTCGTCACGCTTGAATGGCATTTCCAGCACGATGAGGGCCGGCCCTGCGCCGAGACGACCGCCGAACTTATCGAGCGGTTCCCTGACTTTCGCGAGCTGATCCAAGTCTATGATGAGCGCTGGCTCGAGACGATTCCCGGGCCGGTGCCCGGCATGATCGAACTGGTCGATGATCTCGCCGCCAAAGGCGTGCCGCTCTACGCCATCACCAACTTCAGCCACGAGTTCTGGCCGCGATTCCGCGCGACAGCGCCCGTGTTCGGTCACTTCCGCGACATCGTCGTGTCCGGGGACGAGCGGATGGTGAAGCCTGACGCAAAAATTTTCGTGCTGGCGATGGAGCGCTTCGGTCTTTCACCGGGCGAGGCGCTGTTCATCGACGACCGCGACGACAATGTCGCCGCTTCGGAAGCGGCCGGCTTCGTCGGTCATCATTTCACCGATACCAGCCGCCTGCGTAAGCGATTGACGGAACTCGGCCTGCTCTAGCCCGCATGATCCTTCAGCTCGTCACCGGTGAGCCGGGTGACGTGGAGTACATTGGTCGAGCCCGGCGTGCCGAAGGGAACGCCGGCGATGACGATCACACGGTCGCCGCCACCCGCCACGCCGGCCCGCAGCGCCATGCGCTTCGACTTAGACACCATCTCCTCGAAATCGGCGACGTCGCGGGTGTGGACGGCGTGGACGCCCCAGACGAGACCGAGGCGGCGCGCGGTGGCGAGCTTGGGCGTCAGCACGAGGAGCGGCACCGCGGCTCGTTCACGGCTGGCGCGGCGCGCGGTCGAGCCCGAGGTGGTGAAGCAGCAGATGGCCTGCGCGCCGACCGTGCGTGCGATCTGACCGGCTGCGGCCGACAGCGCGTCGGCGGTGGTTGCCTCGGGCAGCGTCTCGGTGAAATGGACGCGTTCATAATAGGACGGATCGGCTTCGACCTGGCGCGCGATCGCGTCCATCATCGCCACCGCCTCGCACGGATACTGGCCGGCGGCGGATTCGGCCGACAGCATCACCGCATCGGCGCCGTCGTATATGGCGTTGGCGACATCCGACACCTCGGCGCGCGTCGGCGTCGGGGCGGTGATCATTGACTCGAGCATCTGCGTCGCGACGACGACGGGGCGTCCCATGCGGCGCGCGGTCTGGACGATGCGCTTCTGGATCGGCGGCACCTCCTCGGGCGGCAGCTCGACGCCCAGGTCGCCGCGCGCGACCATGACGGCGTCGGCGACCTCGAGGATCTCGGGCAGGCGGTCGACCGCCGTCGGCTTCTCGATCTTGGCGAGCAGGCCGGCGCGCCCGGCGATGAGGCGCTTGGCCTCCGCCACGTCCTCGGGCCGCTGCACGAAGGACAGCGCGATCCAGTCGACATGCTGATCGAGCGCGAAGGCGAGGTCGCGGCGGTCCTTCTCGGTCAGCGCCGCGAGCGGGATCACCACGTCGGGGACGTTGAGGCCCTTGTGGTTCGACAGCTCGCCCGCGACCTCGACATAGGTTTCGATCCGCGTCGGGGCCGCTTCGACGACGCGCAGCGACATCTTGCCGTCGTTCAGGAGCAGGCGCGCGCCGGGGCGCATTGCGGCAAACAGCTCGGGGTGCGGCAGGTGAACGCGCGTCTCGTCGCCGGGCGCCTCGTCGCGGTCGAGCGTGAAGGGCTGGCCCTTCTTCAGCGCGACGCTGCCGGCTGCGAAGGTGCCGATGCGCAGCTTCGGCCCCTGCAGGTCGACGAGGATCGTCATCGGCCGGCCGACTTCCTTCTCGAGCGCGCGGATATGCCCGATGATCTCGGCGCGGTCGGACTGGGTGCCGTGGCTCATGTTGATACGGAAGGCGTCCGCGCCAGCGAGGTAGAGCTGGCGGATCATCTCGAGCGTGCGGGAGGCAGGCCCCAGCGTAGCGAGGACACGGACCTTGCGGCGGCGCGGTTCGGTGGACGGCACGGACGACCTCTCCAGGGTGGCTCCAGGACGGGGCGTAGCTCTATAGTGTTGCGATCATGATGCAACACCGGTGGACACTCATGGACATCGACAGGACAACCAAAGAACAACTCGAGGCGGCGGCGTTCCGCCGGCTCGTCGCGCATCTGCGGGCGCGCACCGACGTGCAGAACGTCGACCTGATGGGCTGGGGCGGCTTCTGCCGCAACTGCCTGTCCGACTGGCTTGCCGAAGCCGCCGAGGAACAGGGCGTGCCGCTGTCCAAGGACGCGGCGCGCGAGTGGGTCTACGGAATGCCCTACGGCGAGTACAAGGCGAAGCACCAGGCGCCGGCGAGCGAGGAGCAGCTCCGGCGGATGGACGAGAGCCTGGCGAGGAACGAGGCCTATCGACAGGCGATGCTCGACGAGGCGCTCGACGAGAGTTTCCCCGCGAGCGATCCCCCCGAAATGACACAGCCTCGCAAGAGCTGAAATCAGCCGCTAAGGTCCGCCCCAACCATAAGCAGGGAGGCGGAATATGAAGCGGGTTATGATCGGCGCGGCCACGGCGGCGCTGCTGGCAGGAGCGGTGTGGGCGCAGGGGCAGGCGCCCGCCGCGCCGGCCGAGACGACGACCTACATCCAGGCGGGGGCACTGCTCGACAAGCCAGGCCAGAAGGCGCGAGGCGCGTCGACGATCGTGGTACGCGGCGGCAAGATCGTCGAGGTGCGCGACGGCTTCTCGGGCGGCGAGGCGGGATCGCGCGTCGTCGACCTGCGCGACAAGTACGTGCTGCCCGGGCTGATCGACATGCACGTCCATCTGTTCTCGACCGGCCGCCCGCTCGAGCAGCGGCTCGGCGAGCCCTACCAGGACCATGAGGACAATGCCTTCGAGGGGCTGCGCAACGCCGAGCGCACGCTGATGGCAGGCTTCACCACGGTGCGCGACCTCGGCAGCGACGGGCCGGCGATCACGTCCTTGCGCGACGTCATCAATGCCGGCGAGCATCCGGGGCCGACGATCGTGCCGGCGGGCCGGATGGTTTCGGTGTCGGGCGGCCACGGCGACGTCAACGGCTACAACCGGACGCTGACCGACGCCTACAAGGCCGAGCGCGACAACGTCTGCGACGGTCCCGACGACTGTCGCCGGGCGGTCCGCCGCCAGGTCTCGGCCGGCGCCGAGGTCATCAAGTTCGCCGCCTCCGGCGGTGTCGGCAGCAACGTGGCCGGCGGGCTTGGCCGGCAAATGTTCGACGACGAGATGAAGGCGATCGTCGACACTGCGCGCCTGTTCGGTCGCAAGGTCGCGGCGCACGCGCATGGCGCGGACGGCATCAAGGCAGCGGTGCGCGCCGGCGTCGATTCGATCGAGCACGGCTCGTACATGGACGACGAGGCGATCCAGCTGCTCAAGACCAACAAGACCTATTTCGTGCCGACGATGCTCGCCTTCCAGTCGGTGATCGAACAGGCCAAGCGCGGCGAGCGACCGGCGGCCTCGGCGGCCAAGGCGCTCGAGGTCGAGAAGGTGGCGACCCGCAACATCTCGCACGCCATCAAGTCGGGTGTGCCAGTCGCCTTCGGCACCGACAGCGGCGTCGGCCCGCACGGCATCAACGCGCGCGAGTTCAAGCTGATGGTCGATGCCGGCATGGCGCCGGCCGCCGCGATCAAGACGGCGACGGTCAACGCCGCCGACCTGTTGGGCCGGTCGGCCAGCGTCGGCACGATCGAGCCGGGCAAGGACGCCGACATCATCGCGGTCGCCGGCGATCCGGTCGCGGACGTGACGCGGCTGCAGAATGTCGACTTCGTGATGCGCCGCGGTGCCGTGCACAAGCTCAGCGGGCGGCGGGTGCTGCCGGAGTAAGAGCTCGCGGCTTTAGTCCCCTCCCTCTCAGGGAGGGGAAGGGTGAGGCTGGGTACGGCGTATCCAGCCCAACCGGTCGACCCCTCCTCGCACGCGCCCGTAGGTGCGAGGCCGTCCTCCTCCTTCGGGGAGGAGGTTATTTATTCGGCGGCTTGCAGGGCGACGGCGGGCGCTTCGGCGTGGAGGCCGAGCGCGCGGAGGAGGGCGGTGTCTTCGTCCTCGCTGGCGTTCGGCGTGGTGAGGAGCTTGCCGCCGACGAAGAAGCTGTTGGCGCCAGCGACGAGGCAGAGCGCCTGAAGCTCGCGGCTCATCGACTCGCGGCCGGCCGACAGGCGGATGTAGGAGGCCGGCATCATGATGCGGGCGACCGCGACGAGGCGGACGGTGTCGATATCGTCGACCGGCGCCGCGCCCGAGAGCGGCGTGCCGGCGATCGGGACGAGGCGGTTGATCGGCACCGATTCGGGGTGCGGGCTGAGGCGCGACAGCTCGACGAACAGGCCGAGCTGATCATCGAGGCTCTCGCCCATGCCGACGATGCCGCCGCAGCACAGCTTGAGGCCGGCGTCGCGGGCCTTGGCGAGCGTGTCGAGGCGGTCCTCGTAGGTACGGGTGGTGACGACCTTGGCGTAATAGTCGCGGCCCGTGTCGAGGTTGTGGTTGTAATAGTCGAGCCCGGCGGCGCGCAGCCGTTCGGCCTGGCCGTCCTCAAGCATGCCGAGCGTCGCGCAGGTTTCGAGGCCGAGGCCCTTCACCGTCGAGATGAGATCGCAGACGCGCTCGACGTCGCGGTCCTTGAGGCTGCGCCACGCCGCCCCCATGCAGAAGCGCGAGGCGCCGTTGGCCCTGGCGGCGCGGGCGGCAGCCAGCACCTCGTCCTCGGGCATCAGCTTGGTGGCCTTCACGCCGGTATCGAAGTGCGCGGACTGCGCGCAGTAGCCGCAATTCTCGGCGCAGCCGCCGGTCTTGATCGACAGCAGCTGCGAGGTTTGGACCATATGCGGATCGAAGTGAGCACGGAGCGCGGCCTGGGCTTCGAAGACGAGGTCGGACAGCGGCCGGGCGAACAGCGCGCGGGCTTCGTCGAGCGTCCAGTCGTGGCGGGGAGCGTGCGCGGCGGTCATCGGAACTCCTGTGCTGCCGTGAGGCCAGAATGTGGGCGCCTACACGACGCCCGCAGCCGAGCCAAGCTGGACTTGGCGGCACAGTTCGGCTGGCCCGGCGTTCATCTACAAACAAGGGAGCGGCGGCATGAATGGGCTTGAGGATTATCGCGGGCGATGGGCGGTGGTCACCGGTGCGGGCGAGGGCATCGGCCTTGCGCTGGCGCAGGGGTTCGCGCGAGCAGGCTTGAACGTCGCTGTCGTCGACATCCGTGCCGAGGCCGCCGAGGCGGCGGCGGGCGAGCTGAAGGCGTTCGGCGGGGAGGCGCTGGCCATCGCTTGCGACGTCAGCGACCGCGATTCGGTCGCCGGCTGCGCCGAGCGGCTGGTCGGCGAGGATATCCTGCCGTCGCTGCTGTGGATCAACGCCGGCGTCGGCGTGGGCGCGAGCCTGCTGGACGCCAACCCGCGCACGATCGAGTGGGTGTACGGCGTCAACGTGCTGGGCGCGATCTGGACCGCGCAGGCGCTGGTGCCGCTGCTGTTGAGGGCTGAAGGGCCGCGCCACGTCGGCATTACCGCGTCGAGCGCGTCGATCACGCCGGTGCGCGGACCGTTCACCATTTATTCGGCGTCGAAGCAGGGCACGGCGGCGGTGGGCGAGGCGCTGGCCGCCGAGTTGGCGCCCCAAGGCGTCGGCGTCACCATATTGTGCCCAGGCCTCGTCAACACCGGCATCTGGGATGCGGCGCGGGCGCGGCCCGAGCGCTTCGGCGGCGCGCGGCGGATGCCGCCGGCACTGGGCGAGCGCTGGCGGTCGGCGTGCGGACCCGAGATCGTGGTCGAGCCGGCGCTGGCGAGCATCGCCAAAGGCGGCGGCTGGTGCGTGGTGCCGACCGAGCCGGATACGCCCGAGCTGTTCGAGGCGCGGCACGCGGCCATTCGTCAGGGCTTCCCCGCCGTCTGATTCGCTGCCTTGCGCGCGGCGGGCGGCACTACTAGCGTCCGCCGCTTTCCACGAATCCAGCGTAAAGGAGTGACAATGGCGGGGGGTAATGTTTCAGCCGAGCAGCTTCGGCTCTTCATCGAGCGCGTCGAGCGGCTGGAGGAAGAGAAGAAGGGCATCGCGGACGACATCAAGGACGTGTTCGCCGAGGCGAAGGGCAACGGCTACGACGTCAAGACGATGCGCTCGATCATCAAGCTGCGGGCTATGGAGCGCGACGCGCGCATGGAGCAGGAAGCGCTGCTCGAGACCTATAAGGCGGCGCTCGGGCTGGAGTAGGTTCCACCTGTGAACGGGGGCTTGGGCTGCCGGCCCACCGGGGCCCGGCCCCGTTCATAAATTCAGTTGGCGTGTCCAGCGGCGCTACGTAAGCTGCCGGACATGCGGACAAGTCTCACCATCAACGGCGCGGCGCACAATCTCGACGTGGCACCGGCGACGCTGCTCGTCGACCTGCTGCGCGACCAGCTCGGGCTGACCGGCACGCATATCGGCTGCGACACCAGCCAGTGCGGCGCCTGCAACGTGCTGATCGATGGCGTGGCGGCGAAATCCTGCACCGTGCTCGCCGTCCAGCTCGACGGCGCGAACGTCACCACGATCGAGGGATTGGCGCAGGACGGCCGGCTCCATCCGATGCAGGCCGCGTTCAAGGAGCATCACGGCCTCCAGTGCGGCTTCTGCACGCCGGGCATGGTGATTGCCGGCTTGGAGATCGTGCGGCGGCACGGGCCGGACCTGACCCGCGAGACGATCGCGCACGAACTCGAAGGCAATCTCTGCCGCTGCACCGGCTATCAGAACATCGTGACCGCCATTCAGGCGGGGGCGAAGGCGATGTCGGATGCGTGAGTTCGACTATGTCCGCCCTGCCAGCCTCGATGAGGCGACGGCGCTGCTGAATGCGGGCGGCGAGGCGGCATTGCTGGCCGGCGGGCATACGCTGCTGCCGGCGATGAAGGCGCGGCTGCGCGCGCCCGACCGGATGGTCGACATCACCGCCGTGCCCGGCCTCGACCGGATCGAGCGCGACGGCGACCTGCTGTGGATCGGCGCGACGGCGCGGCATGCGGCGGTGGCGGAGAGCGCGACGGTGCGCGACGCCATCCCCTCGCTTGCGCAGCTGGCCGGCACCATCGGCGACCCGCAGGTGCGCAACCGCGGCACGATCGGCGGGTCGGTCGCCAACAACGACCCCGCCGCCGATTATCCGGCCGCCGGCCTCGCGCTCGACGCGGTGATCGAGACCACGCGCGGCACCTACGCGGCGGACGACTTCTTCCTCGGCATGTTCACGACCGCGCTCGCGGACGGCGAGATCGTCACGCGCGTCGGATTCCGGGTGCCACAGGCGGGTGCCTACGCGAAGTTCCGCCATCCGGCATCGCGCTATGCGGTCGTGGGCGTCTATGTCGCCCGCTTCGACGACGGCTTCCGCGTGGCGGTCACCGGCGCCGGGCCGGGCGTGTTCCGCTGGACGGATGCCGAAACGACGCTGGCGGCCGGGCAACCGATCGACGGATTGTCGGTTGATGCCGCCGGAATGAACGGCGACATTCATGCCTCGGCCGAGTACCGCGCGCATCTGTGCGGCGTGATGCTCGCCCGGGCGGTCGCGGAGCTGGAGTAGGCATGGCAGGACCTTGGGGAGGAAAGAGCATGATCCTGACGACGACACCTGCGGTCGAGGGCCGCGCGGTTACGGCGCATCTCGGCATCTGCACCGGCGAGGTGATCGTGGGCGCCAACATCTTCCGTGACCTGTTCGCCAGCATCCGCGACATCGTCGGCGGCCGGGCGGGCGCCTATGAGAGCACGCTGCGCGACGCGCGGCAGCAGGCGCTGCGCGAGCTCGAGGCCGAGGCGCGCGAGCTGGGCGCCGATGCGGTGGTGGGCATCGATCTCGACTATGAGGTGCTGGGCCAGGGCGGCTCGATGCTGATGGTGAGCGCGACCGGCACGGCGGTGAAGCTCGGCTAGCCGTTGCGCTGACGTACCCGGCTCGCGTATTGAACCGCCAAAATCCCGACAACGCAGGTTGAAAGGCTTGGGCGGCAATGGCCGGTCATTCCAAATTCAAGAACATCATGCACCGCAAGGGTGCGCAGGATAAGAAGCGCTCGGCGCTCTTCTCCAAGCTCTCGCGCGAGATCACCGTGGCAGCCAAGATGGGCCTGCCCGATCCGAACGCCAACGCCCGGCTCCGGGCCGCGATCATCGCGGCGCGTGCGGGCGGGATGCCGAAGGACAATATCGAGCGCTCGATCAACAAGGCGAGCGGCGGCGATGCGGCCAATTACGAGGAGGTCCGCTACGAGGGCTTCGGCCCCGGCGGCGTCAGCCTCATCATCGAGACGCTGACCGACAACCGCAACCGTACCGCGACCAACGTGCGCACGATCGTGTCGAAGAACGGCGGCAACCTGGGCGCCAGCGGCTCGGTGAGCCATGGCTTCGCGCGGCTGGGGCTGATCAGCTACCCTGCGAAGGTAGGCGATCCGGAGAAGGTGTTCGAGGCGGCGCTCGAGGCGGGGGCCGACGACGTCGAGTCGAGCGACGAGGGGCACGAGATCTGGACGTCGATCGAGAATCTCCACGAGGTGGCGAAGGCGCTCGAGGCGACGCTCGGCGAGGCCGAGGGCACCAAGCTCGCCTGGCGGCCGCAGACGATGGTGGCGGTCGGCGAGGAGGATGCGGGCCAGCTCCTCAAGCTCATCGACGCGCTCGAGGACGACGACGACGTTCAGACCGTCTGGGGCAATTACGACGTGCCGGACGAGGTTGCGGCCAAGCTCGGCTGATGTCCTGCCGCCGCTCCGGCTATTGCCGGGGCGGCAAGTTGCGTTAGGTTGCGTCCCATGATCCTTCTCGGCCTCGACCCGGGTCTGCAGAGCACCGGCTGGGGCGTCATTGAGGCGCACGGCAACCGGCTGCGCCACATCGCCAACGGGCAGGTGAGGAGCCGCAACGAGGACGCGCTCGGCCAGCGGCTGACGCAGATCTACGAGGCCTTGGAAGCGATCATCGCGCAGCACCGCCCCGACGCGGCGGCGGTCGAGGAAACCTTCGTCAACCAGAACCCGCGCTCGACGCTCAAGCTCGG
>JAEZQR010000099.1 GCA_023413015.1 Pseudomonadota bacterium
GAGCCGGCGAGCGCGCGCTTCACCGGGATCATGTCGAGCACCGGAATGCCTTCGGTGATGCAGACGATGAGCGGGATTTCCGCATCGATCGCCTCGAGGATCGCATCAGCCGCACCCGGCGGCGGCACGTAGATGACCGACGCATCGGCGCCGGTCGCATCGCGCGCTTCGGCGACCGTATTGAAGACCGGCAGGCCGAGGTGCGTGGTGCCGCCCTTCCCCGGTGCCGTGCCGCCGACCATCTGCGTGCCGTAGGCGATCGACGCTTCGGCATGGAAGGTGCCGGTCTTGCCGGTGAAGCCCTGCGTGATGACCTTGGTGTTCTTGTTGACGAGGATCGACATCTTCAGGCGGCCTTCTTCACTTCGGCGACGATCTTCTGGGCGGCGTCGCCCAGGTCGGAGGCAGCGACGATCGGCAGGCCGGAGGACGCGAGGATGTCCTTGCCCTGCTGAACGTTGGTGCCCTCCAGGCGCACGACGAGCGGCACCGACAGGTTCACTTCCTTCGCCGCGGCGACGATGCCTTCGGCGATGACGTCGCAGCGCATGATGCCGCCGAAGATGTTGACGAGGATGCCCTTCACCGCCGGATCGGACAGGATGAGCTTGAACGCCGCGGTGACCTTCTCCTTCGAGGCGCCGCCACCGACGTCGAGGAAGTTGGCCGGGAAGGCGCCGTTCAGCTTGATGATGTCCATCGTCGCCATCGCGAGGCCGGCGCCGTTCACCATGCAGCCGATGTTGCCGTCGAGCTTGATGTAGGCGAGGTCGTACTTCGACGCCTCGATCTCCGCCGGGTCCTCCTCGGTGAGGTCGCGCAGTTCGGCATATTCGGGGTGCCGGAACATCGCGTTCGAGTCGAAGCTCATCTTGGTGTCGAGCACCATGAGCTTGCCCGCGCTCTCGGCGAGCGGGTTGATCTCGAGCTGCGAGCAGTCGAGCGCGACGAACGCCTCGTAGAGCTGCTTCACCAGCAGCTGGCACTGCTTGTTGAGGTTGCCCTCAAGCTTCAGCGCATAGGCGATGGTGCGGCCGTGGTGCGGCTCGAAGCCGGCGACCGGATCGATGGTGATCGTGGTGATCTTCTCGGGCGTGTCGTGCGCGACCGCCTCGATGTCCATGCCGCCCTCGGTCGAGGCGACGATGGCAATGCGCCCCGTCGAACGGTCGACGAGCAGCGAGAGGTAATATTCCTTACCGATGTCGACGCCATCGGTGATGTACAGGCGGTTGACCTGCTTGCCGGCCTCGCCGGTCTGAACCGTCACCAGCGTGTTGCCGAGCATCTCCTGCGCATGGGCGCGGACCTCGTCGACCGATTTGGCGAGGCGGACGCCGCCCTTCGCATCCGGGCTCAGTTCCTTGAACTTGCCCTTGCCGCGGCCGCCGGCATGGATCTGCGACTTCACGACATAAAGCGGCCCGGGGAGCTGCTTCGCGGCCGCGACGGCCTCCTCGACCGACAGGGCGGGAACGCCGGCCGGGATCGCGACGCCGAACTTCCGGAGAAGCTCCTTGGCTTGGTATTCGTGGATGTTCATTCGCGCACTTCCGCTTTTGCTCGCCATCCCGACAAAAGCCGAGACCCAGGAATACGACTGATCCGGGTCTCGGCTTACGCGACGATGGCGGTTGATAGGTTAGGCGAGGCTGCTGTCGATGTTCTTGCAGGCGACGAGCAGTTCCTTCACGGCGTCGACCGACACCTGGAAATTGGCCTTGGCCTGCTCGTTGAGCTTGATCTCGACAATGCGCTCGACGCCGCCGGCGCCGAGGATGACCGGCACGCCGACGTAGAGGTCGTTCACGCCATACTGGCCGGTGAGGTTCACCGCGCAGGGCAGCAGGCGCTTCTTGTCCTTGAGATAGGCTTCGGCCATCTCGATCGCGCTGGTGGCCGGCGCATAATAGGCCGAACCGGTCTTCAGGAGCGCGACGATCTCGCCGCCGCCCGAGCGGGTGCGCTGGACGATCGCGTCGATGCGCTCCCTCGTCGACCAGCCCATCTCGATGAGGTCCGGGATCGGGATGCCGGCGACGGTCGAATATTCGACGACGGGCACCATCGTGTCGCCGTGGCCGCCGAGCACGAAGGCGGTGACGTCCTGCACCGAGACCTTGAACTCCTCGGCGAGGAAGTGGCGGAAACGCGCCGAGTCGAGCACGCCGGCCATGCCGACCACCATGTGGTGCGGCAGGCCCGAGAACTCGCGGAGCGCCCAGACCATCGCGTCGAGCGGGTTGGTGATGCAGATGACGAAGGCGTTGGGGGCGTTATCGCGGATGCCCTCGCCGACGGCCTTCATGACCTTGAGGTTGATGCCGAGCAGGTCGTCGCGGCTCATGCCCGGCTTGCGGGCGACGCCGGCGGTGACGATGATCACGTCGGCATCCTTGATGTCGGCGTAGTCGTTCGAGCCCTTGAGATTGACGTCGAAGCCCTCGACCGGGCCGCACTGCGCGAGGTCAAGCGCCTTGCCCTGCGGCACGCCCTCCACCACGTCGAACAGGACCACATCGCCGAGTTCCTTGGCGGCCGCGAGGTGCGCGAGCGTGCCACCGATGTTGCCGGCGCCGATTAGAGCAATCTTCTTGCGAGCCATGGGCCTCTCTCGAAATATTAGACGTGTGAGGCGGACGCGGGGAGCGGCCCGCCGAAGGCGCGGACCGGATAGGACGTTTCACCCCGAGGAGCAAGCGTAAGGGCTGACGGCCTCGAATAATGGTGAGATTATGGGCGCAATGAACGAGAAAAGGGGTCTCTGGGCCGCGACGGCGCTGTTTGGCGCGATCACGCTTGCGACCGCCGCCTGGCTCCTGATGCGCGAGGTGCCGAGTTGCGGCGCGCCGCCGCTTCAAGCCCCGATGCTCGACTTCGAGTTCGCTGCGAGCCGCGGAGATTTCGCCGCCCTGCTCGACTGCGCGCCCCGACTCGCCGAGCTGGATATGCAGAACCGTATCGACCTGGGGCTGTTCATGTGGAGCTTCGGCGCACTGCTGCTCGGCTTCGCGCTGGCGGCGGGCGTGCGGCCGTGGCTGGCGGTTGCGCTGGCGGGAGCAGCGGTTGGCGCCGATGTCGTCGAAACCCTGGCGCTGCGGCGGATCGCGGCCGACTGGCCCGCGCTCGATGCCGCGGTAGTGGCGCCGCTGACGATCGCGGTGCGCATCAAATATGCGGCGGTGGGCGCGGCGATGCTGGTCGCCGGCCGCCGGCTGTGGTGCGGCGGGCTCGGACGGCGCCTTGTGGCGGCGCTCACGATGCTCGGCGGCGCCGGTGCGGCGGCCGTCATCCTGCCGGAAGGGCGCATCGCGGGATCGCTGCTCACCCTGCTGGCCTGGGCGGCGATGACCGGCTTTGCCGCGGTCAGTGCGCTTCGTTCGCCGCGGCCTGCTCCATCGTCGCCGGCCGCTTGAGCAGGAACGGGATGAAGGCGACGATCGCGAACAGCACCGACATCAGGAAGAAGCAGTCGGCGTAGCTCATCACCAGCGCCTGCTCGTTGACCTGGCTGGCGAGCATGCGGATCGCCGCGGCATCGGGATCGGACAGCCCGCGCGAGGTCGCGAGATCGCGCATCATCTCCAGCCGCGCCTGGATCTCGGGGCGGCCGGCGTTGGTCGCCTCGGACAGCCGCTCCCAGTGCAGGTTGTAGCGGTTGAGGATCACCGTGTTGATCAGCGCGAGCCCGATGGCGCCGCCGAGGTTGCGGAGCAGCGTGAACAGGCCGGGCGCATCCTTGAGCTGATCGGCGGGCAGCGTCGCGAAGGTGGTGTTCGAGATCGACACGATGCAGCACATCAGGCCGAAGCCGCGGATCACCTGCGGCACGAACAGCTCCGGCGCGCGCCATTCGGCGGTCAGGCCCGAGGTGAGATAGGTCGAGAGCGACAGCGCGAGGAAGCCGAGCGTGAGCAGTGCGCGCGGGTCAATGCGGCGCACCAGATTGCCGGCGATCGGCGCGGAGATCATCATCGTCAGGCCGGTGGCGAGTAGCGTCGTTCCGATCTGCTCACTCGAGAGGTTCGCCACGCGCGCGAGGAACAGCGGATAGAGATAGACGAGGCCGTAGAGGCCGATGCCGAATACCGCCCCGAGGACGGCGCCCCCGGCGAAGTTGAAGTTGCCGAAGGGCGCCAGGCGGACGATCGGCTCGGGCGCGGTGAACGCGCGCCAGAAGAAAGCGATCATCGCCACTGCCGTTACCATCGCCCAGGTGAGGATCGTCGCGTCCTCGAACCACTCGTGCCGCGCCCCTTCCTCCAGCACATAGTCGAGGCCGCCGAGGAAGAGCGCCATCGCGATGAGCCCCAGGAAGTCGATACGCTTGAGGAGCGCGAAGTCGGGCTTGTCGATGTCGACCAGCGCCCACACGCCGAAGGTGATGAGCACGCCGGGGATGATGTTGATGAGGAACAGCCATTCCCAGCCCATCCGGTCGGACAGCCAGCCGCCGAGCGTCGGGCCGATCGTAGGTGCGAAGGTGACGATGAGGCTGACGATCACCATGAGCGACGCCTGCCGCGCACGACCGAACATCACGAAACCAGCCGAATAGAGCGTCGGGATCATCGCACCGCCGACGAAGCCCTGAATGGCGCGGTAGATCACCATCTCGTTGATGGTCGTTGCGGTCGAGCACAGGAAGCTCGCGATCGTGAATCCGCCGCAGGACAGCACGAACAGCCATCTGATCGACAGCGCGCGGGCGAGGAATCCCGACAGCGGGATCATCACCACTTCCGCCACGAGGTAGCTGGTCTGCACCCAGCTGATCTCGTCGGCGCTCGCCGACAGCCCTGCCTGGATCTGGCTCAGCGAGGCCGAGACGATCTGGATGTCCAGGATCGCCATGAACATGCCGCACGCCATCAGGATGTAGGCGAACAGCGCCGGCCATGGTGGCAGGCCGCGCTCGTCCATCGCGAACTGCGGCGCTTCCGCCGCAGGCGGCGCGCTAGCGCGTGCGCCGGAGCTTGCCATCGGGCTCTGCGCGAACGTCGAGGCGCGCTTCGACCGACATGCCGGGCACGAGGCGCATGCCGGCCGGCAGCGGCCGGTCGAGCACGATCTTGATCGGCACGCGCTGGACGATCTTGGTAAAGTTGCCGGTGGCGTTCTCCGGCGGCAGGACCGAGAAGCGCGAGCCTGCGGCGGGCGACAGGCTAGCGATATGCCCCCTCACCTCGCGGTCGGGGTAAGCGTCGACTCCGATCGTCACCGGCTGGCCCGGCATCATGCGCGCGACCTGCGTCTCCTTGAAATTGGCGACAACATAGACCTGCTCGATCGGGACGATAACCATCAACTGCTGCCCGGCGCGCACATATTGGCCGACGCGGACCGTGCGGTTGCCGACGACACCAGCGAACGGGGCGCGGATGACGGTATTTTCCAGATCGTAGCGCGTGGCCTCGACCTGAGCCGCCGCCGCGCGGCTGCCAGCGACGGCGGTCGAACGTTCGGAGGTAGCACCGGTCACCCCGGCTCGCGCGGCCGTGACCGCGGCGCGCGCCTGCGCCACGGCAGCGCGGCGGCTGGCAGCATCGGCGACGGCAACGTCGTAGCGCTGACGGCTGACGAACCCCTGATCGAGCAGCTTTTCGAGCCGGGCGCGATCGGCCTCCGCACGCCGTGCCTCGGCCTGCGCGGCGGTCAGCGCGGCCT
>JAEZQR010000102.1 GCA_023413015.1 Pseudomonadota bacterium
GGTGTCGACGGTGGTTTTCTTCGTCCGCCACGTGTCGCACGTCGATCTGGGACGACGTCTGTCCGGCCGGGCGCCGCATGTGCCGCCATCCGCTGCCGGCCTTGCGGAGGCCGCCCAGCTCGCCCTCCGCTTCGGGCGCGAAACGATCGCTGCGATCCATACTAGCCCGCTCGAACGCGCACGCGCCACCGCTGCCGCCATCGCCGCTCGGCTCGGCATCGGCGTCGAAATTTCACCGGCGCTGAACGAGGTCGATTTCGGCCGCTGGACGGGGATGAGCTTCGACGAGCTGCGCAGCGATCCTGAATGGACCCGCTGGAACGAGCATCGCGCGAGCGCCCGTCCGCCCGGCGGTGAGACGATGGCCGCAGCGCAGGCCCGCGCCGTGGCGCACGTCGAACACGTCGCGGCGGCACATTCGGGGCACGGCATCGTGCTGGTCAGCCACGGCGACACGATCCGCGCGGTGATCGCTCATTATCTCGGGCTGCCGCTGGACAATTTGCTGCGGTTCGACGTCGATCCCGCCTCGGTCAGCTCGCTGCTCGTGGGATCTTGGGGCGGACGCGTCGTCAGCCTCAACGAAAAGCTGGCCGCATGACGGCGCCCGCCGCCCGGCCCGCGCACGCGTCCCCGACGCTGCCTGATCTGAAGGCACGCATCGAGGCACTGGGGCCGTGGTTCCACAACATCGACCTCGGCGGCGTGTGGACCGCGCCGGACCATTTCCTCGGCGACTATCCGAGCATGAAGTTCAGGCGCTTCGCCGAGGCATTGCCGAAGGACCTGGCCGGCAAGACCGTGCTCGATATCGGATGCAACGCCGGTTTCTACTCGGTCGAGATGAAGCGGCGCGGCGCGGCGCGCGTGCTCGGCATCGATTCCGACGACCATTATCTGACCCAGGCGCGCTTCGTTGCCGAGACGCTGGGCTTCGATGACGTCGAGTTCCGCAACCTGTCGGTCTACGACGTCGGCAGCTTGGGCGAGCGGTTCGACGTCGTGATCTTCATGGGCGTGCTCTATCACCTGCGTCACCCGCTGTTGGCGCTCGACCTGATCCACGAGCATGTTGCCGGGGACCTGCTGATCTTCCAGTCGATGCTGCGCGGATCGAACAGCGTCCTCGACATCCAAGAAAATTACGACTTCGCCGAGACCGAGCTGTTCCACGAGTCCGGCTATCCGAAGCTCCACTTCATCGAGCACCGCTACGCCAGCGACCCGACCAACTGGTGGGTGCCGAACCGCGCCTGCGTCGAAGCAATGCTGCGCTCCGCCGGCTTCCGCATCGAGGCGCATCCAGAGCCCGAGGTCTACCTCTGCCGGCGCGGACAAGCGTCTGGCGGAGCGGGCGCCGTCTACCCAGCGAAGAGGCACCGCGCATGATCGAGGCGGCGATGATCTGGAACGAGCCCAACAACAAATCGCATTGGGACCCGGAGATCGACCCCGACTGGTCGAAGTTCGCCGAGATGACGATCGCGGCGGCGAAAGCGATCGAGGTGGCGAATCCCGCCGTCACGCGCGTGCTGGGCGGCATCTCGCCGATCGACCCGCATTACATCACCAACCTCAAGGAGCGCGGCGTCCTCGACCATGTCGACGTGGTGGCGGTGCACGGCTTCCCGCTCGATTGGAACCTGTGGCAGATCGGCGAATGGCCGGCGCGGATCGCCGAGATCGAGGCGGTGGCGCCCGGCCATGATATCTGGGTGACCGAGGTCGGGGTCGGCAGCTTCGGCGCCGAAGAGGTACAGCTGTTCGGCGTCGACCGCACCGCCGAGTTGCTGGTCGGCCGGGTGCCGCGCGTCTTCTGGTACAGCCTCTACGACCTGCCGCGCGCCTGGGAGGCGACGACCCGTCACCGCGAGGCGGAAGGGTCGAGCTACTACCGCCATTTCTACATGGGGCTGATCCGCGAGGACGGGACGCCGAAGCCCGCGCTCGAACATTATGCGCGCCATGCCGGCGACATGGGGCTGATGCAGTGGTTCCACTATGAGGACCACCGATTGGCCGACGCCGTCCAGTGGATGAAGCGGCTAGGCGTGAAGCACCTGCGCACCGGCCTGTCGTGGGCGGACAGCTTCCGGCCGAACGCGCTCGATTGGTTCGACCGGCAGATGGAGGCGCTCGCCGACTTCGACGTGACGGTGACCTTCTGCTTCACGCCCGAGCATCTCGGGATCGCGCCGCACCACACCAGCCCGCCCCAGGACCCCCACCAGTTCGCCGACTTCTGCGCCGCGATGATCGAGCGCTATGCGCCCGCCTCCGCGGTCCGCGTCGCCGCCGAATAGCCTCCAGTGAAGGGAACGGCCGCCATGACCCGCCGCCACAGCAGCCGACCGATCAATGTCGCGATCGTTGGTGTCGGCAACTGCACCAGCTCGCTCGTGCAGGGCGTCGCCTATTACCGGAACGGCGGCGCGAACGAGCAGATCGGGCTGATGCACTGGGATCTCGGCGGCTATCGGCCGAAGGACATCCGCTTCATCGCGGCCTGGGACATCGACCGGCGCAAGGTGGGACGCGATCTGGCACAGGCGATCTTCGCCAGGCCGAATTGCACGACCGTATTCTGCGACCATGTGCCGGAAAGCGGCGTGGTGGTGCGGATGGGGCGCGTCCTCGACGGCTTCTCCGAGCATATGGCAGACTATCACGAGGACCGCACCCTCGTGCCGGCCGATGCACTGGAGCCGAGCAAGGCCGAGGTGGTGCGCGTGCTCAAGGAAACACGCGCCGACGTGCTGATGAACTATCTGCCGGTGGGCAGCCAGGCGGCGACCGAATTCTACGCCGAATGCGCGCTTGAGGCCGGCGTCGCGTTCGTGAACAACATGCCAGTATTCATCGCGAGCGATCCGGTGTGGGCCGAGCGGTTCCGCGCCGCCGGCGTGCCGGTGCTGGGCGACGACATCAAGGCACAGTTGGGCGCCACCATCGTCCACCGCGTGCTCACTGACCTGTTCGCCAAGCGCGGCGTGAAGCTTGAGCGGACCTACCAGCTCAACACGGGCGGCAACACCGACTTCCTCAACATGCTCAACCGCGCGCGGCTGACGTCGAAGAAGACATCGAAGACCGAAGCCGTGCAGGCGGTGGCCGAGCAGCGGCTGGCAGACGAGAACATCCACATCGGCCCGTCCGACTATGTCGCCTGGCAGAACGACAACAAGGTCTGCTTCCTGCGCATGGAAGGGCGGCTGTTCGGCAATGTGCCGATGAACCTCGAACTGCGCCTGTCGGTCGAGGACAGCCCCAATTCGGCGGGCGTGGCGATCGACATGATCCGCTGCGCCAAGCTCGCGAAGGAGCGCGGGCTGGCGGGGCCGATCCTCGAGCCGTCGGCCTATTTCTGCAAGCACCCGCCGGTGCAGGTGACCGACGACCGGGCACACGCCGAACTCGAGGATTTCATCCGGGGGGCGATGCCGGTCGCGCCGCTGAGCGCGGCGGCCGAATAGGCGAGGTCAGGAATGTCAATCAGCGACGAAGTGCGCGCGGGCGGAAGCGGCACGGCCGCCACGATGCGGGCGGCGGTGCTCGCCGGGCCGGGGCAGATGCGGCTCGATACGATCGAGGTGCCCGAGCCGGGCGCGGGGCAGGTGCGCGTGCGGCTGGAAGGCTGCGGCGTGTGCGCGTCGAACCTGACGCCGTGGGCTGGGCCTGAATGGATGCAGTTCCCGACCGAGGCAGGCGCGCTCGGCCATGAGGGCTGGGGCGTGATCGACGCGGTGGGGCCGGGCAGCGAGGGGCTGAAGGTCGGCGACCGCGTCGCGGCGCTGTCGTACAAATCCTATGCCGAGTATGACATCGCGGAAGCGGACGCGGTGGTGCCGCTTCCCGAGAGGCTTGCCGGCCAGCCCTTCCCCGGCGAGCCGCTCGGCTGCGCGTTCAACATCTTCCGCCGCAGCGACATCCGGGCCGGTCAGACGGTGGCGATCGTCGGCATCGGCTTTCTGGGTGCGATCCTGACGCGGCTGGCGACCGCTTCCGGTGCGCGGGTGATCGCGGTGTCGCGGCGGCCCTACTCGCTGGAGGTCGCTAAGCAGTTCGGTGCGGCCGAAGTGGTGCCGATGGACGACCATCATGCGATCATCGAACGGGTGAGAGAACTCACCGGCGGGCGCTTCTGCGAGCGCGTGATCGAGGCGGTGGGCAAGCAATGGCCGCTCGACCTTGCCGCTGAGCTAACCGCCGAGCGCGGCAGGCTGATCGTCGCCGGCTACCATCAGGACGGGCCGCGGCAGGTCAATATGTGGCTGTGGAACTGGCGCGGGCTCGACGTGATCAACGCGCACGAGCGCGATCCGAAGGCCTATATCGAGGGCATCCGCGAGGCGGTGGACGCGGTGGCGAGCGGCCGGCTCGACCCCTCCCCACTCTATACGCACCGCTACCCGCTCGACCGGCTGGGCGAGGCGCTCGACGCGACGCGCGACCGGCCCGATGGCTTCCTCAAGGCCTTGGTGACGCTCTGATGATGGACACGCTGCTCGAATCCGTGAGCGAAACTTCCACCAAACAGCCGCGCATCGGCTTCCTGGGCGTCGGCTGGATCGGCCGACATCGGATGGAGGCGATGATCGGGACCGGGGCGATTCAATCGGCGGCGATCGCCGACCCCTCCTCCGAAATGGCCGCTGAGGCGCAGCGGCTGGCGCCGGAAGCCGAGCTGGTCTCGACGCTCGACGATCTGCTCGATGCCGGCGTCGACGGTGTGGTGATCGCAACGCCGAGCGCGCTCCATGCCGAGCAATCGATCCGCGCGCTGGAGCGCGGCGCGGCGGTATTCTGCCAGAAGCCGCTGGGGCGTACTGAGGCCGAGGTGCGCGCGGTGGTGGACGCCGCGCGCGCCGCTGACCGGCTGCTCGGCGTCGATCTCTCCTACCGCTTCACCGAAGGCATGCGGCGCATCCGCGAGCTGGTGCAGTCGGGCGAGCTAGGCCGCGTCCATGCGGTCGACCTCGTGTTCCACAACGCCTACG
>JAEZQR010000113.1 GCA_023413015.1 Pseudomonadota bacterium
GTTCCAGCTGCCGTCCTTCCGCTTCGCGGCCTCGGCTTCGATGATCGCCGCGAGCGCCGCGGCCGGTAGCCCGGTGCGTTGCGCGGCACTTTCGATCGCCGGCGCCATGGCCTGGTTGGCGCCAAGGCGCAAGGTGCCGTCCGCCGGCGGCAGGATCTGCCGTATCGCCGCCTCGTCCGCTACCGGACCGGGTTGCGTGCCAGTCTGGGGCGCCGCCGGTGCGGACGAGGCGGCCGTTACTAGGTTGCTAGCTGGCCGGCCCGCTGATGGTATCGCCTCGGCCTGGTTTTCCGTCCCGATCTCGGTCCCGAGCGCCACGCGCCAGAGCCGCTGCAGCGGTGCGGCCATCGCCTGGGCGCGGATCGCCTCGGCGCGGACAGCCGTCTCGCGTGCATCGGGCGTGAACAGCCGGGGCGGCGCCACGCTCATCGGATGCACCGTCGCAGCGCGATCTCGTCGAGCCGGGCCTGCTCGGCGCGGGCGCCAGCCTTCGCCTGATCGGCGACGAACCCATCGGCGGCGAGATCGACCGCCTTCTTGGCGACGAACGCTTCCAGGCTGAGCTGGCGGGCCGCCTCCAACCGCACCTCGGCGCCGCTCCGCTCCGCCTCCGCCTGCACGGTCTCGTCCTTGAGGCGCTGCGCGAAGTTGGAGAAGTCGATTCCCGCCAGCGCCTGCGCGACGACGCCTTCCTCGACGATCTTGCGCTCGAGCGTGGCGACCCGGGTCCGGGCTGCGTCAGCGCTCGATTCGGCCGCCGCCATGCTGAGGCGCAACTCGTCGAGCTCGCGGCGGCGCAGGCGCTGCAGCGTGTCATAGGGCGTCTTCATGCCGGTCTCCGTCGATGATGCGCGAAAGCGCCGCGAAAATCTCGTCGCGGTAACCGCGCTCGGACTTGCCCTGGTTGAGCAGCGCCTCGAGCTGCGGCACGACCACCAGCGCCCGGTCGACCTCCGGGTTCGAACCGGCGCGGTAGGCGCCGAGGCGGATGAGTTCCTCCATGTCGGCGTAGATCGACAGCTGCGCCCGCGCCGCCAGCATCAGCCGGTTCTCGCTTTCGCTGTGCGCGGCCGGCAGCGTGCGCGAGATCGACTTCAGGATGTTGATCGCGGGGTAGCGCCCGCGTTCGGCGATGCGCCGCTCCATGACGATATGTCCATCGAGGATGCCGCGCACCGCGTCGGCGACTGGCTCGTTGTGGTCGTCGCCGTCGACGAGGACGGTGAACAGCGCGGAGATGTCGCCGGCGTCGCCGCTGCCTGGGCCGGCACGCTCGAGCAAGCGCGGCAGTTCGGCGAACACCGACGGCGTGTAGCCGCGAGTGGCCGGCGGCTCGCCGCTGGCCAGCCCGATCTCGCGCTGCGCCATGGCGAAGCGCGTGACCGAGTCCATCATGCACAGCACATGGCTTCCGGTGTCGCGGAAATGCTCGGCGACCGCCAGCGTCAGATAGGCGGCTTGGCGGCGCATCAGCGCCGGCTCGTCCGAGGTCGCAACGACCACCACCGATCGCGCGAGGCCCTGCGGACCGAGATCATTCTCGAGGAATTCCTGCACCTCGCGCCCGCGCTCGCCGATCAGGCCGATCACCGCGACGTCACAGGGCGTGTAGCGCGCGAGCATCGACAGCAGCACCGACTTGCCGACCCCCGAGCCGGCGAACAGGCCGAGCCGCTGGCCGCGGCACAGCGGTGTGAACAGGTCGAAGGCGCGCACGCCGGTATCGATCTTGTCGCCCACCCGGCGCCGGTCGTAGGCGGCGGGTGGATCGCCGCGCACCGGCTGGGGGACGATGCCGGCGGGCAGCGGCCCCTTGCCGTCCACTGGCTCGCCGAGCGCATTGACGACGCGGCCCAGCCACGCCTGCGTGGGCGAGACGGTACTCGCCGGCGCGCCGAGTTCCACGACGGTGCCGGCGGTCACGCCATCGAGCGTGCCGTAGGCCATGCACATGACCCGGTCGCCCTCGATGCCGGTGATCTCGGCGGTCAGCGCCGACGCATTCTGGCGCACGACGCGGAGCCGTCCGCCGACCGCCGCCGCCGATCCGAGGCCCACCACCTCGATGAGCGCGCCGCGCACCGTCTCGACCCGGCCGTAGCGCAGCCATGGCTGCACCGCGCGCGCCTGGACGCCCAGCGACCGCAGCCGTTGCACCGATGCCGAGGCGCCGGCCATCGGGCGTTCAGGCCGCCTGCTCGGCGAGGACCTGGTCCTCATATTCGATCACCTGCCGCAGCAGTTGCAGCGCGCGGAAATATTCGCGGCGGCCGACGGCGAGCAGCGCATCGACGCACAGAAGCTTCACCTGCGGCGACTGGAAGGCGTCCATGATTTCTGCCATCCACGTCACGAAGGCCTGCTTGTGCTCGGCCTCCCTGGCGGGCTCGATATAGGCGAGCATGCAGAGATAATAGGCGTGCCGCGATGGCGACTTCGCCGCGGTTTCCGGGTGCATGACCATCCTCTCGCGGAGTACTTGCGCTTCCCCGTCGATGACGATCGTGGTGGTGCGGCCACCGTTGCGCACGACGGCGCCGTTGATGATGATGCGCTCCTCCGGCCGAAGCGTAACCCGCATTCCCATCGCGCCCGCGCCTTTCAGTTGGCCTGTCTTCATCTGAACGGAAAAAGCTTGCCGGGCTGTAGGGTCGAAGCGGAAATCTTTTCCGGCCGCCTTCGCGCTTTTCCCCCGAAATATTCGGCGAGTCAGGTCGTTAGTCATTCTGGCACGGAACTGGAATGGACCAGTCCGAACACAGACAACGACGACGGAGCTTCGCGATGAGCCTCTATTCCGCCCTTGCCGCCGGCGCTTCGGGCCTTCGGGCCTATTCGACGGCGATGGCCGCGACCGCCGACAATGTGACCAACGTCCAATCGGCCGGCTACAAAGGCACGGACACGCGCTTCCAGGCGCTGGTGGCGGCCGGCAACGGCCGGGGCTATTCTGCGGGCGGCGTGGAAGCCATTCCGCGTTCGCTTATCTCGTTGTCGGGCCTGATCCAGAACGCCGACCGCTCGACCGACATGGCGATCGACGGTGCGGGCTTCTTCGCCGTGCGCCAGTCGGCGACCAGCCCGGGCATCCTGTTGACCCGGGCCGGCTCGTTCGAGAAGGATGCGGCCGGGAACCTGCGGAACGACGCCGGGCTCTATCTGCAGGGCTGGCGCCTCAATGCGAATGGCCAAGCCGACAGCGATGGCGGCCTCGACAGTCTCACCACGATCAACGTCAACGACCTGATCGGCGGTGCCGAGGCGACGACGCGTATCGATATGCGGGCCCAGCTCTCGAGCCAGCAGACGGCCTATGCCGGCTCCCCCGCCTATGCCGCCGGGCTTCTCGCCGACGGCACCATCCAGCCCCACTTCACGCGCTCCTTCGACGTCTATGACGCGCAGGGCAACACGCATCGGGTGACGCTCGGCTTCCTCAAGACCGCCGCGAACACCTGGGCGACCGAAGTGTACGCGAACCCGACCGACGTGACGCAGACGGGCGGCGTGATCGCCACGGGAACGATCCGCTTCAATGCCGACGGCACCCTCGACCGCGCAGGTTCGACGGCGGCGCTATTCAATCCCCTGACCATCACCTACACCAACGGCGCCGGCTCGGCGCCGCTCACGCTCGGCCTCGGAACCGACGACCTCGACGATGGCCTGTTCCAGCGCGGCGCGGAGTCGTCGCTGCTCACCTCCAAGGTGAACGGCGCCATGCTGAGCGCGGTCGCCGGCGTCGAGGTGGGTAAGGATGGCGTCGTCTCGGCAGTTTTCGACAACGGGACGATCCGCGCCATCTATCAGCTGCCGGTCGTCACCGTCGCCAATGCCGACGGCCTGAAGCGCGAGGCCGGCAACACCTTCTCGGCCACCTCCGAGTCCGGAAACTACATCGTTAATGCGGCCGGCCAAGGCGGCAGCGGCTTCGTTGCCGGCTACGCGCTCGAAGCGAGCAACGTCGACCTCGGCGAGCAGTTCACCAAGATGATCACCATCCAGCGCGCCTATTCGGCGGCCGGCAAGATCATCCAGACCTCCGACGAGATGCTTCAGGAACTCGCCGCCCTGAAGCGGTGATCCTAGCGGTTCGCGCGTACCGAAACAGGACCTGATCCCATGTCGATCACCGAGGTCATCAGAACCGGGCTTTCGGGCCTCAACGCCAGCCAGGCGGGGCTCCGGGCCGTCTCGAACAACTTGGCGAACGTCCAGACGCCGGGATACGCACGCCAGCGCGTCGGCTTCACGCCGAACGTGCTGGGCGGCCGCGTCGTGGGGGTCAAGGCCGACACGCTCGAACGCATGGCCGACCGGTTCCTCGAAATGGCGTCGTTCCAGGCGGCCGGCGACGTCGGGCGGCTGGAAACCATCGAGAAGCACCTCAAGCTGCTACAGACGCAGCTCGGGCAGCCCGGCGCCTCCACGTCGTTGGCCGCGAAGTTCGACCGCATCAAGGCGGCAGCCGTCGAGATGACCAGCCCGTCGGTAGGCCCCACCGCGATCCGTGCCTTCGTCAACTCGCTGGAAAGCGCGCTGGCTGACATGAAGGATCTGTCGTCCTCGATCGAACGGACCCGCAACGATGCGGCGGGCGAGATCGGCTCGACCGTCGACCAGATCAACGGGCTGATCGAGCGCCTTGCCGGCTATAACGACGAGATCGCGCGCGCCCGCACTTCAGGACGGTCGACCGCGGGATATGAGGACCAGCGTACTGCCGCGCTCGAGGAGCTCGGCAAGCTCGTCCAGCTTCGCACCGTCGAGCAGGCCGACGGGCGACTGTTCTTGGAGACGGCGAGCGGCGTCGCGCTCCTCGACCGACAGCCACGGTCGCTGAACTCGACCGACAAGGGGATCGAGGTCTCGTTCCTCGATCGCACCTCGCGCACTACCACGCTCACCGGGGAAACCCTCGACGCTACCGCCACCGGCGGCAAGCTCGGCGCGCTGATCGATCTGCGCGACCGGATCGTTCCTGATGTCGGCAACAATCTCGGGCACCTGTTCGCGAGCTTTGCCGGCGCGATCAACGCGGTCCACAACCTTAACGTCTCGTCGCCGCCGCCCAACACACTTCAAGGACGGGCGACCGGCCTGGTGGGCACCGACCTCGGCCATTTCACCGGCGCCGCGACCTTCGCCGTGACCGACGCCAGCGGCAAGCTCGTCGCGTCGACCAATGTGGACTTCGATGCGCTCGGCCCCGGCGCGACCATCGACGATGTCGTCGCGGCCATCAATGCGGGGCTCGGCGGCGCCGGCACGGCCAGTTTCGCCGACGGCCGGCTGACGCTCAGGGCGACTGCAGGCGCAAACGGTATCAGCGTCGCCGACGATCCGGCGCGGCCGGCGACGCGCTCCGGGCTCGGCTTCGCGCAGGCCTTTGGGCTCAACGACCTGATCCAGACGACTGCGCCGATCCTGCCGGCGGGTCTCGCCTCGGCCGATCAACACGGCTTCCCGAACGGCCAGAGCATGGACCTGGCCCTGCGGGACGCCAACGGCCGGATCGTCGCGCGCTATACGCTGTCGCCGGCTGCCGGCGGCACGGTGGGTGACCTCATCACCAGCCTCAACGGCTCGCCGCTCGGCGCGCTGGCCAGCTTCAGCCTGGACAATACCGGCCGCCTCAAGCTGACGCCCAACGGTAACAACGCGATCTCGCTCGACGTGATGTCGGACGGTACCGCCCGGACCGGGACCGGCGCCCGTCTCAGCGACATGCTGAACATGGGACAGGGCTTCGATGCAGCGGCACTCGCCAATGCGAAGGTCAGGAGCGATATCGCCCAGACCCCGACGCGGCTCAGCATCGCCCGGCTCGACACAACAGTGGCGGTCGGCGCGATCGCGGTGGCCGCCGGCGATTCACGCGGCGCCGCCGCCTTCGTCGATGGGCTGTCGGGCAAGACCAGCATCCCCGGCTGGGGCTCGGTATCGCTCGACGAGCGCAGCGCCGACTTCATCGCCAGCGCCTCGGCCGAGGCGATCCGCGCGGCCCAGGGGCGCGAGGATGCGACGGCGCGGCTGACCGATATCGACCAGCGCCGCGACCAGGTCGCCGGCGTCAGCATCGACGAAGAACTGTCGCAGATGGTCCTCTACCAGAACAGCTATTCGGCAGCGGCGCGGCTCATCACGGCCGCCAATCAGATGTACGAAGAGCTGCTGGGCCTGGCCCGTTAGGAGAAGCCAAGATGAACGGCGTACGCATGGGAACCTTTGGCTTCCAGAAGTCGCTCGCTGTGGGAATGCAGAAGGCGCAGGACCAGGCCGCGCTGTCGCAGCTCCAGCTGGCGACCGGCAAGAAGTATCACGCCTACAGCGAAATGGGCACCGATCTGCGTCCGACGCTGAACGCCCGCAGCGTCATGGAGAACGAGAAGAAATATGGCGCGGTCAGCGACCGCGTCGGCCAGGTTCTCGACCGCTACGCCAGCGGGCTGTCCGGTCTCTACGATCAGGTGCGCCAGCTGCAGGACCTCGTCGGTTCGGGCATCGCCAACGGCGAGATCTACGGGCTTCGGAGCGCGATGGAAGCGACATTCGCCACGCTCAACCAGACCACGAACATGACGCAGGGCGGCGAGTATCTCATGTCCGGCCTGTCGGTGAACGTGCGCCCCTTCACCCCGAATTCGCTGTCCGACCTGCTGGCGCTGCCGACCAGCGACGACGCCTTCGTCAACAGCGAGGCCCCGCTCACCGCTCGCGTTTCCGAAGGGCATGACCTCGCCTATGGCTTGAAGGCGCGCGACGTCGGCAAGCCGGTGGCGGACATGCTGTTCGAGATCGACAACCTAGGGCCGATCGACGGGCGTCTGACGGATGCCCAGAAGGACCAGCTCAAGGGTGTCCTCGAAAAGCTCAAGCTCCTGTCGGACGGCATCGCCGAGCAGGAGGCCACGAACGGGTACCGGCAGGAGCAGGTCGAAACGTTCGCCAAACAGTCGGTGGCCCGCGAGAACCAGCTTCAGAAATTCATCGTGGACGCCGAGGACGTCGACCCCGCCGAAATCCTGACTCGGTTGGCCAACGAGAAGCTCGCACTAGAGGCGAGCTATCAGGCCTTCTCGATGTTCCGGGAAATGTCCCTTACCCACTATCTCTGAGTCTGATCAGAGGGGTGAATTCGCTCTCGCCCCTTTACCGCCCGACATCGGAATACTGATCTGACCGCCGAGCTTCGTGCTCGGCAGATCAGCCGGGCGCCTTGCCCGTCGGCGCCCTGTGCGTGCCGGTGAATGCGACGAGCCATGCATCCAGCCGCGGCGGCGGCACCGCCTCGGCGAGATCGGTCAGCGCCTTCTCGAACCGCGGCGGCGTGATCGGCGCCTCCGGCTGCGTGAGCACCGCGAATGCGGTGCTCAGCGGACCCTTGGCCATAGGGGCGCCGTAGGCCCTGGACAGCTCAGCCAGCGCCCCCGTGTCGAGGATCGACGTGGCGGCGATGGCGTGGCGGATGATGATCGTCCGATCTCCCTGCTCGACCGGCGCGCCGCGCGCCGGCAACTGTCGGGCATTGGTATCGAGGAACCGGCGCCAGTCCTTTGCCTGCCAGAACAGCTCGGCCTGCGCAGCGATCGGCAACTGCCCCGCCCGCCCATCGAGAAGCGCATAAGCCTCGTTGCCCCGGCCGGTGGCCAGAAGCGCGAAGGCCGCGACCGTATCTCGTTTCACCGCCGTTTCGGTATCGATGACCGTGCTCCGCGACGCGTCGAGTACCGTCAGCGCCAGATCCGGGCGGCCGACGATCATCCGCCACTCGGCTGCCTGGAGCCCGATCGAGCTGCCGGCGCCCGGTGCCAGCCGGTTCTCCAGCTGATAGGCGAAGAGGTCGGCCGCGCGAATATAGAGGCCGGCGTCCGCCAGCTGGTTCGCGAGTGACCGGATGATGTCGTCGCCCTCGCCGCCGAGCGGCAGCAGGTCGCGGTAATCCCACAGCAGGCCGGCGCGGGCCGCCAGCGGCAGCGGCGAGCGCTGGTCAACGCTGGCGAACAGGACGGCGCGAAGCCGGGCCAGCAGCTGCGGCGTGTCGGGCCCGAGCTTGAAGTAACGGAAGAGCGTGGCGCCATGCGCCAGGGTTGCGCCGGCGTCGCCCCTCGCCTCGCTCAGCAGCATCATGCGCGTGATCGCGTCGCGCTCGATGCCACCGCCGCGCCACTGGAAGCGCAGCTTGTCGAGCTCACCCAACGCCGTGGTCGGTGCGATCGTGCCGAGCTGAAGCCGGGCATCGATCGACCCCATGGCCGCGCGGAGGCGAAGCCGCGGATCCGAGACTTGGTCGAGCGACCCAAAAAGCTTTTTCGCATCTCGAGCGCGCTTCTCGCGCAGCGCGATGACGCCTCGCCAATAGGCCACCTCCGGTACCAATCGCGACCCGAGCTTGGACAATAGGGCTTCCGCGTGCCGCAGCTGCCCGATGCCAACATAGGCGCCGGCTGCGGTGAGGCGGGCTTGGTCCATGTCGGCAGGCGAAAGCGCGTGGGACGCATCCTGGATGCAGCCCCATTCCGCGACCGCGGCCGCGGTCCGGCCCTGCCGGTCATAGGCTTGCATGCGCAACAGGCAGGCGTTCGGGTCCTCCAGCAGATCGGGATGGGAAAGCGCGCCGAGTGCCTCGTTGTACCGTCGCAGGCTCAGGAGACTGCGCCCGCGCAGTGCCAGGAACGGCGCCGATTGCTCCAGCGCCGGATCGGCGATCCGCATGGCTTCGAGCACACCGAAGGCTTCGGCGGCACGCGAGCGTGTGATCAGGAAATTGGCATAGTTCCAGCGTGCCGCCGGGCGATTCGCTTGGCTCGCCGATGCCAGCCCCGCAAGGAGGCGCAGTTCGACGGCCCGGTCCAGATCGCTGGCGGTCGCCGTCGCGCTCGGCGTGTGAACGCTCAGCGCCAGCAGCGGGACGGCTAATAGCGCACGAATCCGTCGACTCATCGCGACACCATCTCGCTGGCTGGGTCAAAGCTGATCGTCACGCCCGGCGCGACACCGGCGGCCATGGTGAACACCAGACCGGCCCCGACCAGGGCGGCGATCAGGAACGAAACCAGCAGCGGCAGGCGACTGCGACGCTTGATATCCGGCGCCGGGCCGTCGGGTCCCGGCAGCACCCGGTCCGCCGGCGTGATGGCCACCGGCGCCGGCATCGCCTCCGGCGCCTGCGCGATATGGATGGTGGTGCGGACGGGCCCGCGATCCGGATTCATGCGGCAAGCCTTGACTCTGGAACTGTCATTATGTCAGCAATCAATGACTAATATCTTAAGTCCTGATGAGAAGATCATGCGTCGAATCCTTCCCTCGCTTTTAGCGGCGACGCTTTCCCTCACCATCGCGCCTGCGGCCAAGGCAGAGGACACCTCGAACCTACCGCTGACCTATATCGGCTTCAGCACGATCTCCGTCCCGATCGTCGACGATTATCGCGCCCTCGGCCTTCTGCAGACCCGACTCGTGCTGCGGGTGGAGGATCGCGATGTCCGCGCCAAGCTTTCGAGCGCCAAGCCCCGGATGGTCGACGACTATGTCCGCATCCTTTCGGAATTCGCCCGTCTGCGCATCGATCCGAGCCGCCCCGTCGACGTCAGGCGCCTCCAGGCGGCGCTGCAGACCGAGACGGACCGGTTGGTTCCGGAGAAGAAGGCGCAGGTCCTGATCCTCGAGACGATCGTCCGTCGCTCGTAACGGGTGCTGCCGGGCGGCTCGCCATCCCGGCGAGCGCGGCGGTAAGCGTGGAGGCCGCCTCGGGCGACATCGCCGCCATGACGCTCGCGACTGAACGCTCGCGCATCTGCGAGGCGATCCTCACCTGAAGCGCCGGGTCGAGCCGTTCGAAGACCGCGGCCGCCTCACGCGGTTTCATGGCCTGATAGACGCGCGCTACCTGGAGGACACGCTCGTCGACGGGCCGCACGCCCGGGCGGGCCGCCACCGGCTGGCCGGCAGCCTCAGCCTCTGTGGGCACGGCCGGCAACGCCGGGGCTTCGGCCGCCATGCGCTTGGCAGTGGCCGCGATCATCTTCTCCTTGAGGTCGAGCGCCCGCGCCTGCTGGTTCAGCCTGGCCTGCCGCACCTCGAGGTCGTCCTCGATCGACGTCGACAACCGGGACGTCGGTGGGCGCTTCGGCTCCGCCGCGCCGCCCGCCATGTCCTGGATCCGCATGGTGGCGGTGCCGGCACCGGCCAGCAGGATGAGCGGGATCACCAAGGCCAGGCGCATTCTAGGCGGCGCCCTTCGTCATCGCTGCCATCAGGCTGGCGAGCGCGCTCCGGGGACGATGCTCTGGCTTGCCGCCGACTGGCGGAAGCGTGCGCGACGCCTCGCGCCGTGCCGGCGCGTCAGCGCGCACCGCCTGGACCTTCATCCGCAGGAGCGTGTCTTGGGCAGCGGCGATGCTGGCGTTGAGCTTGCCGATCTCGGCCTTGAGTTCGGGCAGCATCGCGCGGAAAGCCTGCAGGCGTTGATGCAGGCGCCAGGCCGCGAACCCGCCGACGGCGATGGCGGCGATCAGCACCAGGTCGATGATGGTCGACAATGTCATCGGTTGGAACTTCCTCGGCAGACGTTGGATACGACGACGGCGATCTTGTTGCCCTTCTGGCCGATGTGGGCGCGCGACAGGGTCACATCGCCCGACCGGAGCTCGATCGGATCCCCCTTGCCGATGCGCAGCGGGAGGACTTGGCCGACCTCGAAGTTCATCACCTCGCCCAGCCGCAGCTGCTGCTCGTCGAGCACGGCGGCCAGCGGCAGCGATGTCCGGTACAGCTCGGCGGCGAGGTGCGTTTCCCAGATGTTGTCGCGGCCGAACTTCTCGCCCATGAACCGCTGCAGCAGCAGATCGCGGATCGGCTCGAGCGTGGCGTAGGGGATCATCACCTGGAAGGTGCCGGCGCGCTCCTCCATGAGGACGCGGACGGTCGCGACCGCGACGACGTTGGTCGGCTGCGCGATGACTGCGAACTTGGGATTGGTCTCGATCTTGTCGAGCGAGAAGCTCACCGGCGTGAGCGGTTCGAAGCTGGCCCCGAGATCCTGGAGGATGATGCCGAGCATCTGCCCGATGAGGCCGACCTCGATCGTCGTGAAGGCCCGGCCGTTCATGCGGGTGTTGAGCGCCGAACGCCGGCCGCCCAGCAGCACGTCCACCACCGAGTAGATCAGGCTCGCATCGACCACGACATGGCCGAAATTGTCCCACGGCTTCGCCTTGAAGACGCCGATCAGCGCGGGCAGCGCGATATTGCCCATATAGTCGCTGAAGCGGACCGGCTGGACGCTCTCGATGCCGATCTCGATATTGTCGCCGGTAAAATTGCGCAGCGACGTCGTCAGTGCCCGCACCAACCGATCGAACACCACGTCGAGCATCGGCAGACGCTCGTGCGAGACCGGCGTCGAGCTGACCAACGCCCGCAGGCCGCTCCGCGGCTCCTCGACTGCGAAGCTGCCGCCGAACAGCGCATCGATGTCGGCCTGCGCGAGCTGTTCGCCGGCGTTGTCGGTGACCGACGCCGGGACCGAGGTCGCAAATGCCGTCTCGATTTCCTGATCGTCCCTCATTGCTGCACCAGTTCCTGGATCAGCACGTCGTTGACGGTGGCGGGGTGCGCGACCTGCGCCGAGCGGATGAGAAGCTCCTCCTTGATCCGGAAGGTGCCGGATGCGCCGCTCAGGTCTTCGGGCCGCGTCTCGCGGAGGAAGCTCTGGTAGCTGTCGATGAGCAGCGGCATCTTCGTCTCGATCCGCTTGGCAGCTTCCTTGTCGGGCACCTCGAGCACCACCTTCACCTTGAGGAAGCGCGGCCGTCCGTCGGCGGTACGCATGTTGACGAGCAGGTCCGGCACCTCGAGGTAGGAGACGGCCGCCTCGGCCGGCACCTCGGACCGCTTCTTCAGCCAATCGAGGGCGAGGTATCCGCCACCCGCCATCACGAGCAGGATGGCGACGGCCGCCGCGGCTTTCCCGATCTTCCCGAGCTTTTCGAGCTTCGCGAAGCGCTTGCGGCCCGGCTTCGGTTCGCCGTCCGGCTCGACAGTCGACCCGACCTCCTCGAAGGCGGTGTCCTCGGGTTCCAGTTCCAGGGCGATCTCGTTGCTCATCAGCGCTCCTGTGGGTCTAGGACGACGGCCGGATGCCGGCGATTAAGGAAAAAATTTCCCCGCCGTTCTTAGGCGTACCCGAACCGACCGGCCCCTCGACCGAGACCGGCGCCGGGCCGAACTGTCTTTACGACGGGGCAATATGGACGTTTCGACTCTCGTCCTCCTTTCCAGCGAAGCGGCGCTCCGCCGCCGGATGGACGTGACGGCGAACAACATCGCCAACCTGAACACGACCGGCTTCAAGCGCGAGGCGCCCGTCTTCCGTGAGGTGGTCGAGAGCATGGACGTCGGCCCCGGCGGACCGAGCGGCGGCCGCCGCACCTCCTTCGTCATCGACATGGGCGTGACGCACGACACCGCCGAAGGCGCCTTCCAATCGACCGGCAATCCGCTCGACGCGATGATCCAGGGCGAAGGTTATTTTCAGCTGCGCCGCCCCGATGGCACGATTGCCTATACGCGCGCGGGCCATTTCCAGATTTCCGCCACAGGCGAACTGGTCGGCCCCATGGGGTTCGCCGTCGTGTCGGACAGCGGTCAGCCGATCCAGGTGCCCGCCGACGATGCTGCGCGCGTCGTGATCAGCGCCGACGGCACCGTGCTCGGCCCGCAGGGCGAACTTGGACGGATCGGCATCTACCGGATCGCGAACGAAGGCCTCCTCGCCCAGGCGGGCGACGGCCTGTTCGACGGACCAACCGTCGCCGCCCTGCCGGCGAACGCCGTCAGATTGAAGGTCGGCGGCGTCGAAGGATCGAACGTCAACGCCGTCGTCGAGAGCGCCGAGATGATCGAGATCATGCGCAGCTACCAGGCGAGCCAGCGCATGGCGGACAACATCAACGACCTCCGCCGCCGGTCGCTCGACCGCCTCGGCAGCATCAAGTGAGAAGGAACTGAAACATGCGCGCACTGTCGATCGCCGCCACGGGCATGCTGGCGCAACAGACCAACGTCGAGGTCATCTCGAACAACATCGCCAACATGGGGACCACCGGCTTCAAGCGGAACCGCGCCGAATTCGCGGATCTGCTCTACCAGTCGGTGCAGCGTGCGGGTGCCACCACGTCGGGCCAGGATACGCGCGCACCCTCCGGCGTGATGATCGGCGCGGGCGTCCGCACCGCTGGCGTCTACCGGGTGCAGGAAGAAGGTGCGCTCACCGAGACCGGCAATCGCTACGATCTCGCGATCAACGGCGCCGGCTATTTCCGTGTCGAGCTGCCGAACGGGCAGGAAGCCTATACGCGTGCCGGCTCCTTCCAGGTCTCGGCCGATGGCGAGCTGGTGACCGCCGACGGCTACCGGGTGCTGCCGGGCATCGCCATCCCCGAGAATGCGGTCGACGTCACCGTCAGTCCGACCGGCGAGGTCGAGGTGAAGACCTCGGACGATCCGGAGCCCCAGCGCGTCGGACAGATCGAGCTCGCGCAATTCGCCAACGATGCCGGGCTCGAGGCCATGGGCGGCAACCTGCTCATCGAGACGGCCGCATCGGGAGCTCCGCGCACCGCCGCCCCCGGCGAGCCGGGCTTCGGCGTCCTGCGGCAGCGATATCTCGAGGCTTCGAACGTCAATGCCGTCGCCGAGATCACCGCGCTCATCACCGCACAGCGCGCCTATGAGATGAACTCGCGTGTCATCAAGGCCGCCGACGACATGCTCGCCATGACCTCGCAGGGCCGCTAAGCGATGCGCCGGCTCGCCTTGCTTGCGGCGCTGCTCGCCATGCCCGTGTCCGCACAGGAGGCGGCGTCGACGGTCGAGGTGGCCGTGCTCGCCCGCGACGTGGAAGCCGGCGCGCTGTTGTCGGCGGCCGACTTCAGCAAAGCGCCTGTCGCCATCGGCTCCGCGCGCGGCGCGCTGACCGCCGAGGCGGCGGCCGGTAAGGAGGCGGTGCGCGCGCTGACCGCCGGGAGCCCGCTCAAGAGCTACGACGTTACCGCCCCGCAGCTTGTCCGCAAGGGGCAGGCCGTGACGCTGCTGGTGCAGGACGGCCCCTTGCGGATCGAGGGTCGCGGCAAGGCGCTGTCGAGCGGCGCGATGGGATCGACCGTCCGGGCCCAGCTTCAAGGCGGGCAGGCGCTCATCGAAGGCGAGGTCGTCGGACGCGGTGTCGTCCGCGTGGGAGGTTGATGTCATGAAGGTCCGCGGATCGTCTGCTGTTATCCGGATCGTCGGCTTCGGAATCCTCCTCGCCGGCTGCTCGAACATCGAGCGCTTGGGCGAGATCGGCCGACCGCCGCGGCTGGCACCCCCATCGGCGCTGCCGGCGCCGGCCTATGAGCCGTCGCTCGCGGCGCAGGCCGCAGCCGGGCGTACGCCCGCGCCGCCGTCGCCCGCGACCCCGAGCGCGTCGCTGTTCAAATCGTCCGGCGGCACGTCGCTCTTCCGCGACCAGCGCGCCGCGCGCGTCGGCGACATCCTCACCGTGCGCATCGACATCGCCGACCGCGCGCAGGTGGACAATGCGACCAGCCGGAGCCGCGACGGCTCGGCGAGCGCCGGCATCCCGGCGCTTGGTGGCCTCCAGAAACATCTCGGGAAGAACCCCGGCCGGCTGCTCGACGCGAGCGGCGGCACCAAGACCACCGGCACCGGCCAGACCGCGCGCTCGGAACGCGTCGCGCTGACCGTCGCGGCCGTTGTCAGTGACGTCCTCCCGAACGGCAACCTCATAATCCAGGGCCGCCAGCAGGTGCGCGTGAACAACGAGCTGCGCGACCTGACCGTGGGCGGCATCGTTCGCCCGGAAGATATTGCGGCGGACAACACGGTCCAGCACACGCAGATCGCCGACGCTCGTATCGCTTATGGCGGCCGCGGTGTGCTGACCGACGTTCAGCAACCCGGCTGGCTGCAACAGGCCACCGACCTGCTCTCGCCCTTCTAAGGCACAGCTCGATCCTCAGCAGATCGCGGGAGGTTGGCCGCCGACTGGCTGGGTACCGTTTCCGCGACAAGCGAGCTCAAAAAAATCAACCTGTCTTAACAGAACACACAAACGAATCATGTAGTCATTGACTATGGACCAGGAGGGTCCTGACCGGCTTGCCGGTCGCTTTCAGGATGAAAGGACATAACAATGGCTTTTTCGGTTAACACTAACGTCGGCGCCGCGATCGCGCTGCAGAACCTCAACGCGACGCAGGCTGGTCTCGAGACGGTGCAAAGCCGCATCAACACCGGCCTCGCCGTGGCGTCGGCCAAGGACGACTCGGCAACCTATGCCATCGCCCAGAAGCTGCGCGGCGACATGGCCAGCATGAAGGCGGTCGCCGGTTCGCTCAACCGCGCCAAGTCGACCGTCGACGTGGCGCTGTCGGGTGCGGAATCGGTCAGCGACCTGCTCAACCAGATGAAGGCCAAGGCCGTGGCCGCGAAGGACGCGGGCATCGACGCCGCGACCCGGACGGCGCTGAACGAAGACTTCGTCAAGCTGCGCGATCAGATCGATACGGTCGTCAAGTCGTCGACGTTCAACGGCACCAACCTGCTTGACCAAGCTTCCAGCGGCTCGGTCAGCGCGCTCCGCTCGATCCAGAGCGGCGCCGGCTCGACGCTCACGGTCGCGAACCAGAGCATGCAACTCGGCGGCACCGTCATGGGCACCGTCAACAATACGATGCAGATCAACAGTGCTGCCAATGCGGCGACGGCGGAAACGGCGATCGCGAGCGCGATCACCCGGCTCAACACCTCGCTGTCGACGCTTGGTTCGGCCGCTCGCCAGATCGACTCGGCGATCACCTTCAACACCAAGCTGTCGGATACGGTCGAGGCCGGCATCGGTAACCTAGTCGACGCCGACCTGGCGAAGGAAAGCGCCAAGCTCCAGTCGCTGCAGATCAAGCAGCAGCTGGGTCTCCAGGCACTCTCGATCGCCAACCAGGCGCCGTCGTCGGTGATGAGCCTGTTCCGCTAAGCGTTCGAGCGGCCCGGCCCGAAAGGGCCAGCGTCAGGGCCGTTCAAGATACAGAGCCGCAGCTGGAAACAGCTGCGGCTCTTTTCTTATGGTCACAGACTGACCGGGTAACGGCGATGATCGAGCCTTCAGGCCGGTCCGAACGGAACTCGCAGGCGAATTGATGCTTGCCCATGCCCCCGGCGATGCGAAGCTCAACATTGGTTGGCGGATGCAGATCCTCCCAGGCATGATGCACCAGCCAGCGACAAGCCTTCATACCAAACGGATGGAAATGAAGATGTGGATAGGCACTGTATCTGGAGAGGTGCATAGTTGCAGGCGCCCTCCGCCGCTTGGCTAAGCCCGACATGCGACGCAGGAGTTCCTGTCACGCTACGTAGAATGCAAAGGCGGAGCGTTCGGCGGCAGGCCCACTGGGACTATTGTCAGCACGCTGTCCAATAGCGATGGATAATGTACGGCTTTCAGGCTCGTGCGAGCTGCAGATGTGTTGGAGCGGATTGCCGCTCCAGGTAGCGCTCGAAGTGGTCGTTCACCGCTACCATATTGATGGTGTCGGCAAGGATGATGGCTGGCGCATTGCCAGCGGCAACGATGCCGTAGTCGCCTTCCGGCGTATAGCGCATGCTTTGCCGGTAAGCCGCGGCGACGGCTTCATAGACCGGTAGCGCCGCCCGCTCCACGACATGGCTGGTCAGATCCGGACGGGTTCGGTTCAACGTCACCGACGGGTCGGCGTCCAACAGGATCGTGATATGGGGCCAGAGATCATCGCAAGCCTCGGCATGCATCCGGAGCGGAGCGTCGGCTGCGAAATCGCCGAACACGCCCTGCTGGACCAGCGTCCAATGCACGTAGCGTTCGCACAGCACAATGTGACCCGCGGCGAGCGCCGGCCGTATGACCGTCTCGATCAACTGCCGGCGAGCTGCTGTCAGGAGAAGCATCGCGGTCATTGGATCATTCACGGCGGAGGCGTTACCGAGAAGCCCCCCGATCTGCCGACCGAGCTCGCAGCCCGACGGATCCGATGTCACCGTGACGAGGTAGCCCTGCGCCTCAAAATACTCTGCAAGCCCTTCAACAAGCGTCGTCTTACCCGCGCCTTCGCCGCCTTCAACAGCCAAGAAGAATCCGGAAAGCTCCGACACCCGTGCCTCCTTGCAGTGCAACTTTCAGCCCTGCCACTTCCCCCAGAACGGGCTAGAAGCTCCATTCCAGCGCTTTATTCCTAGCTTGTGAGAGGCGCGTTACAATTATAGTAGAAATACTCACATAGTAACTGCTGGTTAACAGGTATTACTGAATGGTCGCCGCTGGCGTTCCTGCCATTATCTGGCCTAATCGGCTACGCGAGTTACGCGAGGGCAAGTCCGATCAATTTGGCCGCAAAATCTTCCTTGAAGAAGTCGCGACCGCCTGCGGCTGCTCGATCGGAAACCTGAGCCGCATCGAGAAGGGTTATGTTCGACCGAGCGACACCCTATTGAATTCGCTCGCCGCTTACTATGGGGTCCCCTCAGACAGTATCAGAATCGATACCCCGGTCGCCAACAGGCTTGATGAGACCAGCATCATCGGGGCTTACATTCGAAAGCGGCGCCTCGAAATGGGCGACTCGCTCAGCAGCTTGGCACGCAAGATCGAGAAGGCATCTGGGCAAAGCGTATCCGACTCGTTGATGCGGTTGATCGAGACGGGTAGACGGGCGTTCAAGGCCGACGACAGCATCTCGAATGCCATTGTCGGACTGTTCCGGCAGGGCTCGCTCGACCAGTTGCGCGCTACGGCGAACGACGCCTTCGCCAATGGCGATCTAGCTGAAATCCTGGATAAGCTACATGGTGGCCATGGTCGCCCGGTAAGTGAAATCCCCCTATTTGCTGACGGACGCGCCGGCGAGCTTCCGATTCCGACACCGGCGCTGCTGGTTGGTAGGGTAAAACGTGCGGAACGGGAATATGCGGTCAGGCTCGACATCCCGGCGCTTGGGCCCAGCGTGCCACCGGGATCGTACCTCGTAGGTCAAGCGGGAATGCGACCGCTGGATATGGGCCTCGCGATCATGTGGGATGGCCCGACACCTCAAGCGGTGCGGGTCTTCCACGATCAGGTGAAAGGGCTTTTAGGCCTGCGCGAAAAGCCCCGCAGCCAAGTGGCATTGGAGGGCAGCCGGCGGGTCGACCGGGTCGTCGCCGTCATCATGCCGGAGTAGAGCCTCCGCAAGCCCGAAGAAGCGCTTCTGTACATACCGGCCAACTGCTTTCCATTAAGCTCGAACGCCCATTGACGTTCTTCTGTGTGAACTATCACGCGGTCAGAGGACGCAATGCGGTGTCTATTGGTCAGTGACTGTCATGGAGCCGCAAGGCCGATACGGTCCACCCTGACGAATGCGCGCTTTTCCTGCTTCGACAGCAGGACCGGAGACGAGGCGCTGGATCTCGTGTGTCTGGAAACTTTCGAACTTATCGCGATCGTCCCGCCCATCCCGGATATTAGTTCGCTCGACCTGGTGCGCACGCTTCGCCGCCGGAAGAATGGGACACCCATCGTCGTTGTGGGAACGGGAATGGCGATTGCCGAGCGCATCGATCACATCGAGGCCGGTGCGGACGAGGTGTTCGCCGTGATGCCCGGTGATCGAGAACTGCAGGCCCGCGTGCGGCAATTGCTCGTCCGATCGCATGGACAGCCGAGCGCACAGCTGATCGTGGGCCCCGTCTCCGTTGACCTCGAAGCTGCCGTCGCGACTTTCAATGGCAAGCCGGCGCGCCTGTCATCGCGCGTCTTCGCCGTGCTCGAAGCGCTCGCGCTCAAGAAGGGACGGCTGCTGTCCCGCGAGCAGTTGATCGACATCATCTACAGCGGCCGTGACGAGCCTGATGTCAGAGCCATTGATGTGTTCATCTGCACATTGCGGCGCAAGATGCAGGAAGCAGGCATCGAAAATCCTGACTCGATCATCCAGACCGTGCGTGGCCAGGGCTTCATCCTGCGGGACGATGGAGCCGCGCCGGCAATGATGCAGGCGGCTTAAGCTGACGCTGCATCAGGTCGGTGCCGAGTTGCAATCCGCCACTCCCTCACCGTGATCATCTGAATTCGGGTCAGGAGAAGATAGGCTTGGCATAAACGCGCTAGGCCTTCGCAAGGAATCAACACGATAGTCGTTTATATGATCGGGGCCGGTGCGAGCTGCCCAAAGTACGCGTGAAGGGGTTCAATAGGATGCCAGCAGCAAATCGCCTGCGTGTCATGATCGTCGATGACCAGCTTTCCATGCGTGCGCTCGTGCGCCAGGCACTCAGCAGCTTCGGGATCGTGGACATTCGGGACGAGGCCTCGGGCGAAGCCGCGTTGGCCACCGCCAAGGCTGATCCGCCGCACCTGATCCTGTCTGACCTGGAGATGCCCGGCATGGATGGCTTTGCGCTATTGAGCGCCGTGCGTGCGGAACCTGCCCTGACGAAGGTTCCCTTCATCATGCTGACCGGACGAGTCGAGCGTGAGATCGTGATGAAGGCTGCCTCGCTTGGTGCTACCAACTATCTCGGCAAGCCCGTGAAACCCGCTGAACTGAAGGCCAAGATCGAGCAGACGTTCGGCGCACTGAGTTGAGCCGCGGGCACCACATCCGGTCATAATTCTGCGTGGCCTGAATCCGCTGCCGCGGGTGAATCCCCAGAACAGGCACAGTCCCGGCAGCAATGCTCAATGCAACCAATCTCGATAGCGTGTGCGCTACAGCCGGCATGTGAGGCGCGACCCAGCCTGTTCCGGGCATAGCCCGAGATCACCTTGAACTGAAGCGCCCCCTCCAAAACATCCGAATCGGCGAGCCAGCTATTCGGCAGACCTGATCTTGCCCCACGGGGGTCATAAGCTTGGCTTCGCCGTGGTCGCCCTGTCCGTAATTGTACGTACATACGGCACTTAATGCGCGTTGCATGGACAAGAACAAAATGCGACATTTGCATTCTACATCATGAGCTTAGCTATAAACCGCTAATAGCATGCCGCCACGCCACCACTGGCATCCTGCACCATGGTTAATGTCCGTTAGTTGTCGCCGGAATGATTTATGTGCATTTCGTTTGTGCCCACCAATTGGTTCTGCCGGGCATTTCGTTAGTCAATGACTTCCGAATTCCAACGGCAACCAACTGCGGGTGGCTCGACGGCCGAGTTCAACGGGCGTCGTGCGGGGGGTGGCTAAGGGGTTAGCGCGGGGGAACGTTCGATGCGGGCGCTGCTGAAGGAAGAATTGATACAACATGCCGAGGTGGTGGCGCCGGTCCGGCTGACGCCGCCCGTGCTCATCTCCTCGCATCTGCCGCTGGTGCGGAAAATCGCATGGCAGGTGCACGGCCGCATCAGCCGTTCGATCGAGATCGAGGATCTCATCCAGATCGGCATGGTAGCGCTCATGGAAGCCGCGTATCACTTTGAGCCTCGGCCCGGCGCAGCGTTCGCAACCTACGCCACGATCCGGATACGCGGGGCGATGATCGACGAGCTTCGTCGCCACGCCAACATGACGCGCGGCATGCTGGTCCGCCGCAAGCAGATCGAGCAGGCGCGGCGCGAGATTTCGAGCCAGAGCGGCCGGCCCGCCACCGACGCAGAGGTCGCCGAACGCCTCTCCCTCACCCCACATGAGATCGCGCGCCAGCTCGAGGAGTGTCAGGGCGTGCGCTACGAGATGATCGACGAGAGCTACTCCGATCACTCGCTTTCCTTTGCCGACAGCACTGAAACGCAGGCGGAAAGTCTCGAGCGCGCCGATATGGCCAGGACCCTGGCCGCCAACCTGAAGCAACTCCCCGAACGCGAGGCGATGGTGCTGCAGCTCTACTTCGTCGAGGAACTGAACCTTGAGGAGATCGGCGAGGTGCTCGGCGTTGGCGCCGCGCGTGTCTGCCAGATCAAGAAGGCCGCCCTTGAGCGGCTCCGCCGGATGCTCACGCCGCTAGTGGCATGAGCATCCCTTCCTGATCTCCATGGTGCCCGCGGCCGGACTCGAACCGGCACGCCCCTTACGGAACGAGAGATTTTAAGTCTCTTGCGTCTACCGATTTCGCCACGCGGGCCTAGTCAGATCTCTCCATCAATAGGTTCGACGCCGGCGTCGCGCAAACCCGCCAGCAGCGCTTCGGCGCAGCCGGCGAGCGCGTGCGGGTCGGAACTGCGGATCACGAAGTTGGCGCCCACCCGGCCATCGCGCCAGAAGGGATAGCTGCCGATCTGGACGCCGTCGAACGCGCGTTCGGTGCTGGCGAGCAGATCGGCGACGGCGCTTTCGCCGATCCAGGCACCGACGTTGCGCGACAGCATGGGGCGGCCACCTTCGAGCTGACCGTCGAGGCCGGCGAGCATGCCCTGCGTGATCTTGGGCACGCCGGCCATGATGAAGATGTTGCCTAGCCGGATGCCCGGTGCGCCCGAAACCGGGTTCGGGATGAGGTCGGCGCCTTCCGGCACGCGCGCCATGCGCAGGCGCGCGTCGGTGATCCGGTCGCCGTAATAGGCGCGCAGCGTTGCTTCGGCCTGCGGGTGCATGACGACCGGGACGTCCAGCGCGGCGGCGATGGCGTCGACCGTGATGTCGTCGTGCGTCGGGCCGATGCCGCCCGTCGTGAACAGATAGTCGTGCGCGGGCGGCTTGAGCGCATTGATCGCCTCGGCGATCGCCCCCATCTCATCGGGAACGACGCGGGCGGTCCGCAGACGGATGCCCTGCACGTTGAGCCATTTGGCGAGATAGGCGAGGTTCGCGTCCTGCGTGCGCCCCGACAGAATCTCGTCGCCGATGATGATCAGCGCGGCGGTCCAGATGCGGGAAGCGTCAGTCATGCGGCCACCGGCTTAACGCGTGGCGCCGCGCGCGCCAATAAGTTAAAGGCACCTACATGAACTACATCGCCGCCATCGAGACCGATACCACCGAGCCGACCTCGGCGATCAAGCTGCACGGGCCGGACGCCTTCGAGGGCATGCGCCGGGCCGGACGGGTGGCCGCCGAAGTGCTCGACATGCTCGTGCCGCATGTGAAGCCCGGCGTGACCACCGGCGAGCTCGACCAGCTGGCCTATGATCATGTGGTGACGGCGGGCGCCCAACCCGCGACCGTCTTCTACCGCGGCTACAGCCATTCGCTGTGCACCAGCATCAATCATGTCGTCTGCCACGGTATCCCGGGATCGAAGAAGCTGGTGTCGGGCGACATCGTCAACATCGACGTGACCGTGGTGGTCGACGGCTGGCATGGCGACACCAGCCGCATGTATCTCGTGGGCGACGTGCCGCTGAAGGCGCGCCGGCTCGTCGAGGTGACCTACGAATGCCTGATGCGCGGCATCGAGCAGGCGAAGCCCGGCAACACGCTCGGCGATGTCGGCCACGCGATCCAGACCTATGCCGAGAGCCAGCGCTATTCGGTGGTGCGCGACTTCTGCGGGCATGGCGTGGGCCGCGTGTTCCACGATGCGCCCAATGTCGTCCATGTCGGCAAGCCGGGGCGCGGCGTGGCGCTGAAGCCGGGCATGATCTTCACCATCGAGCCGATGATCAACCTCGGCCGCGCGGACGTGAAGGTGCTCGACGACGGCTGGACCGCGGTGACGCGCGACCGCTCGCTGTCAGCGCAGTTCGAGCATTCGATCGGCATCACCGAGAACGGCTGCGAGATCTTCACCAAGAGCCCCGCCGGCTTCGACGCCCCGCCCTACGCCGCCTGAGCGCGCGGGCAGCCAGCGTGGCATCCGAGGCCGACCGGATCATAGGGCTCTACCAGCGTCATGCGCTCGCTTGGGACGCGGATCGCGGCCGCACCCTGTTCGAACGACCATGGCTCGACCGCTTTCTGGCGCTGCTGCCGCGACGCGCACATATTCTCGATGTCGGCTGCGGTGCGGGCGAGCCCCTCGCGCGCTATCTGGTCGAGAGCGGCCACGACGTCACCGGCGTGGATGCCTCGCCGCCGCTGATCGAGATCTGCCGGACCCGGTTTCCAGCGCATGATTGGCTGGTCGCCGACATGCGGCACCTGTCGCTCGGGCGGCGGTTCGACGGCATCCTGGCGTGGGACAGCTTCTTTCACCTGTGCCCGGACGATCAGCGACGGATGTTCCCAGTCTTCCGTGCGCACGCGGCACCCCGGGCGGCGTTGATGTTCACGAGCGGCTCAAACCACGGCGTCGCCATCGGGAGCTACCAGGGCGAGTCCCTCTATCACGCCAGTCTGGACGCAGCGGAGTACCGACAGCTACTCGATGCGAACGGGTTCGATGTCGTGGCGCATGCTGTCGAGGACCCGAGCTGCGGTGGTCACACCATCTGGCTCGCCCGGCTCCGTTAGAGACAAGGCCGCCTGAGGCATCGCGGCTCAGGCGATATGGGCCGTGTCCGTGCCGGCATCGCCGTAGACCACCGCCGTCCCGCGCTCCTGGCGCTTGCCAGTGTAGAGCGCGATGTCGGCGCATTTGAGCAGCCGCTCCGGCGCATCGGCGTGGTCGGGGAAGAGTGCAGCCCCCACGGTCGCGCGGCCCATCCCCTCCTCCGCCGGGCCGACGGCGCGAAGCGCCGCCTCGCGCAACGCGGTTTCGCCAGCGATGCCGGGCAGGAGCACCGCGAACTCGTCGCCGCCCAGGCGCGTGGGCAGGTTCGCGCCGCCGAAGTCGGCACGCAGGCGCCGGGCGACATCGCACAGCAGTGCGTCGCCCGCATCGTGCCCGCGGGCGTCATTGACGCTCTTGAAGCCGTCGAGGTCGAGCAGCAGCAGACCCAGTCGCGTGCCACGCGCCGCCGCATCGCGCCAGCATTGGCCCAGCACCTCCTGGAAACGGGCGCGGTTGGGCAGGCCGGTGAGCACGTCGTGCGCGGCCAGCCAGCGCAGCCGCTCGTCGGTGGCGCGGCGGTCGGTGATGTCGCTGCGCGTGCCGATGACGCGCAGTGCCTGGCCGGCTTCATCGGTTTCGACCACGCGGGCGCGCTCCTGCACCCAGACCCAGCCGCCGGCCTTGCAACGCAGCCGGTGCTCGCTTTCGATCAGCGGCGTGCGACCCCGCAGGCAGTCGTTGACCAGCCGCCCGAAGATCGGCGCGTCGTCCGGATGGATATAGGCCGAAAAACCATCGACGTTCGTGCGCACGTCGCCGGGAGCATAGCCCTGGATGGCAAGCGCCCCGTCGCTGAGCCAGACATCGCCGCTGGCGACGTTCCAATCCCAGACGCCGACATTGGTCCCGTCGAGCGCCAGCGCCAGCTGGGCCAGCCGCGCCTCGGCGGCGGCGCGCGCGCTGCGCTCGCGCTCGAGCCGGGCGCGCAGTTCGGACAGTTCGGCGTGGAGCGCGGCCTCGCCGATTGCACGAGCGGCTTCGGGGGTGACGGGATCGGCAGCCTCGCCCAGGAAGATGGGGAGCGGCGTATCCTTCATCGATCGTGACGCTCCCTCGAACAGCCGGCGAAGGCGGACAGCCTCCAGAGGCTGCCACCCTATCGCAGCAAGGTTAACGGCGATTTAAGCCCGTAACGGCCCGGGCCCTGAGGCGAAGGTTGCCGAGACCTGCCCGCTCGTTATGGTGGCGATATGAACGGGGACGGCAACGACGGTATCGGCCATCGCGCCCGCCTGCGGCAGCGACTGTTCGACGGGGACGGCGATGGCATCCTCGACCATGAGCTGCTCGAATATGTGCTGGCATTGGTGACGCCGAGACGGGATACCAAGCCGCTCGCCAGGCGGCTGCTGGCCGAATTCGGGACGTTGTCGGCGGTGCTCGCGGCGAAGCCAGCCGAACTGATGCGCGTCCAAGGGCTCGGCAAGACGGCCGTGGCGGCGCTGAAGTTCGTGCAGGTGACGGCGGTGCGGGCGCTGCGAGACGACGTCGTCGGTCGGCCGCTGCTTTCGAGCTGGCAGGCGGTGCTCGACTATCTGCATGCCGACATGGCGCATCGCGGGATCGAGCGGTTCCGCGTCCTGTTCCTCGATGGCCGGAACGTGCTGATCCGCAGCGAGCTGCTGTCGCACGGCACGGTCAACCAGACGCCCGTCTACGTGCGCGAGGTAATGAAGCGGGCGCTTGAGCTGGGCGCGACCGCGATCGTGCTGGCGCACAACCACCCGACCGGCGACCCCAAGCCGAGCCGCGACGACATCGAGCTTACCACCCGCATCGCCGCGGCAGGCCGCCCGCTCGGCGTGACCGTCCACGACCATGTGATCATCGGGCGCCAGGGGCATGCCAGCCTGAAGAATATGGGCCTGATCTAGCAACGCGGAAGGGAGCCGCTTCTGCGGCTCCCTTCCTGTCGCCACGCCGATCCTAGTGGGACGGCGTGGGCGTCACGCCCGTGTCCTTCGGCGTGGTCGTGTCGTCCGGAGCAGTCGTCCCGCTCGGCGACGTCGAGTTCATCGTGGCACTGGTGGTCGGCGTGCTCGTGCCGGTCGTCGAGGTCGTGCTCATGCCGGCGCCACTGGTCATCGACATGCGGTTGGCCGCGTCGGGCTTGCCCATCGAATACCATATGGCGAGCTCGTTCTGGTCGACGCGCATGTCGTGGTTGGCGTCGGCCGCGCTGAACTCGCCCGCCGTCTGGTTCAGGAGCTTGACGGCACCGTTGCCCGACGCCCGGCTGCGCAGGTCGCGACGCGCCTTCGCCGACAGGCCAGTGTCGCCACCGGCAGCCGGGGCGCTGCTGGCGATGACCGACTGCGCGAACTCGAGGGGCGACAGGTTGCCGTCCTTGTTGGCGTCGAAGGACGCCAGCGCGCCCGTCGCGGCCTGCGTGCCTTCGGCGGTCGGCGTCGTCATCGTCGACGCCATGCCTGCGCCCATCGTCATGCTCCGCGTGGGCATGTTCGCCGCCATCTGGTTGCCGGTCGCCATGAACGAGGCCAAGGCCGCAGGCGTCTCGCCGCGCATTGCCATCTTCGCGTCCTCGCCGGTCAGCGTCTTCACCATGACGGTGCCGTCCGGCAGCACGCGGTGAACCGTGTACTGGTCGCCGACGGCGATGATCTTGGTGGTCGCGCCATAAGCGGGCTGATTGTCGGCGCTCGTGGTCGTCGTGGCCATCGAGGCCTGACCGGTGCCAGTCGTCGACATGGTGCTCGACGGCTCGGTGGTCGTCGTGGTCGTGGTGGTTTGGTCGCCGGTGGTCTGGGTCGTCGTGGTTGTCTGGTCGCTCGTCGTGGTCGTCGACTGCGCCCAAGCGCTCGTGCCGCACATCAGCGCGGCCGTCGCCAAGATGAGATTGCGCATGGCTGTCTTTCTCCTACTCAACTCAACGAAAGCGCCACGCCGAAATCCGCCCCGCCCGGACGGCGGGGCGGCCAGCACTGCCTTACTGCTTCGGCTGCGTGGTGGTTTCCGTCGTGGTCTGCGTGGTCTCGCCGGCACCCATCGTCATGGTGCTCGAGGCTCCGGTCGCCATGAACGCGGCGAGCGCCGGCGGCGTCTCGCCCTTCATCGCGAGCTTGGCATCCGCGCCGGTCAGCGTCTTCACCATGACGGTACCGTCGGGCATGACCCGGTGGACGGTGTACTGGTCGCCCATGGCGATGACCTTGGTGGTCGCACCCTGGACAGTCTGGTTGCCGTCAGCCGTGGTGGTCGGGGTTTGCGCGTAAGCCGCGGTGCCGCACAGCAGGGCGGCAGCCGCCAGAACGAGGGTACGCATTACTTTTCCTCCTACTCAACATCACTTGATCGTGCGTCGATTCTCCACATCCCTGTCTGTCGCGCCTGCCCCCGATAGGCTGGCGGACAAGGTGGCCAATCAACGTCTCGTTACGGTTGCGGGTTCCGGCTTCGATTGTTAACCGGGGCGGGCAGGAGAACCGTTCGTTTCGGTTCTGTATATATTTCAGGAGCTTGGGTATGATCCCCCGCTATTCGCGCCCCGAGATGGTGAAGCTTTGGGAGCCGGAGACCCGCTTCCGGATCTGGTTCGAGATCGAGGCGCACGCGACCGATGCGCTCGCCGAGCTGGGTGTCGTGCCGAAGGAGGCCGCCAAGGCGGTGTGGGAGCGCGGCGGCTTCGACGTCGCGCGCATCGACGAGATCGAGCGCGAGGTGAAGCACGATGTCATCGCCTTCCTGACCAGCCTCGCCGAGCATGTCGGCCCGGAGGCGCGCTTCGTGCATCAGGGCATGACGAGCTCGGACGTGCTCGACACCTGTTTGAACGTCCAACTCGTGCGCGCTGCCGATATCCTGATCCGCGACCTCGACGAGCTGCTCGCGGTGCTGAAGCGCCGGGCGCTCGAGCACAAGCTCACCCCCACGATCGGCCGCAGTCACGGCATCCACGCCGAGCCGACCACGTTCGGGCTGAAGCTCGCGCAGGCTTATGCCGAGTTCGACCGCTGCCGTGCGCGCATGATCGCCGCGCGCGAGGAAGTGGCGACCTGCGCGATCTCGGGCGCGGTCGGCACCTTCGCCAACATCGCGCCCGCCGTCGAGGAGCATGTCGCCAAGGCAATGGGCCTCAAGCCCGAGCCGGTGTCGACGCAGGTGATCCCGCGCGACCGGCACGCGATGTATTTCGCGACGCTCGGCGTGATCGCAAGCTGCGTCGAGCGGCTGGCGACCGAGGTGCGGCACCTGCAGCGCACCGAGGTGCTCGAGGCCGAGGAATATTTCTCGCCGGGGCAGAAGGGCTCGTCGGCGATGCCGCACAAGCGCAACCCCGTGCTGAGCGAAAACCTGACCGGCCTCGCGCGGCTGGTGCGCGGGATGGTGACCCCTGCCCTCGAGGATGTAGCGCTGTGGCACGAGCGCGACATCTCGCACTCCTCGGTCGAGCGGATGATCGGTCCGGATGCGACGGTGACGCTGGATTTCGCACTCAACCGGCTAGTCGGGCTGATCGAGAACCTGCTGGTCTATCCCGAGAACATGAAGGCCAACCTCGACCTGCTGGGCGGGCTGCACAACAGCCAGCGCGTGCTGCTGGCGCTGACCCAGGCCGGGCTCAGCCGCGAGGACGCGTACGCCGCCGTGCAGCGCAACGCCATGCAGGTGTGGCAGGCACGCGGGGACCGGAGCGGCATGTTCGCCAAGCTGCTGAAGTCCGATCCGGAAGTGGCGGGAAAACTGTCGGCGGGCGAGATCGACGCCATGTTCGATGACTTCTACCA